>NZ_JBFUHO010000064.1:0-39409 GCF_056402355.1 Variovorax sp. P4_B11
CCCCACTGCGTGTGGGTCGCTGCCCCCCAGGGGGCCGCAGGCCGCCTTGGGGCGGCCCGGCGCCGGCCTGGATCGCCCCCACGCTCCCCACTGCGTGTGGGTCGCTGCCCCCCAGGGGGGCCGCAGGCCGCCTTGGGGCGGCCCGGCGCCGGCCTGGATCGCCCCCACGCTCCCCCACTTCGTGTGGGTCGCTGCCCCCCGGGGGGGCCGCAGGCCGCCTTGGGGCGGCCCGGCGCCGGCCTGGCCCCCATGCTCTCGTCACTGCATGTGGTTCGCCGGCCTGCGAGGCGGCCGGGCGTCGGCCCGAGCCTGGGCGCTTTTGGAGGGATTCTTGCGCCAGATCGCCCCAACCCCGGAGTTTTCGAGAATAATTCTCATTTTGAATTTTCTGGATTCCGCGGGTGACCACAATGAACGGCGCGGCCTCGGCCGCCATCAGCCTCGATCAGCTTCCCAACCACCAGTGGGCCACGGTGCTCGACGTGCTTCGGCCCGAGGAGGTCGAAGGCCGCGAGCTGGTGTTGCGCCTGACCGAGATCGGCTTCGTGCCGGGCGAGGCGGTGCGCATCGTCGCCACCGGGGTGCCGGGCCGGGAGCCGCTGGCCGTCCGGCTCGGCCACACCACCTTCGCATTGCGCCGGCACGAGGCCGCGCTGATCCGCGTGACCCCGGGGGCGGTCGGCCATGGTTGAAGCGACCCTCCAATTCCAGCCCGGCGCCGCGGTCTCGATCAGCCCGCCGCAGCGCATCGCGCTGCTCGGCAATCCCAACTGCGGCAAGACCGCGCTGTTCAACCTGCTCACGGGGAGCCGCCAGAAGGTCGCCAACTACGCGGGCGTGACGGTCGAGCGCAAGGAAGGCAGCCTTCGCACCGCCGCCGGCCGGCGCGTCTTCGTGCTCGACCTGCCGGGCGCCTACAGCCTCAATGCGCTGTCGGCCGACGAGGCCGTGACGCGCGACGTGGTCACCGGCAAGAGCCGCGAGGCCTTGCCCGATCTGCTGGTGTGCGTGACCGACGCCACCAACCTGCGCCTCAACCTGCGGCTGGTGCTGGAGGCCAAGCGCCTCGGCCTGCCGATGGTGGTGGCGCTCAACATGACCGACATGGCGAAGAAGCAGGGCATCGCCGTCGATACCGCCGCCTTGTCGCGCGAACTCGGCGTGCCGGTGATCGAGACCGTCGGCGTCCACAGCGGCGGCGCCCAGGGCCTGCTCGAAGCACTCGACGCCCCGGTGGCCGCCGCCATGCCGCAGCCATGGCATGCGCCCGGCCTCGACGAGGTGCTCGACACCCAGCGCGAGGTGCGCCGCATCCTGGGCCTGGCCGTGCGCGAGACGGTCGGCAGCCTGGCCGCCAGCGATCGCATCGACCGCGTGGTGATGCATCCGGCGTGGGGCATGCTGGTGCTGGCGGTCACGATGTTCCTGATGTTCCAGGCCGTGTTCAGCTGGGCCGCGGTGCCGATGGAGGCGATCAAGGAAGCCACCACCGCCTTCGGCGAACTGATCAAGCACGTCGTGCCCGAGGGCATGCTGCAGAGCCTGCTGGTGGACGGCATCATCGCGGGGGTCGGCGGCGTCATCGTGTTCCTGCCGCAGATCCTGATCCTGTTCCTGTTCATCCTCGCACTGGAGGATTCGGGCTACCTGCCGCGCGCGGCCTTCCTGCTCGACCGCGTGATGGGCACCGTCGGGCTCTCGGGCCGCTCGTTCATCCCGCTGCTGTCGAGCTTCGCCTGCGCCATTCCCGGCGTCATGGCCACCCGCACCATCAGCAACTGGCGCGACCGCATCACGACCATCATGATCGCGCCGCTGATGACCTGTTCGGCGCGGCTGCCGGTCTATGCGCTGCTGATCGCCGCCTTCATCCCGGCGCGCAGCGTGGCCGGGGTGTTCAATCTCCAGGGCGTGGTGCTGTTCGCGCTGTATGTCTTCGGCATCGTCTCCGCGATGGCCGTGGCCTGGGTCATGAAGCGCTTTCGCGACAGCCGGCAGCGCTCGCCGCTGCTGATGGAACTGCCGGCCTACCGCTGGCCCAACCTGCGCAACCTGGCACTGGGCCTCTACGAGCGGGCCTGGATCTTCATCCAGCGCGTGGGCACGATCATCCTGACCCTGACCATCCTGCTGTGGTTCCTGTCGACCTTCCCGGCGCCGCCCGATGGCGCCACCGGCCCGGCGATCCAGTACAGCCTGGCGGGCATCATCGGCCGCGGCCTCGAGCACGTCTTCGCGCCGATCGGCTTCAACTGGCAGATATCGATCGCGCTGGTGCCGGGCATGGCGGCGCGCGAGGTGGCGGTGGGTGCGCTGGGCACGGTGTATGCGCTGTCCGCCACCGGCGACGACGTCGCCGGCCAGCTCGAACCGCTGATCGCCGGCAGCTGGTCGCTTGCCACGGCCTTGTCGTTGCTGGTCTGGTACGTTTTCGCGCCTCAATGCATCTCGACCTTGGCCGCCGTCAAACGCGAGACCGGCGCCTGGCGTTATGTTTGGATCATGGCTGGCTACTTGTTCGCGCTCGCCTACATGGCGTGCTGGATCACCTACCGGGTGGCCCTGGCACTCACAGGAGGATGAGATGACCCAACAGATCGTGGTTGCACTGATCGTCGGCCTGGCGGCGGTGTATGCCGTCTGGCGCTGGATGCCCGGCAGCTGGCGTCGCGCGGCGGCCGGCCGGCTGGCCGCCGGATCGCAGCGTGCGGGCCTGGTCGATGCCGAACGTGCCCGGCAACTCGCGGCGTCGCTCGGCAAGGCGTCGGGCTGCGGTGCCTGCGACAGTTGCGGCAGCTGCGGCACGGGTGGCGGCACCCAGGCCGGCGCCTACGACAAGACCCCCGCCAAGCCCGCGCGCTGAATGCGCTCGATGGCAGCCCACATCCTGATCGCAGGCGGCGGAATCGCGGGCCTTGCGAGTGCACTTGCGCTGGCCCGGCGGCGGCATCGTGTCGACCTGCTCGAGCAGGCCGTGGCCTTCGGCGAGGTGGGTGCCGGCATCCAGCTGGGACCCAACGTCACGCGCAGGCTGCAGTCGCTGGGCGTCTGGGAGGCGCTGGTGCGGATCGCGGCGCGGCCCGACGCGCTGGTGGTGCGCAGCGCCACCGACGACCGCGAGATCGCCCGCCTGCCGCTCGGCAACGCGATGCTGCACAGCTACGCCTCGCCCTATTTCTGCGTCCATCGCGCCGACCTGCACGCGCTGCTGCTGGCGGCGGTGCGTGGCACCGGTGCCGTCACCCTGACGACCGCGGCACAGGTCACCGGCGTGGTCGCACGCGACCATGCGGTCTGCGTGTCGAGCACCGAGCGCCGTGCCTGGGAGGGCGATGCGCTGGTCGGCGCCGATGGGCTCTGGAGCACGGTGCGGCCGTACCTGCTCCAGGATTCGCCACCGCGGGCCACCGGCCACACGGCCTGGCGCGCGCTGGTCGACCAGTCGGCCCTGCCGGCGTCGCTGCGCAGCACGCGGGTCACGGTCTGGCTCGGACCGCGGCTGCATGCGGTGGCATATCCGGTGCGCCGTGGCGATGCACTCAACGTGGTGGTGCTGGCCGAGTCGGCACCGGCCGGCGATGCGCGCGACTGGGACCAGGCCTCCAGCCTGGCGGCGCTGCAGGCCGCCACTGGCCGCACCGGCGCCGGCCTGCAGGCGCTGCTGGAGGCGGTGCCGGGCTGGCGCGCCTGGACCCTCAACGACCGGCCGCCGCTCACCGGTCCGTTGCAGATGGCGAGCGAGCGCATTGCACTGGCCGGCGACGCGGCGCATCCGATGCTCCCGTACCTCGCGCAAGGGGCGGGCATGGCGATCGAGGACGCCGTGGCGCTGGCGGAGGCGCTCGACGGTGGCGATGCGGCGGCCGTTCCGGCGGCGTTCGCGCGCTACGCCGAGGCGCGTTGGCGGCGCAATGCCCAGGTGCAGGCCCGGGCCCGTCGCAACGGCGAGATCTTCCATGCCACCGGGCTGGTGCGGCTGGGCCGCGATGCAGCCCTGCGCTTGCTGGGTGCGCGCCTCCTCGATGTCCCCTGGCTCTACGCCGGCTGACTCAGAGCTCGAAGCTCTGCAGGTGGTCGACGCGCTTGGTGAGCCCCGCCGACCCCAGGTAGTGCGTGAGCCGGCCCGCGTGCACCTCGACCAGCGCGGCCTCGAGCTCGGCGAGCATGCCGTCCCGTGCCGCCGCGTAGGCGCTGACCACATCGTCGTGGGACTGCGCATAGGCGTCGGCGATCAGCCGCGCGGCGGCCGGCGCACCGCAGGCCACGCATTCGGCGATGGCGCTGGTGCTGGGCTCGGCACCGCGCTCCAGCAGCAGGCCGACCAGTTCGGGCGAGACCGCGCTGTCGATGCAGTCGAGCGCGTCGTGCGCCACCGGCGCGCCGGCCCGCACCAGCGCTTCCGCGGCGTGGTGGGCGCCGTGGCTCAGGGCCAGGTCGGTGGCGATCGCGCTGCCCAGCAGCGGCCCGTCGAGCGTCACCTCGGCGGCTGCGAGCTTGTGCACCAGCACGGCGTCATCGGTCGCGATCGCATGGCGCAGGGCGACGCGCGCCAGCGGCGCGTCCTGGCCCAGCGTGCCGGCGGCGAGCGGTGTGCGCCAGTCGACCCTGGCGCTGCGATAGAAGGCGATCAGCCGGTCCATCACTTCGAGCGGCAGTCCGTGCTCCTGATGGCGCTGGTCGAGGTATTCGAGCAGCGTCTGGCCGGTGAAGTAGTCGTCCGCCGGCGCCAACGGGTCTTCGTCGAGCTGCAGCGCTTCGAAGGCTGCGCACAGGTCGTGAGCGACGGTGGTCATGCCGTCCTCGTGCATCTCGTGCGGCCAGGGCGCCGGCAAGCCCTGCTTCCAGGCCAGCACGTGGCCGTAGTCGGGGCCGGGCTCGACCACGGCGTAGACGCGGTCGCTGTCCTCGAAGCCGCCGAAGGGCAGCAGCGTCAGCTTGCCGTCCCAGGGCTCGCCGCTGTCCGCGGCGGCCTGCCGCGCACCCTCGCGCTCGTGGTCGATCCACCCTTGCAGGTCGCGGGGGCCGTCGCTGCCGTTCCAGAACAATTCGTTCCAGACCACCGACTCCTCGTTGCCGTTCATGTGCAGGTGGAGGTCGTAGTCGAGGCGGCCGCCGGCGCTCAGGCGCCACAGCGCCAGCAGCTCCGGCGGCAGCGGCCCGGCGCACAGCGCTTGGACGGCCGCGATCTGCGCTTCGGTCATCGGCGGCTGGGCGTCGAAGATCACGCGCCGCGCGAACAGCACGATGCCATGCGAGCGCAGCTGCGCGAGTTCCTCATCGCCGAAGTAGTCGTTGTCCATCCTCGTCTCCTCTTTGTTGTGATGCGAAGCGGGCCGGCGCTGGGGCTGCCTAGAGATCGGTCCGCAGTTTCCAGATTTCAGGGAACAGCACCACGTCGAGCATCTTGCGCAGATAGCTTACGCCGCCGGTGCCTCCGGTGCCACGCTTGAAGCCGATCACGCGCTCGACCGTGGTCACGTGGCGGAAGCGCCAGAGGCGGAAGGCGTCCTCGAGGTCGGTGAGCTCCTCGCCGAGCTGGTAGAGCTCCCAGTATTTCTTCGGCTCGCGGTAGGCCACCAGCCAGGCCTGCTCGACGCCGTCGCTCGCTTCATAGGGCTTCGACCAGTCGCGCTCCAGGTGGTCGGCCGGAACGTCGAGGCCGCGGCGTGCCAGCAGGCGCAGCGCCTCGTCGTAGAGCGATGGCGCGCGCCAGGCCGCCTCGACCTCGGCCAGCAGATCGGGCCGGTGCGAGTGCGGCTTGAGCATGGCGGCGTTCTTGTTGCCCAGCGCGAATTCGATGCAGCGGTACTGCCAGCTCTGGAAGCCGCTCGAGTTGCCGAGGTAGGGGCGCATCGCGCTGTATTCGGGCGGCGTCATGGTGGCCAGCACGTCCCAGGCATGCACCAGCTGCTCCATGATGCGCGAGACCCGCGCCAGCATCTTGAAGGCGCTCGACAGGTCGTCCTGCGCGATGCTGCGGATCGCGGCCCGCAGTTCGTGCAGCATCAGCTTCATCCAGAGTTCGCTGGTCTGGTGCTGCACGATGAAGAGCATCTCATCGTGCGCCGGCGAGCGCGGATGCTGCGCGTTCAGGACCTGGTCGAGACTCAGGTAGTCGCTGTAGCTCATCGAGGCGCTGAAGTCGAGCTTTGCCTTTTCTTCGTGGACGATCTGTTCCGTACTCATCAATGTTCCTCAGGTGACCGCGAGCTTCTGGTTGAACTCGGGTCGTTTCCATTCTTCGCGGTCGAGCACTTGAACCAGATGCTCGACCGCGTTCCATACATCCTCGAAACCGAGGTACAGCGGCGTGAAGCCGAAGCGCAGGATGTCGGGGGTCTGCGCGTCGCCGGCGCGGAAGTCGCCGATCACGCCGCGGGCAATCAGGGCCTGCACGATCGCGTAGGCACCCGGGCCGCCGTTGCTCAGGGCCAGGCACACCTGGGAGCCGCGCCGCGCATGGTCGCGCGGCGTCACCAGCGTGAAGCGTCCGGCGCAGCGTTGCTCGACCAGCGCGATGAAGGCATCGGTCAGCGCCAGCGACTTGCTGCGCAGGGCCGCCATCGGGCCCTGCCCGCCGTCGAAGGCCTCGGCGGCGAGCACGCTGTCGATCCCGCATTCGAGGCCGGCCAGCGCGATGATCGGCTGGGTGCCGCACAGGTAGCGGGCGACGCCGGGCGCCGGGCGATAGTGCGGCGTGAATTCGAAAGGCGCCGCGTGGCCCCACCAGCCCGAGAGCGGCTGCGCGAACCGGCCGGCGTGGCGCGTGTGCACCCAGACGAAGGCCGGCGCGCCCGGTCCGCCGTTGAGGTACTTGTAGCCGCAGCCGATCGCGAAGTCGGCCTCGCTGTCGTTGAGCGCGACCGGCACCGCGCCGGCGCTGTGCGCGAGGTCCCAGACCGTGAGCGCGCCGGCCGCGTGGGCCGCGGCGGTGAGCGCCTTCATGTCGTGCATCGCGCCGGTGCGGTAGTTGACGTGGGTCAGCATCAGCACCGCGACCTCCTGGTCGAGCGCCGCAGGCAGTTCGTCGGCCTCGATCAGCTTGAGCGCGAAGCCGCGCTCGCGGCAGATCGACTCGGCGATGTAGAGGTCGGTCGGGAAATTGCTGCGCTCGCTGAGCACGATGCGGCGCTTGGGGCTGGCGCCCGGTGTCGCCAGCAGCACCTGGCTCAGGGCCGCGAACAGTACCTTGTAGAGGTTGATCGAGGTGCTGTCGGTGCACACCACCTCGCCCGGCGCGGCGCCGATCAGGCGCGCGACCTTGTCGCCCAGCCGCTGCGGCAGGTCGAACCAGCCGGCGCTGTTCCAGGAGCGGATCAGGCCGTCTCCCCATTCCTTCGTGACGACCTCCGCAATGCGTGCCGGCGCTGATTTCGGCAGCACGCCGAGCGAATTGCCGTCGAGGTAGATCACGCCCTCGGGCAGGTGGAATTGTCCGCGCAGCGCGGCCAGCGGATCTTGCGCGTCGAGGCGCTTGCAGTCGTCGAGGGTCATGGCGATCCTGGGTGAAGCTCGCGCAGCACGGCGCGCACGGGAGAGGCGTCCGCGCTGACCAGCTTGAGCGGCAGCGCGATCAGTTCGTAGTCGCCCTCGGGCACTTCGTCGAGCACGAGGTTCTCGAGCACGCGCAGGTCGAGCCGTCGGATGACCTGGTGGCTGTCCAGCGTCTTGCTGTCGGCCGGATCGATGCTGGCGGTGTCGATGCCGACCAGCTTGACGCCGAGGGCGGCGAGGCGCTCGATGGTGGCGGGCGCGTAGGCCGCGAGGGCGCCGTCCCAGCGATCGACCGGCGCGCGCTGGTAGGTGCGCACCAGGACGCGCGGCGGCAGGTCGGCCAGCGCATGCGCGATGTGCGCCCATTCGATCAGCGGTCCGCGCGCGATCGCGTGGATGACGCGGCAGCGGCCGAGAAAGGGCGCGAGATCGACCTGGCCGATGGTTGCGCCGGCGGGGTCGTAGTGCAGCGGTGCGTCGGCGTGCGCGCCGACATGCGGCGAGAGGCTGATCTCGCTGACGTTGACCGGGCAACCCGGCGAGATTGTCGCGGCCCAGCGCTGCCGGTAGGGCGTGTCGCCGGGGAAGACCGGCGCGCCCTCATGCACGGGGGGGGAAATATCCCAGAGGCGTTGCGTCATGGCGCAAAGGTAGCGCCATGCGAGAGACCATGGTGTCGGTTAAAAACAACTCGCCCCCAGGTTGGGCTCACTTCGTGTAGGTGGGCGCCCGGACACGAAGTGCCGGGCAACCTGGGGGCGAGCTACATCCAGCCCAGCAAGAGGAACTCCATCAGCGCCTTCTGCACGTGCATCCGGTTCTCGGCCTCGTCCCAGACCACCGATTGCGGGCCGTCGATCACGTCGGCCTCGACCTCCTCGCCGCGGTGCGCCGGCAGGCAGTGCATGAAGAGGGCGTCGGGCTGGGCCACGCGCATCATTTCGGTGTCGACGCACCAGTCGGCGAAGGCCGTGCGACGGGCCTCGTTCTCGGCCTCGTAGCCCATGCTGGTCCAGACGTCGGTGGTCACCAGGTCGGCGCCCCGGCAGGCTTCCATCGGGTCCTTGAAGACCTGGTAGCTGGCGTTCGAGCGCAGTCCGGCGATCGACTGGTCGACCTCGTAGCCGCTCGGCGTGCTGACGTGCACCTTGAAGCCGAGGATCTCGCTGGCCTGCAGCCAAGTGTTCGCCATGTTGTTTCCGTCGCCGACCCAGGCGACGGTCTTGCCCGCCAGCAGTGCCGGGTCCGGCAGTCCTTGCGAATTCGTGCCGCGGTGCTCGAGGTAGGTGAAGATGTCGGCCAGGATCTGGCAGGGATGGAATTCGTTGGTCAGGCCGTTGATGACCGGCACCCGCGAATGGGCTGCGAAGGCCTCGATCTTGGTCTGCTCGAAGGTGCGGATCATCACCAGGTCGACCATCCGGCTGATCACCTTGGCGCTGTCCTCGATCGGCTCGGCGCGGCCCAGCTGGCTGTCGCCGGTGGTCAGGTGCACCACGCTGCCGCCGAGCTGGTACATGCCGGCCTCGAAGCTCACGCGGGTGCGGGTCGATGCCTTCTCGAAGATCATCGCCAGCGTGCGGTCGACCAGCGGCTGGTGCTTCTCGTAGGCCTTGAACTTCTTCTTGATCAGCGCCGCACGCGCGAACAGGTGCGCGTATTCGTCGGCCGTGAAGTCCGAGAACTGCAGGTAGTGCCGGATGGCGGATGTCGTGCTCATGGCCGCGGCTCCTCGAGGAAGGCTTTCACCAGCGGCGCCAGGATCGCGACGATCTCGTCGGCCTCGGCGACGCTGAGGATCAGCGGCGGCACCAGGCGGATCACGCTGTCGGCGGTCACGCTGAGCAGCAGGCCGGCCTCGCAGGCGCGGTTCAGGATCACGCCGCAGGGACGGTCGAGCTCGATGCCCAGCATCAGGCCCTGGCCGCGCACTTCCTTCACGCCGGCCAGGCCGCCGAACTCGCGCTCCAGCGCGGCCTTGAGGTGCGCGCCGACATTGGCGGCGTTCTCGAGCAGTTTCTGCTCTTCCATGATCCGGATGGTCTCGATGCCGGCCCGCATCGCCAGCGGGTTGCCGCCGAAGGTGGTGCCGTGGTTGCCCGGGCCGAAGATGTGGGCGGCGCGCGGGCCGGCGACGACCGCGCCGACCGGCACGCCCGAGCCGAGGCCCTTGGCCAGCGGCATCACGTCCGGCAAGATGTCCGCCCACTGGTGCGCGAACCACTTGCCGGTGCGGCCCATGCCGCATTGCACCTCGTCGATCATCATGAGCCAGTCGCGCTGGTCGCAAAGCTCGCGCACCTGGCGCAGGTATTCCCAGCGCATCGGGTTGATGCCGCCTTCGCCCTGGATGGTCTCGAAGAACACCGCGACCACGTTCGGATTGCCCTCGGTGGCCTGCTTCAGCGCGGCGATGTCGTTCAGCGGCACCCGGATGAAGCCCTCGACCAGCGGGCCGAAGCCCTGCTGCACCTTGGGGTTGCCGGTGGCCGACAGCGTGGCGATGCTGCGGCCGTGGAAGGCGGCCTCGTAGACCACGATCTCGGGCCGCTCGATGCCCTTGTCGTGGCCGAACTTGCGCGCCAGCTTGAGGGCGGCCTCGTTGGCCTCCAGGCCGGTGCTGCAGAAGAAGGCGTTGGTCAGGCCCGACAGCTCGGTGAGCTTGGCCGCCAGCTGTTCCTGGCCCGGCACGTGGTAGTAGTTGGAGCTGTGGATCAGCTTGGCGATCTGGTCCTGCAGCGCCGGCACCAGTTCGGGGTGGTTGTGGCCCAGCGTGTTGACCGCGATGCCGCCGAGGCCATCGAGATAGGCACGGCCGTTGGTGTCCCAGACTCGGCAACCCTGGCCGTGCGACAGCGCGATCGGCAGGCGACCGTAGGTGTTCATGACGTGGGGCGACGAGGGGGCGGCAGTGGCGCTCATGCGGATCTCCGGAAAAGGGAACGCGGATTCTAGGCGTCCGCTCCCGGCGCATCGGTGAGGATTGCGCATCACACCAATGCCCCCAGGCGTGTCGCCGGGGGGACCCCCGGCTAGAATCTTGTGCGGCGCAGCAACTGCTCGCGCTTTTCTCTCGCCAACAGATGGTCTCTCCTAACGCCAAAGAAATCTTCATCCAGGGCATCACTCAGGATGGCCGGACATTTCGTCCCAGCGACTGGGCGGAGCGCCTGGCCGGCGTGATGTGCTCGTTCCGCCCCGGCGGGCCGCAGCCCGGCAGCCACCTGAATTATTCGCCCTGGTGCGTGCCGACCGTGATCAATGGCATCAAGTGCGTGGTGGTGAACCGTGAACTGCGCGATTTCGAGCCGATGGCCTGGGATTTCTGCGTCAATTTCGCCAAGGACAACGGCCTTCAGGTGGCCGAGGCCTGCCTGGTGCCCGACAAACTTTAACCACCCCCGAAGCGCCTACGGCGCCTCCCCCTCAAGGGGGCGATACCGGCGGCCCGGCAAAACCGGTTCCGCGGTATCCCTGGCCTTTGGCCGCGCCGTTTCAGCGATGCGCAACACGTTCGTTGAGACGTCGAATTGAAGCGGCGCCCATGAAAAAACCGCCCGAAGGCGGTTTTTCACTTTGCTGCAGCGCACCCCGATCAAACGGCGGATCGGCGAACCAATCCGGGCTGTTTGCCTGAAAACGTCAGGCGGCGACGGCCTTTTCAGGGGCGAGGGCCAGGGCCTTGACCTTGGCCGACAGGCGGCTCTTGTCGCGGGCGGCCTTGTTCTTGTGGAAGATGCCCTTGTCGGCGACCGTGTCGACGATGCTCTGGGCCTTCGCGAAGGCTTCCGTCGCGCGGGTCTTGTCGCCGGCCAGCACGGCCTTCTCGACATTCTTCACGGCGGTGCGGTACTTGGAGCGCAGCGAGGTGTTCGCGGCGTTGAGCTTGACGTCCTGGCGGACGCGTTTACGGCCCGACGCGAGGCGCGGGTTCTTCTTCTTGGGCTTGGCGGATGCCATATTCAGTGTTCCTTGTGTGTCTGGGGATGATGCAGCAAAGCCTTCCATTATAGGCGAGAAGCGCCGAAAGCCCAGACCCACCAAGAAGAGGACCTGCGGGCGCCTACACTTCTGCCCCGTGTCCCTGTTCAAATCCGCCTCCACCGTCTCGCTGCTGACGCTCGCCTCCCGGGTGACCGGCCTGATCCGCGACGTTCTCATGACCTCGGTGTTCGGCGTCAGCGCGATGACCGACGCCTTCTACGTCGCCTTCCGCATCCCGAACCTGTTCCGGCGCGTCTTCGGGGAGGGCGCCTTCAGTCAGGCCTTCGTGCCGGTGCTGGCGGCCTCCAGGACCGAGCACGGCGACGCCGGCGCCAAGGCGCTGGTCGACCATGTGGGGACGCTGCTGACCTGGACCCTGGTGGTGGTCTGCACGCTGGGCGTCGTGGGCGCGCCGCTGATGGTCTGGGCCATGGCCAGCGGCCTCCAGCAGAATCCCCAGGGCTTCGACGCCGCGGTGGTCATGACGCGCTGGATGTTTCCCTACATCGGCTTCATGTCGCTGGTGGCGCTGGCCGGCGGCATCCTCAACACCTGGCGCAAGTTCGCGGTGCCGGCGGCCTCGCCGGTGCTGCTGAACCTGGCGCTGATCGCCGCGATCGTGCTCGGCGCGCCGCTGTTCCGGCGCCTGGGGATCGAGCCGATCTACGCCCAGTGCGTGGGCGTGATGGTGGGCGGCCTGCTGCAACTGGCGATCCAGATCCCGGCCCTGCGCGGGCTGGGCATGCTGCCGCGCATCGGCGCCAGTTTCGGCGCGTTGCGGGCCGCCTGGACCGACCCGACCACGCGCCGCGTGATGCGGCTGATGCTGCCGGCGCTGATCGGCGTCAGCGTGGCGCAGATCTCGCTGCTGATCAACACCCAGATCGCCTCCCACCTGGCGACCGGCAGCGTCAGCTGGATCACCAACGCCGACCGCCTGATGGAATTTCCGACCGCCATGCTGGGCGTGGCCCTCGGCGTGGTGCTGATGCCGCAACTGGCCAGCGCCCGCGCCGCCAAGGACGATGCGCGCTACTCGTCGATGCTGGACTGGGGCCTGCGCCTGGTGGTGCTGCTGTCGGTGCCGTGCGCGCTGGCGCTGCTGGTCTTCGCACGGCCGCTGGTCGCGGTGCTGTTCCACAACGGGGCATTCACCGCGCTGCACGTGCAGCGCACCAGCCTGGCGCTGATGGGCTATGGCGTCGGCCTGGTCGGGCTGGTGGCGATCAAGGTGCTGGCGCCCGGCTACTACGCCAGGCAGGACACCCGCACGCCGATGCTGATCGCGGTCGGGGTGCTGGTGCTGACCCAGGTGCTCAATGTCTTGCTGGTGCCGCTGCTGCAGCATGCGGCGCTGACCCTCACGATCAGCATCGGCGCGCTGGTCAATGCGCTGTGGCTGCTGGTCGGGCTGATCCGCCGCGGCAGCTACCAGCCGGCGCCGGGCTGGGGCCGCTTCGTGCTCCAGGTGCTGCTCGCCTCCGCGGTGCTCGGCCTGCTGCTGGTCTGGGGCGATCGCCATTTCGACTGGATCGGCCTGCAGTCCCAGCGCCTGCTTCGTATCGGCCTGCTGGCGGCCCTGGTGGCCGGCGGCGCGCTTGTCTATTTCGCGGTGCTGGCACTGACCGGCCTGAAGCTTCGCAGCTTCGTGCGCCGCTGATCCGCCGGGGTGCCTTGACGGTCCCCGTCCGCTCCTCTACAAAGTCACATGACGTTCAGCTTCACGACGCCCACCGCTCTCGAATACTTCGAATCGCTGGTCAAGAGCGATGAGCAGTTTCCGCTGCTCGAGGCGGCCGCCAGCCTGGCCCAGGACGAGTATCCCGAGCTCGACGTCCAGCAGGTGCTGGGCGATGTCGACCAGCTGCTGGCGCGCCTCAAACGGCGGCTGCCGGCCGACGCGGCCCCGCTGCACCGGCTGCGCTCGCTGAACCAGTTCTTCTTTCACGACCTGAGCTTCGGCGGCAACGTCAACGATTACTACGACCCCGACAACAGCTACCTCAACGCGGTGCTGCGCACCCGCCGCGGCATCCCGATCTCGCTCGCGGTGCTGTGGATGGAGCTGGCCCAGGGGCTGGGGCTGCAGGCACGCGGGGTCGGCTTCCCGGGTCATTTCATGCTGAAGGTCACGCTGCCGAAGGGGCAGGTGGTGATCGATCCCTTCACCGGAAAATCGCTCTCGCGCGAGGAGCTCAGCGAGCGGCTCGAGCCCTACAAGCGCAGCAACGGCCTGGTCGGCGACTTCGATGTGCCGCTGGGCCTCTATCTGCAGCCGGCGACGCCGCGCGAGATCATCGCGCGGATGCTGCGCAACCTGAAGGAGATCCACCAGGCGCAGGAAGACTGGCAGCGCGCGATCGCGGTGCAGGACCGGCTGGTCGCGCTGCTGCCGGAGGCCTGGGGCGAGCACCGCGACCGCGGCCTGGCGCATGCCGAGCAGGGCAATGCCGCGCTCGCGGTGCGCGACCTCGAGACCTACCTCGCGCATGCCGAGGACGCACTCGACCTCGATGCGATCGCCGAGCGGGTCGCGGCGCTGCGCCGGGCGGAATTCTGATGGAGCCGGTCAAGGCGCCGCCGGCCGACCTCGGGACGCTGCACCAGTTCCATGGGGTCCAGCCGGTGCTGCCGGTGGCCGATGCGGCGCGGGCCGCGCGCTATTTCTGCGACGTGCTGGGCTTCGAGCTCGACTTCATCGCCGGCGAGCCGCCGAGCTATGCGCGGGTCAGGAAGGGCGACCGCACGTACGGCGATCCGGTCTACCTGCGGCTGTGGCAATGTGGGCGGCGCGAGGCGAGTCCGTGGCGCGGCGAGATCGTGATCCATGTCGGGCAGGACATCGATGGGCTGCACGCGGCCTACGTGAAGCGCGGCGTCCACGTGGTCGAACCGCCGATCTCGCAGCCCTGGGGCCTGCGCGAATTCGCGATCAAGGAGCCCGACGGGCACATTCTTCGGTTCTGTAGCTCGCCCCCAGGTCGGGCTCACTGCGTGTAGCCCGCCCACCCCTGCCGGGGGCCTGGCTGCGCCGGCCGGGTTCAGGTCGGGGCTGACGGCGAGCCGGGCAGGCCGAACTGGCGCCAGGCGCGGCGCAGTTGGGTGTCGGAGCCGAATCCTGATAGTTCTGCCGCGCGCGTGACGTTGGCGCCCGATTGCAATGCCAGCTGCGCGGCGGCGAGGCGGAGGCGGCGCAAGTAGGCCAGCGGCGCCACGCCGGCGTGCGCGTCGAACAGCCGCGTCAGGTGCCGCGGCGAGGTGTGGGCGACTTCGGCCATGCGTGGCACCGTCCAATCGGCCTGCGGCTGTTCGCTGACCGCATCCTGCACCCGGTGCAGTGCCGCGTGCAGGTGGTTGCGATAGGCCAGGAAGGGCGACAGCTCGGGATCCTGCGGGCCGCGCCGCATCGCGACCACCAGGGTCTGGGCCACCCGTGCCGCCAGCGTTTCGCCGCAGACCTGGCCGATGCGATGCAGCATCAGGTCGATGCCGGTGGTCACGCCGGCGCTGCTGTAGAGCGGTGCGTCGAGCACGAAGACCCGGTTGGCGACGACATCGCAGCGCGGCTCGACCGCTTGCAGTTCGTCCAGGTGATGGTGATGGGTGGTGGCGCGCCGGCCCGCGAGCAGGCCGGCATGGGCCGCGAGCAGCGTCCCGGCGCACACGGTGACCAGCTCCAGCCGGCCCGCTTCGAGCCGCAGGCCGCGCAGCCAGTGCAGCAGGGCCTGCGCCGGCGCGTTGTCGACGGCGATGGTGGCGCCCGGCAGGCCGACCAGCACCACCCAGGTCGGCGCCCTCCAGTCCGAAGGCAAGGCTTCGAGCCCCGCCAGCCGGACGCCGACCGAGCTGGCCGAATCCGGCTCCGGGCTCGCGAACACCAGTTCGAAGCGCGGCGGCAGGCCGGCCGCGACCCGCAGCTGGTTGGCGATGCGCAGCGCCTCCGCCGGACCGGCCCAGTCGAGCACCAGGCTGTGCGGCAGCAGCGCGAAGACGACCCGGATGGGGGCGCAGGCCGTCGAGTTCAGGCGCTCGTCCATGCGAAGTCCATCTGCCGCGCGGTGCGCAGCGCCAGCGGCTCGCCGGCCAGCCGTGCCGCCAGGTGCAGGCTCATGTCGCGCCAAGCTCCGTGCTTCGCACTGCGGTGCGAGCGCCTTCGGGCGGCCGGGCGGCGCTCATCGGCCCGATTCCGAGAGACGGGCCAGCGCCGCCTCGGCGCTGCACACCCTGGCGAAGCGGCCGTCCAGCACCGTGGCCGTGCGCGCCTGGATGTCGGCCGCCGGCAGCGGCCGGCCGTCGGGCTGCACCATGTCGAAGGTCAGCGTGGCCTCGGTCACGTAGTCGACCTGCCAGCCCAGGTCGGAGGCGTGGCGCGCGGTGGTCTCGCAGCACTGCTCGGTGCGGATGCCGCTGACCACCAGCCGCCCGATGCGGTTCTCGGTCAGCCAGACGTCGAGGCCGGTGCCCACCAGCGCACTGTGGCGGCGCTTGGTGAAGGTGGCGGCGGCTTCGAACGGGGCCAGGCCTTCCAGCGGCCGCAGGTGCCCGGATTCGGCAGCGAAGGGGTTGCTCGCGTCGGCCGGACCGTCACTGTGGAAGATCCGCACGATCGGCGCGCCGGCCGCGGCGAAGCCCTCGATCAGCGCGTTCTGCGCCGCCAGGTAGGCCGGCAGGCCGCGTTCGTCGAAGTAGGGGCGGTGGCGAAACGACTCCTGCACGTCGATCACTATCAGACAGTTGGTCATGGGCGGCATCTCCGAAACGGAAGTGGATGATGCGCCCGATTTTCCGGGGCTGCTGTTGATTCGTCCGGGTCGCCGCGGACGAGAATCGATCAATTCCGGACATCCTCTAGACCAGCGCCGCCGCCTTCAGTTCCTTCTTGAGATAGGCATAGAACAGCGGCGCCGCCACCAGCCCGGCCGGCCCGAACACCGCCTCGGCGATGAACATCACGGCCAGCAGCTCCCAGACCGCCATCTGCGTGCGGCTGCCGACCACCTTGGCGTTGATCAGGTACTCGGCCTTGTGGATCAGGATCAGGAAGACCAGGCAAACCAGCGCGGTGAGCGGCGACACCGACAGCCCGACCAGCGTGATGACCGCGTTGCAGATCAGGTTGCCGACGATCGGCACCAGCCCGGCGACGAAGGTCAGGGTGATCAGCGCCGGCGTGTAGGGCAGTTCCATGCGCCACATCGGCAGCAGGAAGAGCAGGAAGATCGCGGTCAGGAAGGCGTTGAAGGCCGCGATCCAGAACTGCGCCGCCACGATCTGGCCGAAGGCCTCGCCGAAGAACACGATGCGGGCGCGCAGTTCGCGCGCCAGCGGCCGGTGCGAGGGCGGCCGAATGGCCACCGCGGCCAGGGACCCGACGATCAGGCCGACATAGGCGAACAGCAGGCCGCCGAGCCAGGCCCTGCCGGTGAGTGCCAGCGAACCCGCCTGCCCGCGCAGGTAGCCGGCGACGACGCGCTGCACCTCGGCCGCGCCCTCGGGCAGGTAGGCGCCGATGTCGGGCGGCAGCTTGAGCCGCAGTTCGAGCACGGTGCGCGCGATGTAGTCGAGCAGTTCCTTGTACTGGTCGGGGGCGTTGAGAACGAAATCGCGCGCCTCGGCGAAGCCCAGGATCAAAAGGCCGATCGGCGCCAGCATCACCAGCGTCGCCGCTGCCACCCGCGGCAGCGTCGGTGCCGCGCTCCAGGCCGGATCGTTGGCGCTGAGCTTGAGGCGCTGCCGCCGGCCGAGATCGAGCGCGCGCACCAGCCAGCGCGTGCCGAGGAAGCCGATGCACACGCACAGCAGGCCCGGCAGCAGCCCGTGCCACATGATCAGAAGCAAGCCTGCGGCGATGAGCAGGTAGCTCGCCGTGACCACGTAACGCGACGAGGCGGCGGTGGAGTCGCTCACGCGGCGGGGGCGCTTCAGGCGACGACCACGGCGGCGCCGGTGCCGCGCTCGGCGATCACGCCGATGGAATACACGGTCTCGCCGGCGGCCTGCAGCGTGGCCGCACAGGCGGCGGCTTCGGCGGCATCGACCACCACCACCATGCCGATGCCGTTGTTGAAGGTCCGGTTCATTTCGATGTCGTCGATGCCGGCCACCTTCTGCAGCCAGGCGAAGAGCTCGGTCTGCGGCCAGCTGCCCTTCTTCAGGTGGGCTGCAGTGCCCTCGGGCAGCACGCGCGGGATGTTCTCGAGCAGGCCGCCGCCGGTAATGTGGGCCAGCGCCTTGATCGGGTGCTGGGCCAGGGCGGCCAGCACCGGCTTGACGTAGAGCCGGGTCGGCGCCATCACGGCCTGGCGGAAGGGCTGACCGTCCAGGGCCGCGGGCAGGGCGTCGACAGCGCGCTCGATCACCTTGCGCACCAGGCTGAAGCCGTTGGAATGGACGCCGGCCGAGGCCAGGCCGAGCACCACGTCGCCGGGCTTCACGTCCTTGCCGGTCAGGATCTTCGACTTCTCGACCGCGCCGACCGCGAAGCCGGCCAGGTCGTACTCGCCGGCCGGATACATGCCGGGCATCTCGGCGGTCTCGCCGCCGATCAGCGCGCAGCCGCTGAGTTCGCAGCCGCGGGCGATGCCGCCGATCACCGCCGCGGCGGTGTCGACATCGAGCTTGCCGCAGGCGAAGTAGTCGAGGAAGAACAGCGGCTCGGCGCCCTGCACCAGCACGTCGTTGACGCTCATGGCCACCAGGTCGATGCCCACGGTGTCGTGCATGTTCCATTCGAAGGCCAGCTTGAGCTTGGTGCCGACGCCGTCGGTGCCGCTCACCAGCACCGGCTCCTGGTAGCGCTTGGGCACCTCGAACAGGGCGCCGAAGCCGCCGATGCCGGCGAGAACGCCCTCGCGCATCGTCTTCTTCGCCAGCGGCTTGATGCGGTCGACCAGCGCGTCGCCGGCATCGATGTCGACGCCGGCGTCCTTGTAGCTGAGCGGGGTGGTGGAGTTGGAGTTCATGGGCGGGCCGGGCTGAAGAGGGGGAGGGCGGAAGGAGGAGGACAATGAGGCCGGCAACCGATCTGGGCGGGCCGATAGAATTCGCCACGATTTTAAGGGCGCTCGTCGACCCTGCCCCCGCTTGCCACTTCGTGTCCTGCGCCATTTCTCCATGAATCCTTTCTTCGCGTCGTCCGCGCCTTCCCTGCCGCCCCCGGCGGCCTCGGCATGAAGCAGCTCGCGCTCGACATCGGTATCGCCAGCGGCCCGACGCTGGCGGGCTTCTTTGCCGGGCCGAACGAGCCGGCGCTGCGGCACCTGCAACTGTGGGTCGGCGACGCGCGCGCGCCGACGCTGCATTCGCCGGTGCCGACCTACCTCTGGGGCGAGGGCGGCAGCGGCAAGACGCACCTGCTGGAGGCCGTACGCGGCGCCCTGCGCGAGCAGGGTGCCAGCGTCGGCTGGCTCGATCCGGCGGCCAGCAACCCGCCCGAGTTCGACGAGCGCTGGGGCGCGGTGTTGCTGGACGACGTCCATCTCTACAACGCGGTCCAGCAGCACGCGGCCTTCAACTGGTTCGTCAATGCCCAGAGCCTGCAGCGCGGCGTGGTCGCGGCCGGCGCCCTGCCGCCGGCCGACCTGCCGCTGCGCGAGGACCTGCGCACCCGGCTGGGCTGGGGCCATGTGTTCCACTTGCAGGTGTTGAGCGAGGCGGAACGCCGTGCGGTGCTGCGCCAGGCCGCCGACGACCGCGGCGTGATGCTGTCCGACGAGGTGCTCGACTACATGCTGCACCGCTTCAGCCGCGACCTCGGGAGCCTGATGGAGCTGCTCGCGCAGCTCGACGGCTATGCCTTGCAGACCCAGCGCGCGATCACGATCCCGCTGATCCGGTCGATGCTCGAAAACGAATAGGGCCCAGCCCACTTTCCAATGATCAAGAAATTCATCGACAAACTCCTCGGCAAGTCCGGCGCCGCCGGCCCCGGCGGCAAGGCCCGCTTCGGCAAGCGGCAGGAGGTGGACGCCTCGGTCCACGGCATCGACCCGGCGCTGGTCGACGAGCGCGCCAGGAACGTCGTGACCACGCTGCAGCAGGCCGGCTTCGAGGCCTACGTGGTGGGCGGCGCGGTGCGCGACCTGCTGTTGGGCCTGCGCCCGAAGGACTTCGACGTCGCCACCAACGCCACGCCCGAGCAGGTCAAGGGCCTGTTCCGGCGCGCCTTCATCATCGGCCGGCGCTTTCGCATCGTGCACGTCGTGTACGGCCGCGGGCGCGAGCACGAGGTGATCGAGGTCTCGACCTTCCGCGCCTACATGGACAACGCCGGCGCCGAGCAGGTGGCCGGCAACGAGCGCACCAGCAAGGGCGAGCTGGCGGGCATGAAGCACGCCGTGGACGCCAGCGGCCGGGTGCTGCGCGACAACGTCTGGGGCCCGCAGGAAGAAGACGCCGCGCGGCGCGACTTCACGGTCAACGCGATGTACTACGACCCGGCCAGCCAGATCGTGGTCGACTATCACAACGGCATCAAGGACGCCAAGAAGCTCACGCTGCGCATGATCGGCGACCCGATCACGCGCTACCGCGAGGATCCGGTGCGCATCGTTCGCGCGATCCGCTTCTCGGCCAAGCTGGCGGCGCTGGGCTTCAAGCTCGAGCCCAAGACCGCGGCGCCGCTGATCGAGTCGAGCCGGCTGCTGGCCGACGTGCCGCAGAGCCGCCTGTTCGACGAGATGCTCAAGCTGCTGCAGACCGGCCACGCGGTCGCCACGGTGGCGCAGCTGCGCAAGCTCGGCCTCGCGACCGGCATCTATCCGCTGCTCGACGTCGTGGTCGAGCGCGCCGAACAGCCCTTCGTGAACGCGGCGCTGCAGGACACCGACCGCCGGGTCGGCGAGGGCAAGCCGGTGGCGCCGAGCTTCCTGCTGGCCTGCGTGCTGTGGGCCGACGTGCGCGACGGCTGGGCCCAGCGCCAGGAGGGCCGGCACGGCCAGCGGCCGCAGGCCCCGTTCCCGGCGCTGCAGGATGCGATCGACGACGTCTTCAACGCCCGCATCGGCGATGTGTCGGGCCGTGGCAAGCTGGCCGCCGACATGCGCGAGATCTGGATGATGCAGCCGCGTTTCGACAAGCGAAGCGGCTCGACGCCGCACAGCCTGGTCGAGCAGGCGCGCTTCCGCGCCGCCTTCGACTTCATGCGCCTCAGGGCCGATGTCGGCGAGGTCGGCGAGGCGATTGCCGAGTGGTGGCAGGAGTTCAGCACCGCCGACGACATTCGCCGCCAGGACCTGATGGACCAGGTGCGCGACGAGCAGCACAAGAAGACCCGCCAGCGGGTGCCCGCGCGGCTGCCGGTCCAGGCGCCTTCCGAACGCCGCGCGAGCGGTCCGGGCGAGGAGGCCGACAGCGCCCCGCCGCCGGACGGCGAGGCCTCCGATGCGCCGCGCAAGCGCCGCCGCCGGCGCAAGCCGCGCAGCGGTGGTGCCGGCGAGGCGGGCAGCGTCGCGGCCGAATGATTGCGGCGCCGGGCGGGGGGCTTGCATGACTTTCCGTGCGTTCGTCGCGATCGGCGCCAATCTCGGCGACGCCCGCGACACGGTGCTTCGGGCCATGGACGATCTCGATCGGCTGCCGCAGACCCGCGTCAGCGTTCGTTCCTCCCTGTACCGCAGCGCGCCGGTGGATGCCGTCGGCCCCGACTTCGTCAACGCGGTGGTGGAACTCCAGACCGAGCTCGACCCGAACGCGCTGCTGGCCGAACTGCAGCGCCTCGAAACGGGTGCCGGCCGCGAGCGGCCCTACCGCAATGCCCCGCGCACCCTCGATCTCGACCTGCTGCGCCATGGCGACGCGGTGCTCGACACCCCGCGCCTGCGCCTGCCGCATCCGCGGATGGCCGAGCGCGCCTTCGTCCTGTTGCCGCTGGCGGAAATCGCCCCGGAGCAGGTCACGTCCCTTCAACTCGCACAGGTGGCGCAGCAGCGGATCGAGCGGCTCTGAGAGCCGTTGCCAGCCCGCCCATTACACTTGCGCGGTTTTTCACGATGGCGTCACGGGCATGTGCTCGCGACGGCCCAGAACCCAGGAGAGCGCCATGTTCGGCAAGCTGCTGCCCCGCGAGGGGAATTTTTTCGAGATGTTCAATCAGCATGCCGACCGCATCGTCGAAGCCGCGCGCGCCTTCGAGCATCTCGTGGCCAACTACAACGACCTGCACCTGCGGGAGCAATACAACCGCGATGTCGACAACGCCGAGCGGGCGGCCGACCGGGTCACGCATGACGTCAACCGGCTGATCCACAAGACCTTCATCACGCCGATCGACCGCGAGCAGATCCACAAGCTGATCAACACCATGGACGACGTCGCCGACCTGATCCAGGACTCGGCCGAGACCATGGCGCTGTACGACGTGCGCCACATGACCGAAGAGATCACCCGCCTCACCATGCTCAGCGTGAAGTGCTGCGAGCGGGTCAAGGACGCGGTCAAGTTCCTCTCGAAGATTGCCGATCCGGCCACGGCCGAGGCGACGCTGAAGACCTGCGAGGAGATCGACCGGCTCGAGTCCGATGCCGACCGCGTGATGCGCAGCGCCATGAGCAAGCTGTTCCGCGAGGAGCCCGATGTCCGCGAGGTGATCAAGCTCAAGGCCATCTACGAGCTGCTCGAGACCATCACCGACAAGTGCGAGGACGTCGCCAACGTCATCGAGGGCATCGTCCTCGAGAACTCCTGATTCAGCGGGCTTTCGAATGGCAACGGTTCAGGTCGCCCTCTGGGTGGTGGTGGTGCTGGTCGCGCTGGCCATTGCCTTCGATTTCATGAACGGCTTCCACGATGCGGCGAACTCGATCGCCACCGTGGTATCGACCGGCGTGCTCAAGCCGGGACAGGCGGTGGTGTTCGCGGCGTTCTTCAATCTGGTCGCGATCTTCGTCTTCCACCTGAGCGTGGCGGCGACCATCGGCAAGGGCATTGCCCAGCCGGACGTGGTCGACGTGCACGTGGTGTTCGGCGCCCTGATCGGCGCCATCAGCTGGAACTTCGTCACCTGGTACTACGGCATCCCGAGCAGCTCGTCGCACGCGCTGATCGGCGGCATCGTCGGCGCGGTGATCGCCAAGGCCGGCTCGGGCGCGCTGGTCGCCTCGGGCATCTGGAAGACGGTGGCTTTCATCTTCGTCTCGCCCCTGCTGGGCTTCCTGCTCGGCTCGCTGATGATGGTGGTGGTCGCCTGGGGCTTTCGGCGGGCGACACCGTCGCGCGTCGACCGCTGGTTCCGGCGGCTGCAGCTGGTCTCGGCCGGCGCCTACAGCCTGGGCCATGGCGGCAACGACGCGCAGAAGACCATCGGCATCATCTGGATGCTGCTGATCGCCACCGGCTACGCCGCCGCCGACGCGCCGTCGCCGCCGACCTGGACCATCGTGAGCTGCTACACCGCGATCGCGCTGGGCACCATGTTCGGCGGCTGGCGCATCGTCAAGACCATGGGGCAGAAGATCACCAAGCTGAAGCCGGTCGGCGGCTTCTGCGCCGAGACCGGCGGCGCGCTGACGCTGTTCCTGGCGACGGCGCTGGGCATCCCGGTGTCGACCACCCACACCATCACCGGCGCGATCGTCGGCGTCGGCTCGGTGCAGCGCGCCAGCGCGGTGCGCTGGGGCGTGGCCGGCAACATCGTCTGGGCCTGGGTGCTGACGATCCCCGCGTCGGCCTTCGTCGCCGCGATCGCCTACTGGGTCGGATTGCAGGTTTTCTGACGGACCGCGGTAGACCTGCCTCGAGGTCGATAGAGGAGCGATGCAAGTCCGAACGAAATCACCGGAGGCAGCCTGAGGTCGCGGAGGAAGCCATCGCCAGCTACTTGGGACCTACCTCCATCCGGGGTACGACCTGGCGAAGTGAGACGACAAGTCCGATCGCGCACGCGCCAAGCAGCCACACACCCCAGTCGAGGATGAAGAAGTCGTTCAGCGTGTAGCTGATGACAGAGCCGGCGATACCGAACGAGAGGATGTATGCGCACTCGGCGGCGCTCAGTGCGAACCAAGACGGCCTCCGCATCGCCGGGCTTCTGAAGTGCGTCCATAGCGCGGTCCCGAGGCCAAGAGTGCTCAAGAGCAGCCACAGGCCTACCGACATCCCCATGTAGGCGGTGATAGGTCCAACAAAGACGGTACCCTTATCGATCGGGTAGGCGATGACAGACCACAGGAACGGCAGGGAGGATGCCGCAATCATGATGCTCACTATGCGGACAGACCGAAGCCGCCTGCTATCGAAGTCCTTCACTGAATATCCTTTCCGCCAAGGACTTCCAACGGCTCACCGAGTCCTTCACAATTTGAGCGTAGTAGAAATGACCTTCTGCTTTGCCGCTTGTGAACTGCTGACCCAGTGTCGGGATGGCTTTCACAATCTCCATCTGCGTCATCCCCGCATAGAGCGGGTCGCCCTTGTCTCCGAGATCGATCACGGCGACTTTCCTGATGTGCGGTGCTGTCCTGAGGTTGGCGAGAAAACCTGCATCGATGGGTGAACCAATCAGCACGAGATGATCTATGACGTGGCCGCGCTTCGAGTAGAAGTTTGCGGTTTGCGCGGCAAGCAGTGAGCCATAGGAGTATCCAATCAAATTGAACTGAGGGGCGGCGGAACTCATTCCCTTTGTGATGACCCACTCCCCATCATCCTCGTATCGAATGGGCACGCCTGCCCGAAATGCGTCGATCAGGGTGCCCGCTGTCTTCGCGAACTCGGGAAGTCCAGCGCTGCCCGTGTTGCTCAGGCCGACGCTTACGTTCTTGATCCCCGCAGCGATGAGTGCTTGCAATTGCGGCTGAATGTAGGCCCCGTCGAGTCCTGCCCCGCCCCAGTAGAGCGTTCCGCGAGGTCGCTTGACGTAGATCGTCGCCGGTGCCGTATCGCTCTTAAGTGTGAGCGCGGCGACGCCGGTTGCGATTGGCACCAGCAGAGGAATGGCCACTATGCGCCCTCCGCCAGCACTTCGATTTCGATCGAGTCGCCCGCATTGCCAGAGACTCGCTCCGTGTAGCCATGGCCGTCCGTGCGCCCCAGCATCTCTCCGCCTCGGTACGTCAGCTTGTACCGGCGGTCCTTGATAGGCTCGCCGGTCGACTCCTCCACGACGCAAAAACGCTGATCGTATTTGTCGGCCTCGCGGGTGGGAGGCAGTCCATATTGGAATGGCGCGGTCGCAAGTGTGGAGAGGTCGACAGAACCTCCATCAGAGTTGCCGCTGGTGGAGTAAGTGACTTGCGACGCCACAAGCCGAGGCGGAATCGGACAACGACAGATGCACAAGTCATCGCTGAGGGCCTGCTCTCTTCCGTGGCGACCGGTCGATGGTATACGGTCGCCGATGCAGCGTATGAAGCCGACGCTCTTGCACGTTCGGCAAAACACTTGGTCACCCTCGAACGAGCATTGATGACCATGCCAGAGATGCGTGGCGAGTCCCGTTAGAACCAAGCCCGCGCTGGTCGTGGTATCGCCCACATGGATGTAGTACCGCGTGCCCATCTATTCACCCTGACCGGCTTTGTGACTGTTGTAGCCAGCCTCAAGAAAGCCGGCAATGGACACGTCGTCCGCGCACTCCCAAATTTGCCCTTGATCCTGCAAGCTCCTGACGATGGTGTCTCCGTTGTCCGTGGCACTGCAGACGATGGCAATGGGTTTGCCTTCGAACATCATTGCGACGCCAGCCCCAGAGACAATCTTGCTTTCTGAGCCGTCCGGGTAGCGCACCACGTCGCCCACGCAAGCGATTCGGTGACCTTCAATGCAAATGCCGGTGCTGGCGCTGGCAACTGTGCCGCCGCGAGCCGTCGTCGCGCCCAGCGTGGCAAGCGGAAAGATGGCCTTGATCGGACGGTCGGGAAGTCGTTCGGGCGTCCCGTGGTGAATTTGCGACTGAGCTTGTAACGGTGGGTTGGGTGTAGCGGGCATATCCTCTCCTTTTGAAGGATTGGAAAGCTAGCACCCAAAGTCGTGACTTTGTTCCTAGCGACAGATTTCCAGAATTTTCCGACGAGGAAAAGTCCTTTGTGACGACGGACTAACGTGCCTGGCGCTCGGGCTTCGCTCGCTTGTTCCTGAGCACAGGCGACGGCATTGGCGCCGAGCGCTCGCGTCGGCGCGGGCCTACTGCGACATTTTTCGGCCTTGCTCGATCTCGTGCTCGAAGAAGCGCTGGAAGCTGAATGCGATGCTGGCCATCAGGATCGTGCTGCCGAAGAACAGCGCCAGCACCACCGCGCCGATGGTCAGCCAGCCGGTGTTGCCGGCCGCGGCATCCCCGGAACGGCCGGCGTTGTAGCGCGCATTCCACTTCTCGGGCGTCATGAGCCCGTAGACGATGGCGGTGAGGGCGCAGCCCGCGATGGTGAAGCCCAGCATCGGGATCAGCACCCAGCTCAGGCCGTCGTCGCTGCCGTACAGGCGGACCCGCTCGATGCCGTAGAGGCCGAGCGCGGTCGGGATCGGCAGCAGCCAGCCCAGCAGGCTTCCGAAGCCGCGCAGGTAGAAGCAATGCAGCCCCAGCGGGCCGCCCAGGAAGGCCAGCCAGGCGGCCAGGGTCTTGTTCTTCATTCGGGGCGGGTGCTGCTGCCTTCGCCGAGCACTTTTTCCATCAGCACGACGTCGCGCCATTCGCCGAACTTCCAGCCGCAGTCCTTCAGCACGCCGACATGGCTGAAGCCCTGGGTGCGATGCACGCCGATCGAGCCGGCGTTGGCCGAGTCCCCGATCACGGCGATCAGCTTGCGCACGCCGACCGCTTCGGCCGCCTGCGACAACGCGGCCAGCAGTTGGGCGCCGAGGCCCTGACCGCGGGCGCTGTCGGCCAGGTAGATCGAATCTTCGGCCGAGAAGCGGTAGGCGGGGCGGGGCTTGAACCAGTTGCAATAGGCGAATCCGAGCAGTTCGCCGTCGCGCTCGGCCACCAGGTAGGGCAGGTTCTTGGCCAGCACGTCGGCCCGGCGGGCGGCCATGTCGTCGGCGCTCGGTGCCTCGGTCTCGAAGGTGCCGGTGCCGTGCAGCACGTGGTGGGCGTAGATGGCGGTGATGGCGGGGACGTCTTCGTCGCGGCTGGGGCGGATCTGTGTCATTCGGGAGAAGCCGGCGCGGCCGGAATTGGAGATTTGGGAGAGCGGGCTATAATCGTGGGCTTTTCAGCGTGCGCTGGCCGGGTGGCCATGTCGCGTGTCTCGACGCTGGAAGAACACTGTGGGGCAGGCCTTCTCGGGTTTGCTGCACCACCCCAAGGATAAATCATGGTCGTCATTCGACTCTCCCGCGGCGGTTCCAAAGGCCGTCCGTTCTTCAACATCGTCGTGTCGGACAAGCGCGTTCGCCGCGATGGCCGTTTCATCGAGCGCCTGGGTTTCTACAACCCGACCGCCAAGGAAAACGAGGAAAGCATCCGCATCGCCCAGGACCGCCTGACCTACTGGAAGAGCGTCGGCGCCCAGGCCTCGCCCACGGTCACCCGCCTGATCAAGCAAGCCGCCGCCGCGGCCCCCAAGGCTGCAGCCTAAGACTGCCGGCCAGGCGATGCTGCCCACCCTCGAAGCCGCCGAATTGCCGGCGGATGCGATCGAAGTCGGGCGCATCGCCGATGCCTGGGGCATCAAGGGCTGGTTCAAGGTCCTGCCCCACAGCGCCGAGCCCGAGGCGCTTTTTTCTTCCAAGCGTTGGTTGCTCCAGCCTCCGGGCGCCGCGGGCGGCCGCGCGTTCCGGCTCGCGATCCGCGAAGCCAAGGAACATTCCGATTGCATCGTCGCCTCGTCCGAGGACGTGCCCGACCGCAATGCGGCCGAGGCGTTGCGCGGTGCGCGCGTGTTCGTTCCGCGCTCGAGCTTTCCGACCGCCGGCGATGACGAGTACTACTGGGTCGACCTGATCGGCCTGGCGGTGGTCAACCGCGAGGGCGTGGCGCTCGGCACCGTCCGCGAACTGCTCGCTTCCGGCCCGCAGACCACGCTGGTGCTCGATGCGCAGGAGGACGGCAAGCCGGTCGAGCGCATGGTGCCTTTCGTTGCCGTCTTCGTCGACAAGGTCGACCTCGCGGGTCGACTGATCACGGTCGACTGGCAGCCCGACTACTGAGCCGTCCAGGCCGGGCCTCGGTGCCGCCATGCGCTTCGACGTCATCACCCTTTTTCCGGAGCTGTTCGCGCCCTTCCTCGCGAGCGGCGTGACCCGCCGCGCCTACGAATCGAAGCAGGTCGAGGTGGTGCTGTGGAATCCGCGCGACTACGCCGAAGGCAACTACCGGCGCGTCGACGACCGGCCCTTCGGCGGCGGCCCCGGCATGGTCATGATGGCCGAGCCGCTTGCGGCCTGCCTCGATGCCGCGCTGGCCGCCCGCGGCGCGCCGGCGCCGGTGCTGCTGTTCTCGCCGATCGGAGAGAGCTTGCGCCACGAGGCGGTCGAGCAATGGGCGGGCGGCGAGGGCGCGGTACTGGTCTGCGGCCGCTACGAGGGCATCGACCAGCGCTTCATCGATGCCCGCGTCACGCACCAGTTGAGCCTGGGCGACTTCGTGCTCTCGGGCGGCGAGATCCCGGCGATGGCGCTGCTGGATGCGGTGGCACGGCTGCAGCCCGGCGTGCTCGGCGACGAGGCCAGCCATGTGCAGGACAGCTTCAATCCGGCGCTCGACGGCCTGCTCGACTGCCCGCACTACACGCGGCCGGAGCAGTGGCGCGGCGAAGGCGTGCCGGCGCCGCTGCTGTCGGGCCACCATCTGCAGATCGAGCGCTGGCGCCGCGATCAGCGGCTTGCGATCACCCGCGACAAGCGGCCGGACCTGATCGAGGCGGCCAGGCGCGCTGGCCGGCTGAGCGCCCTCGACGAAAAGACGCTCAAAAAAAAGCTATAATCTTTGGCTTCCCGATCCTCTGCCCGGCCGCGCCGAGCCCAGTGGTTTCAATTCAACTGGACTCGAACGGCGCCTTTTGTGTAGCGCGGACATGATCGAACACAGGAAAAAATGAACCTCATCCAGACTCTCGAGCAGGAAGAAATCGCCCGGCTCAACAAACAGATTCCCGATTTCATGCCCGGTGACACGGTCATCGTCAGCGTGAACGTCGTCGAAGGCACCCGCAAGCGTCTGCAGGCCTACGAAGGCGTCGTGATCGCCAAGCGCAATCGCGGCCTCAACAGCGGCTTCATCGTGCGCAAGATCTCCAGCGGCGAAGGCGTGGAACGCACCTTCCAGACCTACAGCCCGCTGATCGCCAAGATCGAAGTCAAGCGCCGCGGCGATGTCCGCCGCGCCAAGCTGTACTACCTGCGCGAGCGCAGCGGCCGTTCGGCACGCATCAAGGAAAAGCTGCCGGGCAAGGCCCCGTCTGCAGCGGCCGCGCAGTAAGCAGCGAGCCCTTGCCGTGCAGAAAGCCGCCGCTCCAGGCGGCTTTTTGCATTGGTGCCGCAAGACGGCGCCCTGTTCGTGACTTTGTTGCGTGTCCCGCGCCGAACATGCGGGCCTTTTGCGTTTTACTCGTCGAGTTCCTTCATTGACCACTCCACCGCCGGCCATGCGCGCCTCTCCCGTCGAAGTCATCAACGCCGTCGTTCCGCCGGCCTTGCAGTCTTTCGACCCGCGAGAGGTGCCCGCGATCGGTGTCGACAGCGGCCTGCCCGCGGTCGACCCGGCGCGGCTGGGCGCCAGGGCCCTGCGCGAACGCTTCGCCGCGCCGCCGGACTGGACGCCCGAACTGCGCCGCGAGCCGCGCTTGTTCGACCGCGCGCCGGCGCAGGCCGCGGTGCTGGTGCCGATCGTGATGCGCGACGAGCCGACGGTGCTGCTGACCGAACGCAGCTCGCACCTCAAGAACCATTCGGGGCAGGTGGCCTTCCCCGGCGGGCGGGTCGACCCCGAGGACGCCAACATCGCCGCCGCCGCGCTGCGCGAGGCCTGGGAGGAAGTCGGCCTGTCGGCGGACTACATCGAGATCCTCGGCAGCCTGCCGACCTACACCACGGTCACCTCCTTCATCGTGACGCCGGTGGTCGCCCTGGTGCGGCCGGATTTCGAGTTGAACCTCAATCCCTACGAGGTCGAGGAGGCCTTCGAGGTGCCGTTCGCCTTCCTGATGAACCCCGCCAATCATCGCCGCCACGTCCTGGTCGGCGACGACATGATGTCGCGCGAGTGGCTGTCGATGCCCTACCAGGACGGGCCGGACGAGCGCTTCGTATGGGGCGCGACCGCAGGCATGCTGCGCAACCTGTACCGGTTCCTGAGCGCCTGAGCGCGCCCTCGCGGGCCGGTCTCCGGAGGGTTCTAGAATCCTTTGATGAGCTTCTTTGCGATCCTCTGCGCGTTGCTGATCGAGCAGGTGCGTCCGCTGGCGTACCACAACCCCGTCTACGGCGGCGTGCTGGCGTGGACGCGCTGGACCAGCCGCAACTTCGACGCCGGCAAGCCGCACCACGGATGGGTCGCGTGGAGCCTTGCGGTGGGCGTGCCGACGCTGCTGGCCCTGGCGGTCCACTGGGCGCTGGTCCTCACGCTGGGCCTGCCCTTCGCCGTGCTCTGGAGCATTGCGCTGCTCTACGTCACGCTGGGCTTCCGCCAGTTCAGCCATCACTTCACCGGCATCCGCGATGCGCTCGACGAAGGCGACGAGCCGCTGGCGCGCTCGCTGCTCGCCCACTGGCAGCAGGTCGACGCCGCCGACCTGCCGCGCAGCGAGATCGTGCGCCACGTGATCGAACACTCGGTGATCGCGGCGCACCGGCACGTGTTCGGCGTGTTGGCCTGGTTCTCGATTCTCGCGGCCATCGGCCTCGGCCCGGCCGGCGCGGTCTTCTATCGCATGAGCGAGTTCGTCTCGCGCTACTGGGCCCACAAGAACGGGGCCTCGATGCAGCCGTCCAGCATCTGGGTGCAGCAGGCCGCGGCGAAGGCCTGGGGGCTGATCGACTGGCTGCCCGCCCGCATCACGGCGCTGGGCTTCGCGGTCGTCGGCAGCTTCGAGGAGGCGATCGACTGCTGGCGCAACGACGCCCGCCGCTTTCCCAACGCCAACGACGGCGTGATCCTCGCGGCCACCTCGGGGGCGGTCAACGTCAGCCTCGGCGGCGGCACCCTGAGCGCGGTGCCGCTCAACGATCCGTTGTCGCGCGCCCAGGCCGGGGACTCCTTCGCCGGCGGGCCGGCGCCCGATGGCGGCAGCACCCCGGGCCGCGAGCCCGAGCCTGCTCACCTGCGCAGCGTCGTCGGCCTGGTCTGGCGTTCGGTCGTGATGTGGATGGTGCTGCTGGCGCTGCTGACGCTGGCCCGGCTGCTCGGATGACCCCGGCCTTCTGGAGCCCTCGCATCGCGGCGCTCGAACCTTATGTGCCGGGCGAGCAGCCGCGGATCGCCAAGCTGGTCAAGCTCAACACCAACGAGAACCCGTACCCGCCGTCGCCGCGGGCGATCGATGCCATTCAGCGTGCGGCGGAGGCTGGGCTGGAACTCTATCCGGACCCCGAATCGACCGTGCTGCGCGAGGCGATCGCGGTGCGCCATGGCCTCGACAGCCGGCAGGTGTTCGTCGGCAACGGCTCGGACGAAGTGCTGGCGCACGCCTTCTTCGCCTTCTTCCAGCAGGACGCGCCGCTGCTGCTGCCGGACATCACTTACAGCTTCTACCGCGTCTACGCGCAGCTCTATGGCATTGCCTGCGCGCTGCAGCCGGTCGACGCCGCGCTGCACATCGATGCCGACGCGCTCGCGGCGCGGGCGTCGGCGGGCTGCGGCGGCATCGTGGTCGCCAATCCGAATGCGCCGACCGGCGTCGGCCTGCCGCTGGCGCAGATCGAGAAGCTGCTCATGGCCTGCCCCGATCGGGTCGTGCTGGTCGACGAGGCGTACGTCGATTTCGGCGGCCGGAGCGCCTTGCCGCTGATCGCCCGCCATCCGAACCTGCTGGTGGTGCAGACGCTGTCGAAGTCGCGCTCGCTGGCCGGACTGCGCGTCGGCTTCGCCTGCGGCCAGGCGCCGCTGATCGACGGCCTGCGGCGGGTCAAGAACAGTTTCAACTCCTATCCGATCGACCGGCTCGCCAGCGCCGGCGCCGTGGCCGCGCTCGAGGACGAGGCCTGGTTCGCAAAGACCCGCGACGCCGTGGTCGACACCCGCGAAGGCCTGGCGCTGCAGCTCGAGGACCTCGGCTTCGAAGTGCTGCCCTCTCAAGCCAACTTCCTGTTCGTGCGCCACCCGGCGCACGACGCGGCGTCTCTCGCGGCGGCACTGCGTGCCCGTGCCGTGCTGGTGCGCCATTTCGCGCAGCCGCGCATTGCGCAGTTTCTGCGCATCAGCGTCGGCACGCGCGAGCAGTGCGGGGCGCTGGTCGATGCGCTGGGCGAGATCCTCGACGAATCGCGGTAGCGATCAGTATCGGGTTTGGCTGAGTTCGGCGAACAGCTCGCCGTAGATCCGGTAGCGCGAGGCGCTGATCGCGCCTTGGTGCGTCGGCGACTCGACCTGCGCGATGACGCCGCAGCCCGGCTCGTGCAGGTGCGTGCAGTTGTAGAACTTGCAGTCGGTCGCCTGCCCGGCGATGTCGGGCATCAGCTGCGCGAGCTGCATCGGCTCGATGTGGTGCAGCCCGAATTCCTGGAAGCCCGGCGAGTCGATCAGCGCGGTGGTGCGCGCCGCATCGACCCAGTACCAGGTGGTGCTGGTGGTGGTGTGCTTGCCCGAGTTCAGGGCCTGCGAGATCTCGCCGGTCAGGGCACTGGCGCCGGGCACCAGCAGGTTGATCAGCGTGCTCTTGCCGGCGCCGGAGGGGCCCAGCACCAGCGTGACCTTGCCCGCGAGCAGTTCGGTCAGTTCGGCATGGCCCGCCCCGCCGTCGGCCCTGAGCGACATCGGCAGCACGCGATAGCCCATGCGGCGGTAGGGCTCGAGCCGCTGTGAGGCCCGTTCGAAGGGGACCGCCAGGTCGCTCTTGTTGAGCGCGATGACCGGCGTGATCCGCTCGGCCCCGGCAGCGATCAGCGCGCGGGTCAGCTGGGTCTCGGAGAACTCGGGCTCGGCCGCGATCAGGATCAGCACCTGGTCGAGGTTGGCGGCGAAGGACTTGGTGCGGATCTCGTCCTGGCGGTAGAACAGGTTCTTGCGCGGCAGCACTTTCTCGATCGTGCCCTCGTCCTCGCTGGCCTGCCACTGAACGCGGTCGCCGACCAGGGCCTGGCTCTTCTTGCCGCGCGGATGGCAGATCAGGCGTTCGCCTTCGGGTGTCTCGACCAGGCAGTGGCGGCCATGGCCGGCGACCACCAGCCCATCGCGCAAGGCAGCGCCGGCGCTGCCGCCGCGCTGTTGCTTAGCCAAGGCGGCGGTCCATCGGGCGGCTCAAGAAAGCAGCGCGTCGGCCTGCGCCGCGCACCCGAAGTCGGTCGCCGTGAGTCCGCCGACGTCGTGCGTGTTGAAGCGCACCACGCAGCGGTTGTAGTGCACTGAAAGTTCCGGATGGTGGTCCTGGCGGTGCGCCACCAGCGCCAACGCGTTGACGAAGGCGAGGGTCTCGAAGTAGTTGGCGAAGCCGAAGCTCTTCTCGATCGCGACGTCCTTGCCATCGCCCGTGAGCTTCCAGCCCTCGAGGCGGGCCAGGCCGGCCACGATCTCGGTGGCGCTCAGCGCCCGGCGGGCCTCGGTCTTCCAGTCCTTGATCTTCAGCATGCTGTTCATGGTCGTGTTTCAGGTCAGGCCGAGGTCATGCGCGCGAGGCGCTCGGAGGCCGGCGGATGCGAATAGTAGAACTTCACGAAGAGCGGGTCGGGCGTCAAGGTCGACGCGTTGTCCTGATAGAGCTTGAGCAGGGCAGCAGAGAGGTCGGCGCCGCTGGTCTGCGCGATCGCATAGGCGTCGGCCTCGAACTCGTGCCTGCGCGAGACCAGCACCGGCAGCGGCGCGACAAAGAAGCCGAACACCGGCAGCGCCAGCATGAAGAGCAGGATCGCCAGTGCGTCGTTCGGCGCCGCCAGGTTGGGCTGAACGCCCAGGCCGGTGTAGAACCAGGTGTGGGCCGACAGCCAGCCCAGCAGCGCGAAGCCGGCCAGGCTCAAGGCGAACATGGCCGCCATGCGCTTCATCACGTGCTTGTGGCGGAAGTGGCCCAGCTCGTGCGCCAGCACGGCCTCGACCTCGCCGGCATTCAGTTGACGCAGCAGCGTGTCGTAGAAGACCACGCGCTTGCTGGCGCCGAAGCCCGTGAAATAGGCGTTGGCATGCGCGCTGCGGGTGCTGCCGTCCATCACGAACAGGCCCTTGGCCGCGAAGCCGCAGCGCTGCATCAGCGCATTGACGCGCGCCTTGAGCGCGGCATCTTCGAGCGGCTTGAACTTGTTGAAGATCGGCGCGATGAAGGTGGGATAGACCAGCATCAGCAGCAGGTTGAAGCCCATCCAGGCGCCCCAGGCCCAGAGCCACCAGAGCTTGCCGGCGGCGCCCATGAGCCAGAGGATCAGCGCCGCGATCGGCAGGCCGATCAGCGCACCGAGCAACAGGCCCTTGGCCGCGTCCGCGAGCCACAGCCGCCAGGTCATCTTGTTGAAGCCGAAGCGCTCCTCGAGCCTGAAGGTCTGCCACAGCGTGAAAGGCAGCTCGGCCAGGCCGCCGATCAGCGCGAAGGCGGCCAGCAGCGCCAGCTGCTGCCACATGCCGCCACCCAGGGCGTCGAGCAGCAGCCGGTTCAGCAGGTCGAGGCCGCCGAACAGGGTCCAGGCCAGCAGCACCGCGGCGCCCCAGGCCATCTCGATCAGGCCGAAGCGGGTCTTGGCGACGGTGTAGTCGGCCGCCTTCTGGTGCGCGGCCAGCGTGATGGCCTGCTGGAAGGCGGGCGGCACGGCGTTGCGGTGGCGCGCCACATGGCGCACCTGGCGGCTGGCGAGCCAGAACTTCATGGCCAGGCCCGCGACCAGCGCGAGCGCGAAGGCCATCGTGAGGATGAGGGAGGCGGGCAGGGGGCTGGACATGCCGGCGAGTTTAGCCCGCGCCTTTCCGGGCCCAGGCGCCCGGCGTCCGGTCGGCCTGCTGGCATCAGGGACGTCCGGCGCGAGGGTCGGGGCCGGGGCCATCGACGACAATCGCCCGATGCCAGAAACCACCGAACCGACCGCGCCCGCCACGCTCAAGAAGAGCGACCAGAACCTCGTCTGGCTCGATTGCGAAATGAGCGGCCTGGACCCCGAGAAAGAGCGCCTGCTGGAAATCGCGGTGGTCGTCACCGGGCCCGACCTGACGCCGCGGATCGAGGGGCCGGTGCTGGTGATCCACCAGAGCGACGAGCTGCTCGACGCCATGGACGCCTGGAACAAGGGCACCCATGGCCGCAGCGGTCTGATCGACAAGGTCAAGGCTTCCACCGTCGACGAAGCCGAGGCCGAAAAAGAGCTGATCCAGTTCATCTCGCGCTACATCCCGAAGAACGGCTCGCCGATGTGCGGCAACACGATCGGCCAGGACCGCCGCTTCCTGGTCAAGTACATGCCCAAGCTGGAGGCCTACTTCCACTACCGGAACCTCGACGTGAGCACGCTGAAGGAGCTCGCCAAGCGCTGGAAGCCGGCGGCCTACAACAGCTTCAAGAAGCAGCAGGCCCACACGGCGCTGGCCGACGTGAACGAGTCGATCGATGAACTCGTGCATTACCGGGAGACCTTTCTGAAGCTTCAGGATTGAAGATTAGGTAAAAACCCGAGTTCATGCGATAATCGACGGCTTCGCTGAAGAGCTTTCAGCGTTTCCTTGCATCTCCCTATCTTGCACATCGCGCCCGAGTAACTGAACTACGGGCCGCAGCCCCGACGAGAGTCGACGGCTGAACGTCGTTGGATGGTTGATGTTTTCACCACCCGACGGGGCGCCGCCTACGGCAGCGCTCGCGTTTGAGATTGAATCAATGACCGACGCTTTTGAAGCGCAGGGCGAGTTCGCGCCTGTGCAATCCGATGATTTCGCTGTTGCCGCCGTGACCAGCGAGTCGCTTTCCATTGCCAACGATGCCCCCGAGCTCGAGGCCCTCGACGCCATCGAGACCGCCGCCGAGCCGAAGCTGCCCAACGGCTTCATCAAGCTGGGCCTGGCGCCCGAGCTGATCGCCGCCGTGGAAGACCTGGGCTTCACCCAGCCGACCACCGTCCAGGAGCAGGTGATCCCGCGCGCCATGACCGCCAGCGGCGGTGCCGACGGCGCCACCCGCTTCGTCGACCTGATGGTTTCGAGCCAGACCGGCAGCGGCAAGACCGCCGCCTTCCTGCTGCCCGTGCTGCACACGCTGCTGCAGCGCCAGGCCGAGGCCGAGGCTGCCGCCAAGGCCGAGTTCCAGCGCCTGGCCGCCGAAGCCGCCGCGCGCGGCGAAGCGCCGCCGAAGAAGCCGAAGCGCAAGGACCCGACCAATTCGCGCCATTTCAAGGCCGCCACGCCCGGTGCGCTGATCCTGTGCCCGACGCGCGAGCTCGCCCAGCAGGTGGCGCACGACGCCATCGACCTGGTCAAGCATTGCCGCGGCCTGCGCATTGCCAACGTGGTGGGCGGCATGCCCTACCAGCTGCAGATCGCCAAGCTGCAGAACGCCGACCTCGTGGTCGCCACGCCGGGCCGCCTGCTCGACCTGCAGCGCTCGATGCAGATCAAGCTCGACCAGGTCAAGTTCCTGGTGGTCGACGAAGCCGACCGCATGCTCGACCTCGGCTTCTCGGACGACCTGGCCGAAGTCAACCAGCTGACGATCGAACGCCAGCAGACCATGATGTTCAGCGCCACCTTCGCGCCGCGCATCCAGCAGCTGGCCCAGCGCGTGATGCGCGAGCCGCAGCGCGTGACCATCGACAGCCCGCAGGAAAAGCACGTCAACATCAAGCAGAGCCTGTTCTGGGCCGACAACATGCAGCACAAGCGCAAGTTGCTCGACCACTGGCTGCGCGACACGACCATCAACCAGGCGATCGTGTTCGCCAGCACGCAAGTCGAATGCGACGGCCTCGCCAACGACCTGCAGCAAGACGGCTTCAGCGCCGTGGCGCTGCACGGCGCGCTGAGCCAGGGCCTGCGCAACCGCCGCCTGATGGCGCTGCGCCAGGGCCAGGTGCAGATCCTGGTGGCGACCGACGTGGCCGCGCGCGGCATCGACGTGCCGACCATCACGCACGTGTTCAACTTCGGCCTGCCGATGAAGGCCGAGGACTACACCCACCGCATCGGCCGTACCGGCCGTGCCGGCCGCGACGGCCTGGCGATCACCTTCGCCGAGCAGCGTGACCGCCGCCGGATCTTCGACATCGAGGGCTACACCCGCCAGCAGTTCAAGTCCGAGGTGATCCCCGGCCTCGAGCCGCAGCAGCGTGCGCCGCAATCGCGCCCGCAAGGCGACTTCGGTGGCCGTGGCCGCGACAGCCGTGACAACCATTCGCGCGACCGCAAGTTCGGTGGCGGCGGTGGCCATCGCGGCGGCAACGCCGGTGGCTTCGGTGGCGGCGGCAGCAGCTACGCGGGCGCCAGCGGCTTCAACGACCGCAATGCACGCGGCCCGGGCGCCGGTGCGCCGCGCGGCTTCCAGAATGCGGGCAATGCCGGTTTCGGCGGTGGCCGCGATGAAGGTGGCGGTGGCTACGGCCGCAAGCCGGGCTGGGGCGACAGCGCCCCCCGCGGCGGCTTCGACAATGCCCCGCGCGGTGGTTTCGGCGGCGGCGCCGGTCGCGGCGATGGCTTCGCGCCGCGCGGCCATGCTGGCGGCGGCAAGGTCTTCGTGCCGCGTGACGCGCAGAAGCCGCGCGGCTTCAAGCCGACGCGCTGAGCCTGGAGCGGCTCTTGCAGCCGCTCGCGTTCCCCGAACAAAGCCCGCATTCGTGCGGGCTTTGTTGTTTCTGGGGGGGCGCCCGGCACGCAATGCGAACCCACCCTTGCTGGATCGTTGACGATGTTTGCACGATCCTCCGGCGGCTTGAAGAGAGCCGAGACAAATCGCGGCGGGATGCATAAGCTTCAGGCCATGCAGACATCCACCCCCCACGCACTGCGCAGCGATCGTCCCGTCGATCAGCTGCAGACCACCGTGATGAGGGCCGAGCTCGCCGCGATCATCGACCGCGTCACCGGCACCGACGGCGCGCACGAGACGGCGATACCGCGCCTCACGCTGGCCCGGGCGTCGCAGATGCAGCATCCGGTCCACGCGATGCACGAACCCGCTTTCTGCGTGCTGGCGCAAGGCAGCAAGCGGGTGCTGCTCGCCGAAGAGGTCTACATCTACGACAGCAGCCAGTACCTGGTGGTGGCGCAGAACCTCCCCGTGTCGGGCCAGGTGGTCGACGCATCGCCCGACGCGCCCTACCTCGGACTGCGGTTGAGCTTCGACGTCAAGGACATCGCGGCCCTCGCCCTGGAGCTTCAGCTCGGCGAGACCTTCCCGACGCGGGCGTCGCAACGCGGCATCTTCACCGGCGAGCTGTCGACCACGTTGCTGGATCCGGTGCTGCGAATGCTCAAGCTGCTGGATTCGCCCGAAGACGTGCCGGCGCTGGCGCCGCTGATCACCCGCGAGATCCTGTACCGCCTGCTGAGGTCGCCCGACGGCTGGCGGTTGGCCCAGATGGCCGTGGTCGACAGCCACAGCCAGCGCATCGCGCATGCCATCAGCATGCTTTCGCAGCGGTTCCAGGAACCGCTTCGGGTCGAAGACCTGGCGGACGAGGTTCACATGAGCGTGTCGTCGCTGCATCAGCACTTCAAGGCCGTCACGGCGATGAGTCCGCTGCAGTTCCAGAAGCAGCTGCGGCTGCAGGAGTCGCGGCGCATCATGATCAGCGAACACGTGGATGCCGCCACGGCGGGGCACCGCGTGGGCTACGAGAGCCAGTCGCAGTTCAACCGCGAGTACAGCCGCTTCTTCGGTTTGCCGCCGGCGCGCGACGTCAAGCGCCTGCGCGAACTTCAACTGGGCCGCAAGAGCGCCTGACCGGACGAGTGCAGCGCTGCCGTCGGCAGCGGCCGAATTTCCAATCCGATCGCCACATCGGCGATGCCGATGGTCGGCATCCCGTGGAGGGCGTTCGCCCTTTCGATGGGCTCCACGCTAGAGGTCAATCATGAAAATCCATCTGAAACTGAATGGCAAGGTGATTCCGGCGACCTTGGCTGACAACGAGGCGGCGCGGGAATTCACTGCCATGCTGCCGCTCACGATCACGATGCACGATCTCTTCAACAGAGAGAAGTTCGGTCCGCTGCCCGGCGCCATCTCGGGCCGAGGCACGCGGACTCGGGCCTATGAGGTCGGCGACATGATCTGCTGGGCGCCCGGCCCCGACCTCGCGATCTTCCATCGCCACGACGGCCAGAAGATCAGAGGCGGCTTTCATGTCCTCGGCAGGCTCGATGGCGATGCGCAGGAGTTCCGTGTCCCCGGCCCTCTGAAGGTGAGCATCGAAGTGGCTGCGGAAGACAGCGGACAGGCCGCTGCCGCCCGGCAGAGGGCCTGGGCCGCAAACGGGCCAGCAAGGGTTTTAGTCGGTTGAGGACAGAGCAAAACTGCTGCGCAGTTCTTGGTCTGTCCCGCAAGGTCTCAGTCGGTTGAGGACAGAGCAAAACTGCTGCGCAGTTCTTGGTCTGTCCCGCAAGGTCTCAGTCGGTTGAGGACAGAGCAATGTCTCATGTCACCGGTGCCGGGTTGAACAGCACCAGTGCGTTGTGCAGCCTCCACTGCTCGGCCCAGGTCTTCGTGCGGCCGCTGGCCACTTCGAGCATCAGCCGGAACAGCTCCCAGCCGATGTCTTCGATGCTTGCCTCGCCGTCGGCGATGCGGCCGGCGTTGACGTCCATCAGGTCGTGCCAGCGGCGCGCCAGGTCGCTGCGGGTGGCGACCTTGATCACCGGCACCTCGGCCAGGCCGTAGGGCGTGCCGCGCCCGGTGGTGAAGACATGCAGGTTCATGCCGGCGGCCAGCTGCAGCGTGCCGCA
>NZ_JBFUHO010000065.1:0-38136 GCF_056402355.1 Variovorax sp. P4_B11
GGCGAGTTCGGCCAGGCCGACGTGGCGATCATCCTGGGGGCCAACGACGTGGTGAACCCGGCGGCGCTGCAGAAGGGCACGCCGATCTACGGCATGCCGATCCTGGAGGCCTACAAGGCCAAGACCGTGATCGTGAACAAGCGCAGCATGGCCGCGGGCTACGCCGGCCTGGACAACGAGCTGTTCTACATGGACAAGACCCTGATGGTCTTCGGCGACGCCAAGAAGGTGGTCGAGGACATGGCCAAGGCGATCGAGTAGTGACGAACCTTAAGGAATGGATAGAGAGATGGCTACCAAGACAAAAGTGGGATTCGTTGGGCTGGGTGCAATGGGTCGCGGAGCCGTGACCAACATGCTGGCCAAGGGCTACGACGTGGTGGGATGCGACCTTCGCCCGGAGGCACTCGATTGGCTGCGGGCGCAGGGGGGATTCCGGCGCAGTCGATCGCCATGATGGCAGAGCAGGTCCGCATCGTCGTCTGTTTCGTGGTCAATGCTCAGCAGACCGAGGCGGTGCTGTTTGGCGAGGGCGGGCTGGTCGGTCGGCTCCCTGAAGGCGCGGTCTTCGTCGCCTGCAGCACCATGGACCCCGGGTACGTTCGAGCGCTCGAAGGTCGGCTCGCCGCGCGCTCGATCACGCTGATCGACGCGCCGGTCACGGGCGGCGCGGTCGGTGCCGAGCGCGGGACATTGACCATCATGGGATCAGGGACGCCTGAGGGATTCGAAGTGGCGCGCCCGGTGCTCGAGACTTTTGGCGCTTGCGTCTACCACCTCGGACCGGCGGGGGCCGGCGCGCAGATGAAGGTCCTCAACCAGTTGCTGTGCGGCGTGCACCTGGCCGCTGCGGGAGAAGCGTTGGCGCTCGCCAAACGTCAGGGTCTGCCGCTCCACCTGACCCTGGAGATCCTATGCAGCGGGGCGGCGGGATCCTGGATGCTCGCCGATCGCGGCCCGCACATGATTGCCGGTGAGTTCGACCGCGTCACTTCGGCGGTGGACATTTTCGTGAAGGACATGTCCTTGGTGCTCGACGCGACGCGTGAGTCGCGTTTTCCGGCGACGCTGGCACATGCCGCCTATCTCGCATTTCTGAGCGCGACGGCACGCGGTCTGGGCGCACTGGACGACTCCGCCGTGACGACACACTACGACATGGTGGCAGAAGGCCCGACGAGGGTGACATGCTCTATGCTCTGAGGGTGGGGGTGAGCGCGTCGAAGTGCATGATGGCGAATCGGCGGCACTGACGTCATGCTGCAAACACTGGCGATCACGGGACCCATCTACCTTGTTATCGCGCTAGGCTTCCTGGCCGGGCGGGTCGGCATCTTCGGCAAGCCCGACATGCGGGTGCTCGGCACCTATGTGGTCAAGTTCGTGGGTTCGAAGTACGGGCTGAGCAGGGTGACGAGCAAGTCGGCAGCTGAGGCGATCCCCGCTGCCGGGCAGTGGCTCCCAGCGGCCAGCGTGGCTGCGGAATGCTGCTGAGCAGGAGTTGGGCCCGAGTTCGGTGAGGCGCGCGATGGTGTCGACCTGTTCGTCGTCGTAACCGCCATCTCTGTGCGTCTGGATCAGCAGATGCTTGCCGTAGGGCTTGACGCGGGCGCGCTGGTGACCGGTGAGCGTGGCGAGTTGGCGCTCGAGCTCAGCGGCCTTTCGTTGTGCTTCGAACGTTGGCATTGTGTTTGAACCTCAGGGGTTCGCCGGTTTGTAGCTCAAAACCGGTGAATGTCCATTTGAATGCCTGGGCTGCCTGGGCTGCCTGGGCTGCCTGGGCTGCCTGGGGTGCCTGGTTGCGTTGCGCCATGGAGGCTTCCGTGCGTTCGCGCAATTGCGCGATGGACGAATGACTGGCGTAGCGCAGGACGCGGCGTCGTATAGATGCCAAACAGCAGCTCGATCTGGTTGACCCAACTCGCATGCAGCCGCGTGAAGTGAAAGACAATCCGGTTAGCGTGTCGAGCGCTGAAATCGTCCCACACGGACTGGGCGCGATGGGTAGTGAGGTTGTCCCAAGCGATATGAACTCGCCCCTTCGGGTGAGCAAGCGCGACTTGCTCCATGAAGGTCACGAAGTCGGCTTGGGTGCGCCGATCCGTGCAACTGCTCATCACGCGCCCGGTGTGCACGTCCAGTGCGGCGATGACGGACTGGGTGCCGTGGCGGACGTACTCGAACTCGCGCCGGCGCGCACGCCCTGGCGCCGGTGCGCGGTCCGCGTGCTTGCGCTCGATGGGCCTGGATGCCGGTCTTCTCATCGACCGACAGCACGACCGATCCCTTGGGTGCCTGATGGTACAGCGCGCAGATCGCGTTGACCTTCTGGCGGAACTGCGGCTCCGGGCTGTGCAGCCATCGCCGCTGCACACGTTGTTCGCCTTGAGCAATCTGCGGAGGGCGCGACGCCGACTCCTCAAGGGTGCACAGGGATGAGTGTGCCCGCAATGAGCCAAGTGGCCGAAAACAGCCGGCGAACTGGCCCGAAGCGTGCCGACCTGGGGCCGCAATTGCAGCAAAGCGCTCCTGCGGTTTCATGTGTCGGCAATCAGTCCTTCAGGCCGCGTCGCCGCGCGAGTCTTGGACACCATCCTTAGCGAAACGACCCCGCGCCATTGCTGGAGATACGAACCGTCACTTTTGACACCGAAAACAAATCGACCCCGAACAACACCGCGACTGCGAGCAGCATCGGCCCAAACAAGGCCTGCCCGCAGAGGCTTGTTCGGGGGCTGCATGGACCCGAAGAATTAGCTCAGCTTGAACCCGGTCTGCGCGACCACCGCCTTCCATTGACGAATTTCCGCGTCGAGAAAGCTCGAAAATGCTTGCGCTCCTTGCGGCATCGGATCGATGAAGGCAACGGTAAGCCGCGCCTTCACCTCGCTCAGCTCGAGCACCAGGCGAATCGCGGCATTGAGCTTTTGCACCACGTCCCCCGGCGTGTTGGCGGGGGCCATAACACCGTACCAGCTGCTCACCACGGTGTTAGGAACGCTCTCGGAGAAAGTCTGCACGTCAGGTAGCCTCGCATCCCGCGACTTGCTCGCGATGGCAAGGGGCTTGAGCTTGCCCGACTCTATGTGGGGCATGCAGGCGGGAATCGAGTTGATCACCAGCGAGATCTGACCACCGACCGCGTCAGCCAACGCGGCAGCGCCGCCCTTGTAGGGCACATGCACCGGATCCAACCCGGTCTTGATCTTGAGCATCTCGAACAGCAGGTGCGGTCCGCTTCCCTGTCCGACAGTGCCGACGGAGAACTTGCTGCTTTGCGCGCGAGGGGCCGCCAGCCAGGCCTTCAGCGAACTGAATGGGAACGAAGGATGCGCGACTAGCATCTGCGGTGACGAACCTATCAGCGTCAGGGGTTCGAAGTTCTTGACGGGATCGAACGGGATCTTGGCGTAGGTCGCGGCATTGGTCGCGTGCGCGGCATCGGCGAGCAGTAGCGTATAGCCATCGGCGGGTGCCTTGGCGACGGCATCGGTTCCGATCAGTCCGGAAGCGCCGGGCTTGTTGTCGACAATCACGTTGAAGCCAGCTGTCTCGGTGAGCTTTTGCGCGAGAAGCCTCGCCACGAAGTCCGATCCGCCACCGGCGGAGTAAGGAACCACGAGCCGGATGGGACGATTGGGGAAACCTTGTGCCCAAGCATGGGGGCACGCTGCTACAGCCGCCAAGGAAACGCCGGATGCCAGCAAAGATCGACGAGAGACGTTGTTCATGAGATTCACTTGGAGACTCCGATGCAAGGGATGGGTGGTTGGCAAGGACCTACGTTGACGAAGCGAGTCGTTCGACAACTGTCCTGAAAGCGGCAAGCACGTGCTCCAGCGCGTGGTCATCGACATGCCGGTGAGTGACGCAGCGCAGCCGATAAGGGCCCCATGGACGGACCAGGACGCCAGCGCGGCTCAACGCGACGACCCAGTTCCCGCTGTCATTCGCCCCGGCTGGTAGATCGATCAGGACGATGTTGGTTCGGGGGACGCTCGTCGATAGCATCGGGAACGAATCAATCAAGGAGCGACTCAGTCGACGGGCCCGCAAGTGATCTTCGGCCAGTCTTTCGCACATCTCCTCGATTGCCACGATTCCCGCGGCTGCCACGATTCCAGCCTGCCGCTGCGTCCCACCAAGTACCTTTCTCAACCCCCGAGCCTTGCCGATAGTGGAACTCGGGCCCGCAAGAATCGCGCCAACGGGAGCGCTGAGCCCCTTGCACAGGCACAGGGAGACGGTATCGGCGTATTGCGCTATGGCGTCAGCTGGAACTTGCAGGGCGACTGCGGCGTTGAACAGCCGCGCGCCGTCGAGGTGAACCCGGGCCTCCGCCTGTCTAGCCGCGGCGAACACCTGCGCCATGTGCTCAAGCGAAAGCACGGCGCCCCCAGCGTTGTTGTGGGATGTTTCCATGCAAACCAGCGAGGTCCTGAGCGGGCTTGAAGCTGGGCGTAACGCAGCTTCAAGTTCCGTAATCTCCATCGCGCCGTCGATGCCGCGAATGCCCGTATAGAAAGCGCCAGCCAGCGTTGCACCGCCGCGCTCGGAGGTGTACATGTGTGCAGTCGATTCGATCACCACCTGCTCTTGACGCTGTACTTGGCTGAATGTGGCCAGCAGATTGGCCATCGTCACCGTGGGGACGAATAGGCCCGCCTCTTTGCCCAGCTTCTGCGCTACCAGTGCCTCGAGCTGACGGACAGTGGGATCCCCCTCTAGGCCGTCGTCGCCCAACGCCGCGGTTCGAATTCGCTTGTACATCGCCGGAGTGGGGCGCGTCACGGTGTCGCTGCGCAGATCAATGGGCAGGCGAGGTTCAGGCGACGGTGCTGCGTCTTTCATGCGTGCGGCCCATGGAGCGTCGGAGGGGCGTCACAATTCATGCAAGCCAGTGTCCGTGATCGTCGCGGACATGTGAAATGCGAATACCGCAGCCGTCCATACGTCATTGATATGCCAACACTCCGCATGAGTTTGAAACACATCGAGGTCTTTCGGGCCGTCATGCTTACGGGTTCGATGACCGAGGCATCGCGCCGGATGCATACGTCGCAGCCGCAGATTAGTCGTCTGATCGCACAACTGGAAGCGACCGTTAGATTCCCCCTTTTCAGCCGCAGCGGCAGCAGGCTGACGCCGACGGTGGACGGATCAAGGTTCTTCGAGGAAGTGGAGAAGACCTTCGTGGGCCTGGTGGCGCTCGAAGCGGCCGCATCCAACATTCATGCATTTGGTGGCGACAGCCTAAGCATCGCCGCCATGCCGCGGCTCGCGGGTGGGCTGCTCACGCGTGCGGTCGTCCAATTCAAGGTGGACCATCCCGATGTGCCGGTGACGATTCATTCTGGCTCGGCCTCTTCGGTGAACACCTGGATCAGCTCAGGGTCCTGCGATCTTGGCCTGGCCATGCTCTACGCCGGCGTGACCGGCCTGAAGACGGAAACGATCCACACTATGAACTGCATCGTCGTGCTTCCCAACGACCACCGCTTGGCGAAGCGAAGGCGCATCGCACCGAAAGACCTGGAGGGAGAGGCGTTCATATCGTTCCCGGTAGGCAGTCCGCCAAGAGAGTCGATCGACCAGGTCTTCAGCCAAGCAGGAGTGGCGCGACGTACGGTGTGCGAGTCCGATCTCGGCAGCTCGGTTTGTACCTTGGTGGCCGCAGGACTCGGCATCAGCATCATCAATCCCTTGGCGGCGCTCGAAGAACGGAAAGCGTCGGGCATCGAGCTTCGCCATTTCGAGGCATCGATCCCCGTCTCGCTGGCGTTGCTGTATCCAATGCACAGGGAGAGCTCGCGGCTTGCCAGCACCTTTGCGGAGCATGTGAGGCGGGTGGTGGCACCTGAACTGTCCGGAATTGACGCGAGCGTCCGTTAGCACGAACGGCGGATCCAGCGCCTGGCGTTGGGTCGTCGTACTTTTCTTGCATGCATGGACCCTGCGCAATACTGTTCGGTTGGCCGCCACGGGTCTCAACGCGCTGCTGGCTAGACATGAGTGAGCGTTTGGCCATCCCATCTTGCTGCGCCGTGATGGGACCGTGAGGATGGTGCCCACCTATTGTTTTGGTGGGCACCTATGAATCCCATATTTGTCGGCGCCGGTTGAACTTTGATAAACATCTAGCCCGCGAGGTCGGCCTCCGTTCACAGGCCTATCGTTTGGATTGCGATTCAACCGATGAAGCCCACGAAGGAGACTGACATGGAACTGTATGCGAGGATTGATTTGCACTCCAACAACAGCGTTGTGACCGTGCTCGACGAGCAGGATCACAGCGGCGATTTCAGCGACGCGCGCCACCTCGCCCACCTGTTGCGCCTGGACATCCTGCCCGTCGGGTATATCTACCCTCGAGAGGAACGTGGCGTGCGCGACCTGCTGCGCAAGCGCAGCCAGCTCGTCCGTCAGCGCAGCACCCAGATTCTGAGCATCGAGAACTTGATGGCGCGCAACCTTGGCTCACGTGCGTCAGGCAACGTGATCAAGCGGTGGGAAGCCAAGAACATCGACGCCATGGAGTTGCTTGACGAACAGAGCAGGCCTTGAAGGCGAACCTGGCGGTGATGAGATGCATCGACTGCCAAGTCGCTCAACTCGAGCGCAGCATCTTGGCCAAGGTCAAGTTGCGCGAGGACTACACAGCGCTCAAACCCGTCAGCGGCATCGGTGAGATCCTGGCGGTGACCATCGCGCTGGAGACCGGGGACCTCGGCCGATTTGCCGGCCCCGGCAACTTCGCCTCCTACGCCCGCATGGTGGACAGCCGGCGCGAATCGAACGGCAAGAAGAAAGGCGAAGGCAACGTCAAATGCGGCAACAAGTATTTGGCCTGGGCGTTCATCGAGGCGGCGCACTTCGCCGTGCGCTACGACGCGACGATCAAACGTTGGTACCAAAAAAGGTGCGCTGGCAGCTTGTCCGTTGTCGCCACCAAGGCGGTAGCGCACAAGCTGGCGCGCGCCTGTTGCCACGTGATCAAAGATGGGCGCCCGTTTGATGCGGCGAAGGCCTTCGGATGACGCCACGCGATAGGATTTGAAATGATCAATGGGACGACGCCCGGCAGTGCTGTCAGAGGTGGCCCCGGTTGTCTGAACGCCGAATTGGCTTCGATAAGTGGGGCCCTGCGGGTTTGACATCGGGCGCGAGAGTTGTCCACGGCGGCGGGCGGGCGTCGCTCGCGACGAACGCACGCCCGACGCGGTGGGCAACTCGGACTCACCGCTCATGCTGCCTGTGAGATCGCCGGCAGCGTGGCGAAGTAGAACTCGTCGGGTGTGCGCTTGTCCAGCGACGAGTGAGGACGCCGGACGTTGTAGAAATCGATGTAGCGCGCGATACCTGCCTTAGCCTGGCCAACCGAGTCATAGGCGTGCAGGTAAACCTCTTCGTATTTGATCGACCGCCAAATTCGTTCCACGAAGATGTTGTCGCGCCATGCCCCTCGGCCATCCATGCTGATTTGCACGCCGCAGGCCTTCAACGCTTCGGTGAATTCCTCGCTCGTGAACTGGCTGCCTTGGTCGGTGTTGAAGATCTCGGGCCGGCCGTACTTGCTGAATGCCTCTTCCAGCGCCTCCACACAGAACGAGGCGTCCATGCTGATCGACACCCGGTGCGAAAGCACTCGCCGGCTTGCCCAGTCCACGATTGCGCACAGATAGACCCAGCCGCATGCCATCGGGATGTAGGTGATATCGGTCGCCCATACCTGGTTGGCACGTTCGATCTTCAGCCCGCGCAGCAGGTACGGATAGACCTTGTGGGCCGGGTGCCGTTTGCTCGTGTCGGGCTTGCGGTACAACGCCTCGATACCCATGCGCTGCATCAGCGTGGCCACGTGCCGGCGCCCGACTTCGAAGCCCTCGCGGTTGAGCATGTCGCGCAGCATCCTGCTGCCCGCGAAGGGATGCGCCAGGTTGATCGCGTCGATGCGCTTCATCAGCCTCTGATCGGCCTGTGAGGCGGCGCGCGGCAGGTAGTACACGTTGCCTCGGCTGATACCCACCAACTTGGCCTGCCGCGTGATCGGCAGGGCATGGTTGCGGTCGATCATCGCTTTGCGCTCAGCATGCCGGCCTTGGTGAGCGCGCCGGATAAAAAATCATTCTCCAAGGCGAGCTGCCCGATCTTGGCGTGCAGCTCCTTCAGGTCGATCGCCGGCTGCGGTGCCGACTCGGCACCGAACACGCTGGCGGCTCGGTCGAGCAGCTGGTTCTTCCAATCAACGATCTGGTTGGGGTGCACATCGTGCAGCTTGGCCAGCTCCGCCAGCGTCTTCTCGCCCTTGATGGCGTGCAGAGCCACCTTGGCCTTGAACAGCGGTGAGTGGTTCCTACGCGGTCTCTTGCTCATGGTCTTCCTGCTTTCTCGGGCCTCGGGCCCGGGGTGATATCGCAGTTTGACCACTTATCGCTGTGTTCGGATTTCCGGCGCCACCTCTGTCCCCGGGTTGGTAAAACCATCAAATTTGATTGCACGCCTGGTGTCGATCCCACCCATTTCGACGAGTTCGTTGCGCCCGCACCGTGAGCCACAAGGGGTTGGATCACCGATCGGTGAAGCCACAGTTTTGTGCGGCCGGCCCGACCGGCTGCGTGGATTGGAAGCGGTGGGGAACAGAGGGTTTTCTGGGGCTGCAAATGTGGCCAGGGGCCCCACACGCGGCGAGGCGTGTGCTGGCCTTGATCCTGATGGGTGACCGGTGCGCAACGGCGCAACCAACTTCGAGAACCAAGTGCGCGTTGAACGAAGAGACTGGCCATACAGGCTTGGCAAGAAATGCGGGGACAGTCGCGGAAATCCGCTCGTCCCTCCTGACGGAGACGGCTATTGGGTGACCCACCTGTGAGGGAACTGTTAGGGCTCTGGCGCAATCGCTCTCGTTCCTTTCGCCTTCAGCCGTGCGGACCTGAGGCGAGGTCGCGCAGGCGAGATAGGCTCGTCGTCTTGCACGTCGACGGCGGCGGCAGTTTCATCGACAACAAGACGCGACGTGAAGAATTGTTCTATGGAATCCTTGAGGCTGACATCGCAATTCGACCCCTATGCCTTTGAGCAGAGAATGGGCGCCTTCGTTCATCCTATCCGCGCCCGAGGGCTCGGGCAGCCTCGATGACTAGTGGTGCGAAGCGCTGTGTAAACGACTCGCGGTTCCATTCAGAACAAGACCCGGCAATATGGACGGCCGCGATGGGTTGGTTGTTGTGGTCGAGGATTGCCGAGCTTACTGCGATCTCGCCAAGCAGGCTCTCCTCCAGTGACAGGCCGTAGTTGAGCGCTTTCGCCTCGGCGACCTTCAACTTGATCTGCGCCTTGTCCGTCACGGTCTTGGGCGTCAGGGGCGCAAGCACCGAACGATCCAGGATGTCGTCGACCGCTTCTTCGCTCAAGAACGACATGATGGCTCGCCCCCCCGATGAGCAGTAAGTTGGGATACGTCGTCCCACCAGTGTCGCGAAGAACGTCTCGCGCTTACTCTGCCTGCGCATCGCATAGATGATGGACAAGTCGTCGAACAGGCTCAAGTCGACGCGCTCACCCGTCTGCCGCTGCAGATCGGCAAGGACGGGTGTAGCACGTTCCATGAGCGGATTGCCGCGCAGAAAGTCGAACGTGCGCTCCAGCAGTTTCTTGCCAAGAACGTAGCCGCGGCCATTCGGTCCCTTCTCCAGATATCCCAAGATGGCCAGGGTATGTGCCATGCGTTGGGCCGTGCTTCGGTCCATGCCGGCCTGCTCAGCAAGCTCATTCAGGCTGAGCGGCCCCGGCCGCGCCCCCAGTGCCTCCAGCACGCTCATGCTCTTCGCCACGGACTGCACAAACAAGTGATCAGGCGCTGACATCCGGTTTTCCAAGGTAAGTAAATCGACACGATCCAGGGCACACACGAAAATCTGCGTACTAACCCGGATAAATGGTTTGATTTTACTATTATAGAATCATAGTGTATTGCATGACAATACATGTAGCCCAAATTTATGGATCTGCGTCGAATTGGTGCATTTCCGAGACTGTGTTGACTCCCCAAAAGAAGGATCCTTGATATGAAGCGAATCGTCATGCTTCGTGCCGTTCTGGCACTGTTTGCTGCTGCCGTCGTTCCCATGGCTGGTGCCCAGGGTCAGAGCGAACCGATCCGGCTGGGTGTGATGCTCCCCTTGACCGGGCCCGCCGCGCTGGCCGGCACCTCCATCCTGGAAGGAATTCGCTTCGCCGCGGACGAGGCCAATGCCAAGGGCGGCGCCAACGGTCGCAAGGTGCAGCTCTTCGTCGAGAACGACGAGGGCTCGTCGACCAAGGGCGTGACCGCCGTGCGCAAGCTGGTGGAGTCCGACAAGGTCATCGCCATCAGCGGCACCTATGTGAGCGCGGTTGCGCTGGCTGCATTCAAGGTGGCGCGGGAGTTCAAGGTGCCCATGGTCTCGGCAGGCTCGACCTCGTCGAACGTGACCGACGCGAACACCGCAGGCGACCCGTGGTTCTTCCGTGCCTTCCCCGGCAGCGACGAGCAGGGCGAGCAATCGGCACGCGACATCGTCAAGAAGCTCAATGCGAAGAAGGTCGCGCTCATCCAGGAGAACTCGATCTACGGTTCGTCCCTGGCCGAGCAGATGAAGAAGGTGATTCCGCAGTACGGCGGCCAGATCGTCGGTGTCGAAAGCTACAACCCCGACGAGCGCGACTTCTATTCGGTGCTCACCAAGGTGCGCATGAAGCAGCCCGACGCGATCTACATCGCGGGCCTGATGGATGCCGGCGCGCAGATCATCAAGCAGTCGCGCGAGGTCGGGCTGAAGGCCGAGCTGGTGGGCTCAGGCTCGATGATGAGCGACAAGCTGATCGAGCTGGCGGGACCGGCCTCGGAAGGCTTCGCGGTGTCGTCCATGTTCGAGCCGTCCACGCCCAACAAGGTCGGCCAGGCATTCACCGCCGCCTTCCGCCAGAAGATGAAGAAGGAGCCCGACGTCTACAGCGCGCTGGGCTACGACTCGATGCACCTGCTGATCGAGGCTGCCCGCCGCGCGCCCAAGCTCGACGGCGCCGCCATGCAGGCCACGCTCAAGTCGATGAAGGACATGCCGCTGGTGCAGGGACCGGACGGCACGGTGTCCAATTTCGACGACAAGGGCAGCGTCAGCTTCAAGATCGGCCTGGCAGTGGTGCGCAACGGCAAGCGCCAGTGGCTGCCGTTCGACTGACGGGCCCCAGGTCAAAATGGATTTGCTCAGTCTGTTCCCGCAGTTCCTGGCCAACGGGCTGGTCAACGGCGCCAGCTACGTGCTGGTGGCCGTCGGCCTGACCCTGGTCTTCGGCATCCTGCACATCGTCAACTTCGCCCATGGCGAGTTCTACATGCTAGGCGGCTATGCGGCCGTCACAGCCTCCGCGGTGTTCGGCCTGCCTCTCTTTCTCACGCTGCTCGTGGTGGTGCTCTGTCTTGCCGCATTCGGCATGCTGGCCGAGCGGATCGTCTTCAAGCCGCTGGCCAATCGAGATCCGGGCAACGCCATCATTGCGTCCTTCGGTCTCTCGGTGCTGCTGCAGAACGGCGCCCTGCTGGTGTTCGGCGCCCAGCCGCAGTCCCTGAAGACCGACCTGGCGAGCGTCCCGGTGCAGATCGGACCGGTGTTCCTGACGGGGCAGCGCGTGCTGATCGTGGGCGTCACGATCGCGATCGTGGTCGCGCTGCTGCTGGTGCTGCGCTTTACTTGGACCGGACGCGCATTGCGGGCGATGGCGCAACACTCTGTCGTGGCGCTGATCAGCGGCGTGAACGTGCGCAAGATCGCCGTGATCACCTTCGCCATCGCCGCCGCCATGGCCGGTGTGGCAGGCGCATTGATGTCATCGGTGCTTCTGGTGCAGCCGACTGCGGGTGCCATGCTCGTCATGAAGGCCTTCACGGTCGTGATTCTCGGTGGCATGGGCAGCATCGGCGGCGCCGTGATCGCCGGTATCGGCCTGGGTGTGATCGAGGCGATGGTGTCCGGCTACATCGGCAATGAACTGCGGGACATGATCGGCTTCTTCCTTGTCATCGCCATGCTTCTGATCCGCCCGCAGGGCCTTCTGGGCCGATCTACGGAGCGTTCCTGACATGCGTCATCTTCTTGCATTGCTGGTCGCCATCGGCGCCTTGCTTCTTCTGCCGGCGATGGGGCCGGGCGGCTATGTCCTGAACATCCTGGTGATGATCTTCATCTTCGTCATGCTCGCGGTGAGCCTCGACCTGGTCATGGGCTGGGCCGGGCAGTTCTCCTTTGCGCATGCGGCCTTCTTCGGGATCGGCGCCTATACGACCGCCATTCTCGCGCGGGATTACGGGACCGGCATCTGGCTCAACCTGCCGGCGGGCATGCTGGTCGCCGGCCTGTGCGGCCTGCTGCTCGGACTGCCGGCGCTGCGGCTGCGCGGCCACTTCCTGGCAATCGTGACGATCGCGTTCCAGACCATCGTCTACCTCGCACTCACGCAGTGGAAGGGGCTCACCGGCGGCCAGTTCGGCATCGAAGTGAAGCCGGTTGCGGGCTTCGAGTCGATCGACCGCTTCTACTACCTGGCCCTCGGACTGAGCGTGGCGAGCGTCGCCATCGGCTGGTGCCTTGCGCATTCGCGCCTCGGCATGGCGTGGAAAGCCGTGGGCGACGACGAGGTGCTGGCACGGGCCATCGGCCTGAACACCACGGCCAGCAAGCTGGCGGCCTTCGTGATCGCCTCGGCGCTGGCCGGCGCGGCGGGCGTGCTGGTGGCACACCACATCCGCGGCGTGACGCCGGACGACTTCACCGTGCTGACCTCCTCGACGATCGTCGCGATGGTGGTCGTGGGCGGGCGCGGCACGATCTGGGGCCCGCTGCTCGGTGCGGTCGTCTTCACCGCGCTGCCGGAGGTGCTCGGTTTCGCCGCCAACTACAAACTGATCATCTATGGCCTGCTCATGATCGTGATGGTGATCGTGATGCCGCAGGGCGTGTTCGGCGCATGGGTCGGAAGGACGAAGAAATGAAGGCGCCTCTGCTGCGATTCGACACCGTGACGCGCCGCTTCGGCGGGCTGGTGGCGCTCAACGGGATCAGCTTCGACGTCGGCGAGGGCGAGATCGTGGGGCTGATCGGGCCCAACGGTTCGGGGAAGTCAACGCTCGCGAACATCGTCACGGGCGTCCTGCCGCCGAGCGCCGGGACGGTCTACATGGGAGACACCCGGATCTCCGGCACCGCGCCGTGGCGCATTGCGCGCGCGGGCGTCGCGCGCACCTTCCAGATGCTGCGGCTGTTCCCCTCGATGTCGGTCGCCGACAACATCGCGCTGGCGATGCAGCCGGGGCTGAAGAGCGGTTACGGCGCCTCGATCTTCCGCCTGGCCTCGGCCGGCCGGGAAGACGGCGAGGTTCGCGCGAAGGCCATCGAGACGCTGTCGTTGTTCAACCTCGAGAAGTTCATCGACCAACCTGCCACGGCGCTGTCGATCGGCCAGCAGCGCATGGTCGAACTGGCGCGCGGCCTGGCCACGGGACCGCGTGTGTTCGTTCTCGACGAGCCGGCCGCCGGGCTCTCGCCGCCCATGGTCGACCGCCTGATCGAAGTCATCGGGCGCATGCGTGCCGACTACGGTGTGACCGTGCTGCTCGTCGAACACGTGATGCGCGTGGTCCAGGCCGTGTGCGACCGCGTGGTGGTGCTCGACTACGGCGAGAAAATTGCCGACGCCACGCCGTCGGAGGCCATCAACGACGCGCGCGTGGTCGAGGCGTATTTGGGAACAGGACGGTCGAAGCATGCTTGAAGTCAGGAACATCGAGGCCGGATACGGACGCTCCAAGGTGCTGTATGGCGTGTCCTTCTCCGTGCTCAAGGGCGGGCTGACGGCGGTGCTGGGCGGCAACGGATCCGGCAAGTCGACCACACTGAAGGCGCTGGCCGGCCTGGTGGTGCCGACCTCCGGCGAGATCCTGCTCGACGGCCAGCGCGTCGATCAGGTGCCGGCGTACCAGATGGCCGGCAAAGGCCTGGTGCTGGTGCCGCAGGGCAAGGAAGTCTTCGCCGGCATGTCGGTGGAGGAGAACATCCTGATGGGCGCCTATCACCGTCGCAGCGAGAAGGCGCAGATCCGGCGCGACCTCGACGACGTCTACGCGTTCTTCCCGCGGCTCGTCGTGCGCAGGAAGGCGCTGGCCGGACTGCTTTCGGGGGGCGAGCGCCAGATGCTGTCCATCGGGCGCGCGCTGCTGGCCAAGCCCCGCTTGCTGCTGCTCGACGAACCCTCTGCCGCGCTGTCGCCGAAGGTCGTGGGAGAGATCGCGGACATCATCCGCGACCTGCGCACCCGGGGCCTGTCCATCCTGCTCGTCGAGCAGAACGTCTCGATGGCACTCGAGCTCGCCGACGAGATCCACATCCTGCGCGAAGGCCGGGTGGCGCACTCGTGCGTCAACGGACCCGATGTCGACCTGGCCTCGCTGCAGCAGTTTTACCTGGGCGCCGCGCCGATGCCGGTCGCCGCTTCGAAGGAGGCCTGAGCGCATGCGATTCAAGGACAAGAACATCATCGTCACCGGCGCGGCCCGGGGCATCGGTCGCGCGACCGTGGAGCGCTTTGCTTCCGAGGGGGCCAGGGTGCTGGCCGTCGACCTCGATTTCGAGGCAGGCGAGGCCATCGGCGCCGGCGTACACACGCTGGCGCTGGACCTCGCGAGCGACGAGGCGCCCCTGCGCGTCATAGAGGCGGCCCGGGGGCTCGGCGGCGCCGTCGATTTCCTGGTCAACAACGCGGGCGTCGGCGGCTCCAAAGTGCTCGCGCTGTCGGACGATGCCCTGATCGACCGCATCCTCGGTGTCAACCTGCGTGCGGTGCTGCGCCTGACGCGCGATGTGCTGCCCGCGCTCGCGGACGGCGGCAGCATCGTGAACGTCGCCTCGGTCTTCGGCGAGACGGGCTTCCCGGGTTCGACCGCCTACGCGGTGGCCAAGGCCGGCATCTCGCAGCTCACCCGGCAGCTCGTGTCCGATCTGTCCGCACGCGGCATCCGCATCAATGCGGTGGCGCCCGGCGTGATCCATACCGCGATGACCGCGCACCGTCTGAATCACGACGCCGCCTACCAGAAGGCCATGGTCGACGCGACGCCACTGAAGTTGATCGGCACCGGTGCGCAAGTCGCGTCCGTCATCGCGTTCCTCTGCAGCGAGGACGCCTCCTTTGTCACCGGCCAGGTCATCGCCGTGGACGGCGGGTGGCTGGCCTGCCACGCGCACGCCTGAGCGCCGCGTGCCTTCCATCCACTCCAAGGACATACCGATGAATCCCAACGATCCCGTGATCTGGCCGAGCGGCGCGCGCTGCGCGGTCATGCTGGCCTTCGACTTCGACGCCGAGACGCTCTGGCTTTCTCGCGATCCCGCCAACGCGAAGCGCCCCGGCACCTTGTCGCAAGGCACCTACGGTGCCAAGGTCGGTGTGCCGAAGATCGTCGAGACGCTGAAGGACGCCGACGTGCCCGCCACGTTCTTCGTTCCTGGCTGGACCGCCGAACGGCACCAGGACAAGGTCGAGCTGGTGCTGCGCCACGGGCACGAGGTCGGGCACCACGGCTACCTCCACGAATGGATCGACCCCGACAAGCCGGAGCTCGAGGAAGAGGTCTTCGTCAAGGGGCTCGAGGCGCTTCGGGCCACCGTCGGCGTCAAGCCCCTGGGCTACCGCTCGCCGGCGTGGGAGACGAGCCACAACATGATCGCGTTGATCCAGAAGTACGGGCTGCGCTACGACAGCTCGCTGATGGACCAGATCAATCCCTACCGCCATGTGCTGGCCGACGGCAGCGCCGGCCCGATCGAACTGCCAGTCCATTGGAGCCTCGACGATGCACCGTTCGCGCTGTTCTCCATCAAGACGCCGCGCACGATCGTCTCGAACCAGCAGATCCTCGAGGTCTGGAAGGACGAGTTCCGCGAGATCTACCGCTGGGGCGGGCTCTTCTCTCTGACGATGCACCCGCAGGTCATCGGCCGGCCGTCGCGCATCGCGATGCTGCGCGAATTCATCGCCTGGATGCAGGGTTTCCCCAATGTGTGGTTTGCGCGCGGTGGCGAAGTCGCCGACGCTTGGGCGAACGCCGAGGCCAACGCCTGAGCTCCATGCAAGATCACGAGTACGAAAAGCTGGACGGCCTGGGCCTGGCCGCGCTGCTGCGGGCCGGCGAAGTTACGTCGCAGGAACTGATGGAGTGCGCGATCCGGCTGGCTCGCGCGCGCGCCCCGGCCCTGAATGCGCTGAGCTACGAGCAGTACGAGGAATCGATGGCCGTCGCGCGGGCGTGGACGTCGCGCGGCGCCTTCGGTGGGATCCCGTTCCTGTTGAAGGATTCCGGCCTGGCCTCGGCGCGGCTGCCATCGAGCCTGGGTTCGAGGCTGTTCAACGACATGCGCTACACGCGCAACGCCACCCTCGTGGACCGCTTCGAGATGGCCGGGTTCATCGCGTTCGCACGCTCGAACGTGCCGGAGCTGTGCATGGCGCCGACCACCGAGGCGGTGCGCAACGGCGGCCCGACGCGCAACCCCTGGGATGCAGGCCGTTCGGCCGGCGGATCCAGCGGCGGCACGGCCGCTGCGGTGGCGGCCGGCATCGTTCCGGTGGCCCATGGCAGCGATGGCGGCGGATCGATCCGGATTCCCGCCTCGTGCTGCGGGCTGTTCGGCCTCAAGCCCTCGCGCGGCCTGGTGCCGATGGGGCCGTTCCGGGGTGAAGGATGGGGTGGCCTGGCGGTCGACGGCGTGTTGAGCCGCACGGTGCGCGACACCGCGGCCGCCATGGATGCCATCGCCGGCGCGGAGCCCGGCGCGCCCTATGCCGGCCCGGTGTTCGATAAGACCTTCCTCGCAGCGCTCGATCAGGGCCCGGCGCGGGCGCTGCGCATCGGCGTATGGCGCAAGCCCTTCGGCGACATGGTGCTTGCCCCCGAATGCGTGGCGGCACTCGAGGCGACGGCCAGGCTTTGCGCATCGCTCGGACACGAGATCGTCGAGATGGACACGCCCGCCTTCGACTACGACGGCTTCGTCGATGCGCACGCCGAGGTGCTGGCGGCCAACATCGTGGTGTCGGTCGATGCACGCCTGAAGGTGCTCGGCCGGGCCTTGCGCGACGACGATCTCGAAGCGGCGATCCGTGACGGCTACGAGATGGGCCATTCGGTGTCGGCGGCGGTCTACGCCTCGGCGATCAACCGCTTCCATGACATCGGGCGCCAGATGGAGGCGTGCATGGACGGCGTCGACGTGCTGATGACGCCGGGGCTGGTCCAGTTGCCGGCTCTGATCGGCGAGCTGGCGATGACCGGTAGCTTCAGCGACTTCCGCCGCCGCATGGGGCGCTACTCGACCTTCTTTGCATTGATCAACGCTTCGGGGCAGCCCGCTGCGAGCCTGCCGACCTACTGGACACCCGAACGGCTGCCCGTGGGCACCCAGATCATTGCGCGCCTCGGGCGTGACGACCTCATTCTTCAACTGGCCGGGCAGATCGAAGCGAGCGGAACCTGGCAACCTCAGAAAGGAACAGCAACGTGACAAGCGCGGTCGCCATTCGTCTCCTGACCTCGGCCGACTTCGATGCCTGGGCGTCGCTCTGGAAGAGCTATCAGCAGTTCTACAAGGTCCACCTCGCGCCGGCGGTGAGCGAGCGCACCTTCGCGCGCCTGCTCGACGCCGCCGAGCCGATGCATTGCGCGCTGGCCGTGCAGGACGGCCGGCCCGTGGGCTTCGTGCATTTCATATTTCATCGCTCGACCTGGACCGAGGGCGACTACTGCTACCTGCAGGACCTGTTCGTCGACCCGGCATGCCGGGGCGGCGGGCAGGGCCGGAAGTTGATCGAGCACGTCTACGACACGGCCCGCAAGCAGGGCGCCTCACGCGTCTACTGGCTGACCCACGAGACGAACACGGACGCCATGAAGCTCTACGACAAGGTCGCCGAGCGCTCGGGCTTCGTGCAGTACCGGCGTGCCATGCCCTGACATGGGAGACCCATCGATGACCCAACGTTTCGAAGGCCGCGTGGCGGCCGTGACCGGGGCCGCGAGCGGCCTCGGAAAAGCCACCGCGCTGGCGCTTGCCGGGCAGGGCGCACGCGTGCTCCTGTTCGATCGCGACGCGGCCGGCCTGGCATCGACCGCCGCGCGGTGTGCCGGCTCGGTGAGCGTCGTGGGCGATGCCTCGTCAGCCGACGACGTCGCGCGCGCCGCCGAGACCGCGCGCCGCGAGCTCGGCCCGGTCGAGCTGCTGGCCGCCGCCGCCGGCATCCTCGGCCCGGCCAAGCCGGCCATCGAGATCGAGGAGGCCGAGTGGGATCGGCTGTTCGCGGTCAACGCGAAGGGCCCGTGGCTCGCCGCGCGCGCTTTCGTGCCCCAGATGCGGGAGATCGGCCGCGGCTCGATCGTGCTGTTCTCGTCGACCGCGGGCCTGATCGGCTCGCCCTTTCTCTCCGCGTACTCGGCGTCCAAGGGCGCGGTCACGATGCTCACGCGCAGTCTCGCGCTCAACCATGCGGCGGAGAAGATCCGCGTGAACTGCGTCTGCCCCGGGACCATCAACGGGCCGATGACCGACGCGAGCTTTGCGCAGGCAGGGGACAGCGATGCCCGGGCGGTCCGTGCGCAGACCATGCTTTCGCGCATACCGAGCGGCCGCTTCGGCGAACCAGAGGAGATCGCCGCGGCGGTGCTCTATCTGCTCGGGGACGAGGCCGGCTTCACCACCGGCATCGCGCTGCCGGTGGACGGCGGCCGCATCGCCTGAGCAGGAAAGGCGATGAGCTCGCATCCCACACCCATCCCCTCGATCGACGGCGACCCCTACGAAGACAGCGTGCTCGAAACGCCTTTCGGGATGCACGCCTAGGTGCGGCAGCCCGGCCCCGTCAGGTTCCTCTCGCGGTACGGCGTCTACGTGATGGGCCGCCATCGCAACGTCCAGCCGGCGCAGAAGGGCTCGCAGACCTTCTCCTCCGAAGGCGGTTCGGGCCTGGCCGACAACCGCAAGCCGGACGCCTGGCGTGCGCCCAGCCCGATCGTCGAAGTCGATCCGCCGCGCCACACGCAGGTGCACACGGCCGTCCAACTGATCCTGTCGCCGCACAGGGCACGTTCGACGGCGTGCAGGACTTGGCGGAGGCCTATGTCCTTTTCCGAATGCGCCCAGGCTATGGCACTCGCCGGAACGGCGCGCCAACCTGTTCCTGCTGGGCGAGCGGACCTTCGACGGCCAAGGGCCGCGCAATGCGCGCTAGGAGGAGACGCAGCGCCGCGCCGACCTCTTCGCAGATTGGTACAACGCGAACATGCAACGAGAGAGCCTTGATTCCGGAGCAGTTCGCAATCCTCAAGGCCGATCCGGTCAAGGCCCGCATGGCATTGGAAGAGTCGATGCGGCTGGTCGCGCACGATGGTGCGGTTTTGCGGCGGCTCGAGCTCCTGGACGACCTCGTAGAAGGCATCTCTCTTCATACGTGTCACAAAGAAGACGCCCCGATTGTCCACCACGATGGTGCCGGCGCCGAAGTCAGTCAACTTGGCAACCTTCACGTCTGCACCTTGCCGTCGGTGACCACGCCGAGGCACGGCAGGTAACTGTCGTGGTCGAGAACCAGGTGCAGCTTCACGGCGCCCTTGCTACGCTGCTACTTGGCCCAGGCGTACATGGACAGGCTCAGGTCAATGACGGTGGAGTCGATGCTCACCAGTGGGGTCAATTGCACTATGTGTATCACTGGTTGCCCGGGACACCGGTCCTCTTCGCACGCACCGTCATTTGTGGGAGCACGGGTCAATCCTGAAGACACACATACTTGAGTTCGAGGTAGTCCTCGATGCCATGCCGCGAGCCTTCGCGGCCCAGACCCGACTGCTTCACGCCGCCGAACGGTGCGACCTCGTTCGAGATCAGCCCGGTGTTGACGCCCACCATGCCGGTCTCGAGCGCTTCGCTGACGCGCCGGATGCGGCGCCTGTCTTCGGTGAAGACATAGGCGGCGAGTCCGAACACAGTGGCATTGGCCATCGCGATGGCGCCATCCTCGGTCTCGAAGCGGAACAGCGGCGCCACCGGCCCGAAGATCTCCTCTCGCGCGATTCGCATCGACTGAGTCATGCCGGTCAGCACCGTGGGCTTGAAGAAGTTTCCGCCGAGCGAATGGCCACTGCCGCCGGTCTGCAATTTGGCGCCCTGGGTCAGCGCATCGTCGATGTGCTGGCGCACCTTGGTGATGGCGCGCCCGTCGATCAATGGGCCTTGCGTGACGCCAGGCTCCAGGCCATTGCCTAGGCGCAGCGCCTCGACAGCCTTCACGAGCCGGCGAGCCAGCTCGTCATAGACGCCGGCTTGCACGTAGATTCGGTTGGCACACACGCAGGTCTGGCCCATGTTGCGGAACTTCGAGGCCATGATGCCGTCGACCGCGCGGTCCAGGTCGGCGTCGTCGAAGACGATCAGCGGCGCATTGCCGCCGAGCTCCAGCGACAGCTTCTTGATGGTCGGCGCGCACTGCTTCATCAGCAGCCGGCCGACGCCCGTCGAGCCGGTGAAGCTGAGCTTGCGCACCGCGTCGCTCTCGCACAGCGCCGAGCCGATCGCGGCGGCATCGCCGACCAGGATCTGCAGCACGCCGGGCGGAATGCCCGCCTCCTGCGCCAGCACGCCGAGGGCGAACGCGCTGAGCGGCGTCAGCTCGGACGGCTTGACGACGATGGTGCAGCCGGCCGCGAGCGCCGGGCCGACCTTGCGCGTGATCATCGCGGCCGGGAAGTTCCAGGGCGTGATCGCCGCGCAGACGCCGATCGGCTGCTTCAGTACCAACATGCGCTGGCCGTGGCGCTGCCCCTGCAGCACCTCGCCGTCGACGCGCTTGCCCTCCTCGCCGAACCATTCGATGAACGACGCGGCATAGGCGATCTCGCCGCGCGCCTCGGCCAGCGGCTTGCCCTGCTCGAGGGTCATCAGGCGCGCCAGGTCCTCCTGGTGCGCCAGCATCAGATCGGCCCAGCGGCGCATGATCGCAGCCCGGTCGCGCGCCGTGCGTGCGCGCCAGGCCGGCAGCGCGGCCTCGGCGCCGGCGATGGCGCGCTCGGCTTCGTCGCGGCCCATGTTCGGCACCAAGCCGACCAAGTCTCCAGTAGCGGGATCGCGAACCTCCAGGGTGCGTTCGTCGTCAGCGGCCACCCACTGGCCATCGATCAGGCAGGCGTTCTTTAGCAGTTGCGGGCGGCTGAGCCCGAGGTCGCGCAAGCTGCTCATGCCTGCAACGCGCCATCGAGGATCGTCAGCGCACGCTCGAACAGCGCATCGGGAATGGTCAGCGGAAACAGAAAGCGGATCACGTTGCCGTGCATGCCGCAGCTCAGAAGCAACAGGCCCTGCGCCAGCGCGCGTGCCTGCACGCGCCGCACGGCCTCGGGATCGGGCCCGCCAGTCGCGGGGTCGCACAGTTCGATCGCGACCATGGCACCCTGCGCGCGCACATCGGAAATGCCCTGGTTCGATTCCTTCGCCGCCAGCAGACGCGCCACCAGCCGACGGCCGAGCGCGTCGGCGCGGCCGCAGAGCTGTTCGTCCTCGATCACGTCGAGCACCGCATGGGCCGAAGCCACCGCCAGCGGATTGCCCGCGTAGGTGCCGCCCAGGCCTCCTGGCGCGGGCGCGTCCATGATCGCCGCGCGGCCGGCGACTGCCGAGAGGGGCATGCCGCCGGCAAGGCTCTTGGCCATGGTGATCAGGTCGGGCTCGACGCCGTGGTGCAGCATCGAGAACAGCTTCCCGGTCCGGCCAAAGCCGGTCTGAATCTCATCGGCAATCATCACGATGCCGTGCGCATCGCAGAGCGCGCGCAGGCCCTTCATGAGCTCTGTTGGCGCGACATTGAAGCCACCCTCGCCCTGCACCGGCTCGATGATGATCGCCGCCACGCGCTGCGGGTCGATGTCGGTCTTGAACAGCTGCGCGATGGCGGCCAGCGAGTCGGCCGCGGTCACGCCCTGCTGCGTGCTCGGGAACGGCACGTGGAACACGTCGCCCGGGAACGGGCCGAAGCCGACCTTGTACGGCGCCACCTTGCCGGTCAGCGCCAGGCCCATCAGCGTGCGGCCATGGAAGCCGCCGCCGAAGGCGATCACGCCCGGCCGCCCCGTGTGGGCGCGGGCGATCTTGATGGCGTTCTCGACCGCCTCGGCGCCCGTCGTGAAGAAGGCCGTTTTCACCGGACCGCTGATCGGCGCCAGCTTGTTCAGCCGCTCGGCCAGGGTAACGACGCTCTCATAGGGGACGATCTGGTAAGCCGTATGGGTGAAGCGCGCCAGTTGCGCAGAGATGGCGGCCTCGACGCGCGGATGTCGGTGTCCGGTGTTGAGCACGGCGATGCCAGCTGCGAAGTCGATGAACTCGCGGCCTTCGACGTCCCAGAGGCTGGCGTTCTCGGCTCGTTGGGCGAAAAAGTCGCACATCACACCGACACCACGCGGCGTAGCTGCAAGGCGTCGGTCATGGAGTTCACTGTTGGTGGTCATGGTCAAGAAAGTGGAGTGATTGCCGAAGATCTGATTGAATGTCGGATTGGCACCAATGGAAAGATCCACTTTCGTTTGTTTGGTGGTGCCAATTCAAAGAGCCAAGTATGAAATCGATCTGCGCCGACCTGGTGCTGCAGCGCCTCGCGGCCGACGTCCGCACCGCGCTGAACCGCCGGCTCTACGACTGCCTGCGCGAGGCGATCCTCGACGGCAGCCTGCCGCCGTCGAGTGCGCTGCCGGCTTCGCGCGACCTCGCGCGGGAGACTGGCATGTCGCGCAACACCGTGCTGCACGCCTATGCGCAGCTGCAGGCCGAGGGCTACCTGCATTCGCGCGTCGGCAGCGGCACCTTCGTCGCCGAGACCACGCCAGACAGCCTCCTCAGCGCGGGCCTCGCACGCAGCACCGAGCCCGCCGCCAGCTCACCGGTGCGCCTGGCGAAGCGCGCGCAGGCGCTGCTGGCCAACGCCTCGGCGGCTCCGCAGCAATGGGGAGCCTTCATGCCCGGTGTGCCCGACGTGACGCAGTTCCCGCACCGCACCTTCAGTCGCATACTCACGCGACTGTGGCGCGCACCGGCTCCGGAGCTGCTGACCTATTCGCATGGCGGCGGCCATCCGGCGCTGCGTGCCGCCATTGCCGAGCACCTGCGCGTGGCACGCTCGGTGCGCTGCGATCCAGACCAGGTGCTGGTGACCGAAGGTGTGCACCAGGCGATCGACATGACCCTGCGCATCCTGGTCGACCCACGGGACACCGTGTGGGTCGAGGAGCCGGGCTATTGGGGCTTCCACAAAGTGCTGCAGATGGGCTCAGCACGCGTGCGGCCGCTGCGCGTCGAGGCGGGGTCTGCTGCCTGGCCGCGGGGGGGGCAGCCGCCGCGGCTGATCTTCGTCACGCCGTCGCACCAGTACCCGCTGGGTTCGGTCATGAGCCTAGCGCGGCGGCGCGAGTTGCTGGACTTCGCGCGCGCATCGGGCAGCTGGATCGTGGAGGACGACTACGACAGCGAGTTCCGTTTCGCCGGCCGTCCGATTCCCGCGATGCAGGGGCTGGAGGCCGAGAGCCCAGTGATCTACGTCGGGACCTTCAGCAAGACGCTGTTCCCCGGCCTGCGCGTGGGCTATATGGTGCTGCCTCGGGCGCTGGCCGAGCCGTTTCGCACCGCCCATGCCGATCTCTACCGCGAGGGGCACGCAATCACGCAGGCTGCGCTGGCCGAACTGATCGACCAAGGTCACTACGCCGCTCACATCCGGCGCATGCGGGTGCTGTATGCGCGGCGGCGCGCGCTGCTGGCCGGACTCATCGGCGAGCGGCTCGGGCCGGCCTACCTTGATGCGCAGTCGAGCAATGCGGGGCTGCACCTGGTGCTGCGCCTGCCCGACGGCAGCGATGACGTGGCCGTCACGCAGCAGGCGCAACAGCGCGGCGTCCTAACGCGGCCGCTGTCGCGTTACTACGCGCGAGGGGGCACGCACCGCGGCCTGCTGTTGGGATACGCCTGCGTGCAGGAGGAGCACATTGCGCCGGCGTTCGAGTTGCTGCTGGGATGCTTGCGCTGAATGAAAGGTACGTCACGAAATTGCCCGATCCCAAATCCGTAGTTGGCGCTTTTCCCTGACGCTCAACGAGGGTTGCGATCTGGCTGTGGGAACTTCTGAATAGCAAGTCACCTTCTCAATGACCGGGCACTGCTCGTCGGGGACCTGATTTGGAATCAACTCCAAAAGTACCGCACCTACCTTGCGGAGAACTCTGTGCTTGCCACCCACCAGGTCGTCAAGGGCTCTGAATTTCTCCATGTCATGGTGGTGATGAACGACAAGCTGGCCGGCGGCAACCAAATTTCCTACGACAAGATTTTGGGGCTCTGTTGAATTTCAAATGGGTTGCGGGGCTTGCGGGTTGATCGCATGAAAGTCGAACTTCCCCGCGATCAGCGGTTCGAAAAAACCCAACTCAAGCCCGCGTGGCGTTCACCGCGCGCGAATCAGTCGACGAACATGCCGAACGAGTCCTGCAACGCGCGAAGAGCCTTCAGCCGGCCGGCGGTGCGGTCCTTTAGCTTGCAGGCCACCTGGTCGAGCATCAAATTGGTGAGGCTCAAGTAAGGCGCCTGCGCGTCCCAGAACAGGTTGCTCTCGGTATTGACGGTGAAGACCGCGTCGGTGCAGTCGCGAGCCCAGTGGCAGTGGGTGTCGCAAATTATCACGAGCGGGACACCCTGCTGGCGGCACTGCTGCCCCAGCAACTGGCTGAACTTTGTGTAGCGACGCATTTCGAACAGCACCAGGCATGGACGTTTCGCGCTGCCAGCGAACAACTCCGCGAAGGTGCCGTCGCGGCCATCGAGCATACCGACCCCGGGGCGCAAGTACTGCAACCGTGCCGCGAAATCGGCGGCAAGGCCGCCCAAGGTCTGGAAGCCCGCGACGAACACCTGGTCGCTCGTGGCGAGCCGCGCGACGGTCTGGTTCCACAATGGTGTGCCGACCTGCTCGTACACCGCGATCAGTGCGTTCACTTCGAGCTGGAGGTTGTCGTGCAGCGCGACACCATCGCGGTCGTTGCCGCGGATGCGGTCGAGCCGGTCGCTGACCAGCAGGCTGGGAGTGGTGGCAGTGCCGCGCAATTCGTTCTTCAGTTGATCAAACCCTCGATACCCGAGCGAGCGCAGGAACCGGCTGACTGTCATCGCGCTGACGCCCACCTTGTCCGCAATCGCAGCAGCGTGTTCGAACGGCAGCAGGTGCTCGTTGGCCAGCATGAAGCTTGCGATCCTGCGGGACGAAGGTGTCATGTCCGGGTAGGCCCCGGCTATGCGGTCGCTGAGCGTCGCGCCTACGCCACCCCCGCGCGCCGGCCGTTTCGCGGCCGTCTTCGCGGCGCTGCTCGCGCTCCGATCAGACTGGCGCGGGGACATGGTCGAACCAAGGCTGCGCCTGTTCCAGCTGGCCGGCGAGTCGAAACAGCAGGTCTTCCCGACCGAACGCCGCGCTGAACATTACACCCACCGGCAAGCCGTCCAGGCTCCAGTGCAGCGGCACCGACATGCTGGGCGCGCCGCTCATGTTGAAGAGATTGCAGAACGGGGTAAAACGCATATGCGTCCGAGTGTACGCGTCGAGGTCGGGATTGCTCATGCTCAGCGGGCCGAGTGGCACGGCGACCTGCCCCAGGGTCGGACTGAGCACGATGTCGTAGCGCTCGTGGAACGCCGCCATGCGGCGGCCGTGCTGGTGGATCCTGAGCAGCGCGTCGGCATGGTCCAGCGCGGAGAGCGTGGCTGCATGGCGAACTGCGCGCCACGTCACGGGTTCGACATCGTCCTCGCGCAGTGCGCGTCCCAGCACCGCCGCCCGCCGATGCAGGGCGCCGCTCACGCCGGTGGCTACCAGCGCCCAGGAAGCGGTTCCCAGCTCTTCCATGTTCCCGGGCAGTTGTGCCTCCTCGACGATGTGCCCGAGGCTCGAGACCAACTGCGCGGCGCTGCGGGCCGCACCAATGCACTCCGCGTCCACCGGGGAGCCGGAGAGCGGTGCCAGTTGCAGTGCCACGCGCAGCCGGCCCGGGTCGGCCCCGACCTCGCTGAGGTACTTGCGCGCGACCGGAGGGGCGGCATAAGGGTCGCCTGGCGCGGCGCCCTGGGTCGCGTCCAGCAGTGCGGCACTATCACGCACGCTTCGCGTGAGGACGTGAGCGACGCCCATGCTGCCCCAGCTTTCACCAATCACCGGGCCCAGCGGCGTGCGGGCACGGGTCGGCTTCAGCCCGAACAGGCCGCAGCAAGACGCCGGGATGCGGATCGAGCCGCCGCCGTCGCTGCCCTGGGCTGCCGGCACGATGCCGACAGCGACCGCGGCGCCGGCACCGCCCGATGATCCCCCCGAGGTGTGCTCGTGATTCCACGGATTCCGCGTAATCCCATGGAGCGCAGTCTCGGTGGAAGCGGCAAGGCCCATTTCCGGGGTGTTGGTCTTGCCGAAGATCACGAGGCCCGCCCGCTTGTAGCGCTCGACCAGCGTCGAGTCCGCAGGCGCCACGCTGTCGGCGAAAAGCTTACTGCAATTGCTCGTCGTCGTCCCGGCGAGCTGCACGGAGATGTCCTTCAGCAGGAACGGAACGCCCCTGAACGGGCCGTCCGGCAGCCCGTTTCGGATCGCCGCGCGTGCCAGATCGTAATGCGTCTGGGACAGGGCGCCGATCAGCGGGTTTACTGATTCGGCGCGATCGATGGCCGTTTGCAGTAATTCGTCGGGGGTGATGTCGCCCCTGGCCACCCGTTCGGCCAGGCCGATCGCATCGTGGCTGCGGTACTCGTCAAAAGTCAGCACGTAATCATCCTCTCGCGCGGCGCGCGTAGGCAGCCAGTATGCGCCTGTCGGCAGCGGCATGTTATTCAAACAACACCTGTTGACATAAAGATATGTCGCTAACATAATCGCACGGCACTGACATGACAGTCGAACCGCGCGCTGGCGCGAACCCGGCGACCTGCTAAAAGGAGTGTTCCCCATGAAGATTCATCTGCTCGCCTGTGGCAAGCGCGGCGCGGCGACCTTGATCGCCGCCGCCATCCTCTTCGCCCCCTGCACGGTGCTGGCGCAAAAGGCGCTTAGCTGGGGCGCCGGCGGCGACGTGGACAGCATGGACGTCCACGTCGCGGGCACCGTCAACTCGTGGCAGATATACGAGATGGTTTATGAGACGCTACTCACGACTGACAAGGACATGAGGCTTCGTCCTGGGCTGGCCGAGAGCTGGAAGCAGATATCGCCGACCAGCTATACGCTCACGCTGCGCGGGGACGCGAAATGGTCCAACGGCCGTCCGGTTGTCGCGGCCGACGTGATCGGCAGCCTTGAGCGCATCACGGGCTTGGAGACGAATGCGGCCGGCGTGGCGGCGGCGAAGACCGAAGAGGACAAGAAGAAGGCGAGCGGTAAGATCTCGTCGTACTGGTCCCGCCAATTTGGCGTCATCAAGTCGATGTCCGCGCCCGACGAGCGCACTGTCCGCGTGGAGCTTGAAAAACCGCACACTGCCTTCCTGCCGGCACTTGCGCACATCACGGCGGCGATCATCCCGATCAAGGAGCTGAAGGACGGCAGCTACGATCCGTCCAAGCAGCTCATGGGCTCCGGCCCGTTCATGGTCAGCGCCTACAAGCCCAAGGAAAGTTGGACCCTGGTGCGCAACCCGTACTACTGGCGCAAGGGCTATCCGAAGGTCGACACACTCAATGTGCTGATCATCCCGGACGACGCGGCGCGCGTGGCAGCGTTGCGAGACGGTCGGATCGACTACTCGACGTTTTCCAATCCGGACATCGGCCGCCTTGTGGCCGGTGACAAGCGCCTGGTCGTCGACACACAGGCGACGAGTAATTACTACCGCCTCGACATCAACGCGCTGTCGGACAAGTCGGCCTTCAAAGACAAGCGGGTTCGCCAAGCGATGAATCTGGCGATCGACCGCGATGCGATCGCGAACATCGTGTTTGCAGGCGCCTCGAAACCCGACTACCCGGTACCCAGCGCCTTCGGCAAGAACGCGTGCAGGGACGTCGACACCTACCGGCTGCCGCGCGCGGAGCGGCTGGACAAGGCGAAGAAGCTGATGGCCGCGGCCGGCAAGCAAAGCGTGGATGTCGAGGTGATCGCCTCAACCGCAGACCCGATCTACGCGCGAATTGCGCAGGTGATCCAGCAGAACGTGAGGCAGGTCGGCATCAACATCAAGATCCAGCAGATGCCCGCGGCCGAATACCTCAACAAGACCTTCAACAAGGGTGAGTTCGATGCCTCCCTGTCGTGGCTGGCCGGATACAGCGACCCGAGCATGGTTGTGGCCTGGTGGAACCCGAAGTATGCGGTCTGGAATACGGTGTTCCAAGAATACGTCCCGGCGCTGGCCGACTTGCTCGACAAGACGAAGAGTGCCCCTGAAGGCGCCGAGCGCGACGCCCAGCTGGCCGAGGTGTGCCGCATGATCGACGATGGAGCGAACATCCTCGCGCTGGTCACCAAGGTGGACTTCATCGTGCATCGAGGCGACACCATGGACATCCGGCTCGACCCGGTGTCAGGCTCCTCGAACACGTTCCAGTATGTGGCCGAGTTCGGCTCGAAGCGATGATGGCGCCAGCACACCAACGGAATCGGCAGCTTGCTCGCGTTCGAGCAGTGAGCGCGCGTCTGATTCCCTTCCTTGCCCCGAGGCTCGGGATCGCGGTGATCACGATGCTCGGAGTCGCTCTGATGGTCTTCGTCGCGCTTCGCCTGCTGCCCGGCGGCTACGCCGATATCCTTCTCGGGCCCTTCGCCACGCCGGAGGCGCGCGCGATGATCGGCGCGAAGTACGGACTCGATCAGCCTGTGCCCATCCAGTTCCTCAAGTGGCTCACGGCGCTGATGCGCGGCGACTTCGGCGTTTCAATGGTGAACAAGAGCCCCGTGATCGACGAGCTGCTCCGTCGGCTGCCAGTCACGGCAGAAATCGCAGTGCTGACGCTGGCGTTCGCGCTTGGCATCGGCTTTCCGCTCGGGATCGCCAGCGGGATTCGATCGAGTGCCAGCGGAACAGGGGGGGCGGGGCGGCTGGTGGGTGCACTCGGCGCCAGCGTGCCCGAGTTCGTGCTCGGCAGCGCTCTGATCTTCCTATTCTCGCGCTGGTCGCTGGGCCTGAAGGTAGGCGGCTTCGTTCCGCTGTTGCAGGACCCCTGGGAAAACCTGCGATCCGTCGTGCTGCCCACCGCTTCCCTCAGCATCTTCGGCATCGCCCTCATCCTGCGGACCACCCGGGATGCGGTCCTGAGGGTGATGACCGAGGGACATATTCTGGCAGCGGTGGCCCGTGGCGAGACGCCGAACCAGATCGTGCGGCACCACATCCTGCGCAACGCGGCTATCCCGATCGTCACCGTGACTGCTACCTATTTCGGCTTCCTGCTCGGTGGCGCGATCATCGCCGAGATCCTGTTCTCGATCCCCGGTGTCGGGTACTACATCTTCAGTTCGCTCGAGAGCCGCGACTACGCGGTGGTGCAGGCTGGTGTGCTGGTGGCGTCATTTGCCTTCATCTCGCTCAACATGCTCGCGGACGTGGCGTATGCGCTGATCGACCCACGCATTGGCGCCAAGAGGGCCAGCACGTGAAGCTACTGTCTAGCCGCGCTGCGCTGCGCGTCCTGGGGGGTGACCGGCTCGGCCTGCTCGGTGCGTGCCTGCTCGCGCTGTTCCTGTTTCTCGGCGTCTTCGGCCCCCACCTGCCGCTTCGGGATCCGACGGCGATCGGCGCGGGTGTACGGCTCGGCGCGCCGACCGCACAGTTCCTCTTCGGCACCGACGAACTCGGCCGGGACTATCTGCCACGCGTGGTCGAAGGCATTGGTGCGACCTTCCTGCTGTCCTCGATCGCGGTGGTCATCACCGCAGTCATCGGCGCTTTCCTGGGTATCGCCGCCGGCTACCTGGGCGGGGCCGTCGACAGTGTGATCGCGCGCTGCGCGGACGTGCTGTTCGCCTTTCCGGCGCTGCTGTTCGGGTTGCTCGCCGCCGCCGTGATTGGCCCGGGCAGCACATCTGCCATCGTCGTGATCTCCACGGCGACGCTGCCGTTGTTCATTCGCGTGATTCGTTCAGTGTCGCTCACAGTAGGGGAGCGCGAATTCGTCGTCTCGTCGGTCATCGCCGGCGCGTCGACGATGCGCGTGATGGTGGTGCACATCCTGCCGAACGTCATGGGCGCAGCCATCGTCCAGCTGACCTACGCGCTGTCGGTCGGCATGCTGATCGAGAGTGGACTGAGCTTCCTCGGGCTGGGCGTGCAACCGCCGAGCGCGTCGCTCGGCTCGCTGCTCCGGCTCGGGAGCGTCTACCTCACGGTGGCGCCATGGCTGGTATTGATCCCCGGCGTCGTGCTGGCGTTAGCGATCGCATCCGTCAACTTACTTGGCGACGCTATCCGGGATGGTTTGGAGCCCCTGCGTGGGAGGCCACTGACATGACGAAACGAGTTGAAATCCGGGATCTCGTAGTGTCGTACGCGTCGCGCGACAGGTCGATTTTCGCACTCGATGGCGTGAGCCTTGCGATCGCCGCCGACGAGACGATCGGCATCGTCGGGGAAAGTGGGTCAGGCAAGTCCACACTCGGCATGACCATCGGCCGCTTGCTGGCTCCGAATGCATCTTTCGACGGCGGCGACGTCTTGGTCGAAGGCCATTCGATTCTGCGCTGCACGGACGCGCAACTGCGCGCCGTCCGACGCGACCGGCTCGGGTTCGTGTTCCAAAACCCGATGTTGGCACTGGACCCGACGATGCGCATTGGCCGCCAGATCGCCCTCGCGCTGAACTTGCCTGCCGGGTCGGCCCGCATCGTCGAACTGCTCGCGAAAGCGAGCCTGAGCGATCCCGCCAGGGTTGCGGCCTGCTTCCCACACGAATTGTCCGGCGGGATGGCGCAGCGGGTGGTGATCGCCCTGGCGATCGCGCGCAACCCCGCGGTCGTGATCGCCGACGAACCGACCGCGTCCCTTGATGCCTCCATTACAGGCGCGATACTCGACTTGCTTATGGCGCTCGGCCGCGACACTGGCGCCAGCTTGGTGATCATGAGCCACGATTTGCGGATGGTCGCCCGGCGCTGCGCGCGCATCCTCGTCATGTATGGCGGCCGCGTCGTTGAGGCAGGCGAGAGCCGCCAGGTCTTCGCCGCGCCCCGTCACCCCTACACGCAGGCGTTGGTGCGGGCTGCGGCCGGTAACGAAGGCCCCGGTGGCCAGCTTCAACCTATTCCCGGAGTGCCGCCCGTGCTGCACCAGCGATCAACCAATTGCGCATTCGCGGCGCGCTGCGCGCATGCGCAGCCGATCTGTCACAGCCAGCGCCCGGCTGATGTCAACCTGCAAGGACGGGTCGTCGCGTGCCACTTTGCGCTCGACGGCAACGCTGTTCCTGCCGAGACCTTGGAAGCGACGTGATGGTCACCGCCCAACCTACCATCCAGTTGCGCGGACTCGGTGTCACCTACCGCAAGGGTCCGCCTTGGCACCGCATCGCCGTACCCGCCGTCAATCGGGTCGACCTCGACATCGCCCCGGGCGAAACGGTCGGCCTGGTCGGCGAATCCGGATCGGGCAAGACAACGCTGGGGAGGATCATGCTCGGTCTCGTGCGGCCCACCTTCGGGACTTTTCTGTTCGAAGGCAAGCCGTTCGATCCCGTCGTGCGGCGGCAGGGCGCGCTGTCGGTGGTCTTCCAGCATCCGGAGTGGGCGTTGAACCCTCGCCTGCGCTGCGGCGCCTCGATTTCCGAGCCGTTGCTGATCCAGAAACTCGGCGACCGCGCCGAGCGACAGCGCCGGGTCGCCGCCATGCTCGCCGAGGTCGGCCTCGACGGCGAGCTCGCTGCCCGCTACCCGGGCGAGCTGTCGGGCGGGCAGCGCCAGCGCATGGCGATCGCACGGGCGCTGATCACGAGCCCACGGTTTATCGTGTTCGACGAGGCAGTGAGCGCGCTCGACGTCTCGGTGCAGAGCCAGATCCTGAATCTGATCCGCGGCCTGCAACAGCAGCACCGCTTCGCCGCACTGTTCATTTCGCACGATCTCGCGGCGACCCGCTACGTCTCGCACCGGATCGCGGTCATGCGCGCCGGCGACTTGGTGGAAGTCGCTTCCGCGCAGCAGTTCTATACCCGTCCTGAGCACCCGTACAGCCGTGCGCTGCACGATTCGATCGTCTGACGACCCCGACCGCGCGAGTCGATTCCTGGAGACCCTGTTTGAAGCCTTTCTCTATCGCTGGCCTGCAAATCGCCCTGGCGCCCGGGGACAATCGAGACCGCATCGAGCACGAAATCGCGTCGACGGTGAAGCGCTTTCCATGGGTGCAGATGGTCCTGTTGCCTGAACTTGCCTCGTTCGGCTCGGCGCTCGGCAGCGCCGAGCCATTGCCGGGACCGACCGAGGCGCGTTATCAGGCGCTCGCCCGAAAGCTCGGCATCTGGCTCGTGCCCGGATCGCTGTACGAACGGGAAGGTGACCGCATCTACAACACCGCCATCGCGATCGACCCAGCGGGCATCACCGTTGCCCGCTATCGCAAGATCTATCCGTTTCTGCCTTACGAAGCCGGCGTCACCCATGGCAGGGAATGCGTGGTGTTCGACGTCCCGGAGGTCGGGCGCTTCGGCCTGTCGATCTGCTACGACCAATGGTTTCCGGAAGTGGCCCGAGCTCTCGCGTGGAAAGGGGCGGAAGTCATCCTGCATCCCACGCTCACCAGCACCACCGATCGTGCCCAGGAGCTTGTGCTGGCGCAGGCGAACGCCATCGTGAACCAGTGCTACTTTGTGGACATCAACAATGCGGGGGAGCTTGGCAACGGCCGCTCGATCATTGTCGGGCCCGAAGGCGAGGTCATCCACCAGGCCGGCGAGCACAACGAGGTCATTCCGGTGACGCTCGTCCTGGAGCGGGTCCGCGCGTCCCGCAGGCGCGGGATCAACGGGCTGGGCCAGATGCTGAAGTCCTTTCGCGATACGCGCGTCGATTACCCGTGCTACGCGAACCCGCCGGCCGATTCGCAAAGCTTGCGGGAGTTGGGACCGCTGACGCTGCCGGCGCGCGGCGAGTAATTGTGAATGCGCGCCAGCGCGATGGAGGAACACAATGAGCACCTTGACCTCAAGCACCTTGAATGAACAGCAGATCCTGGGCGCCGTCCGCAGTTTGAAAGGGGAGTGCGTCGACATGCTGTGCGAACTGGTGGCGCATGCGTCGCTGCTGGGGGATGAAGCCCCGGCGCAGGCCGTGATGGCGCGCAAGTTTGGCCAACTCGGGCTGAAGGTCGATGAGTTCGAGATCGATGAATCGAAGATCCAGCAGCATCCGGGCTACTCGCCTTCGCTCATTTCATACCACGGCCGACGCAACGTGGTGGGCGTGCACAGACCGCGTGGCGCCACAACCGGTCGCTCGCTGATCCTGAACGGACACATCGACGTGGTGCCGATCGGCCATCCGCAGCTGTGGGCGACGCCGCCCTTCGAGCCGCGCATTGTCGGCGATCGCGTCTACGGGCGTGGTGCTGCCGACATGAAGGCGGGCATCGTCGCCTACACGATGGCGTTCAAGGCGTTGCTCCAGCTTGGCTTCGAACCGGCAGCGCCGCTCTACCTGCAGTCTGTAATCGAGGAGGAGTGCACCGGCAACGGTGCGCTGGCCTGCCTGGTCGCCGGCTACACGGCGGATGCGGCACTGATCCCGGAGCCTAGCCAGGAATGCGTCATGACTGCCCAGATCGGCGTGATGTGGATGGCGATCGAAGTCTTTGGCGTGCCCGTGCATGCGTCGCGTGCACAGGAGGGCATTGCCGCGACCGAGTTCGCCCAATACCTGGTCGACGAACTGCGCGCCCTGGAGCGGCAGTGGAACCAGCCCGAAGTGCGCCATCCGATGTACTGCGAGCATGCGCACCCGATCAACTTCAACCTTGGCCGGCTGGCGGGCGGCGAGTGGACCTCATCGGTGCCCACGCATTGCCGCGCGGACTTGCGAATCGGCTACTACCCGGGGCGGCCAGTCGTTGAGGTGCAGGCCGAGATCGAAGCATTGCTGAAGGCAGCGCATGCCCGGCATCCGCGCGCCGCCAACGTCCGGTACGAGGTGGTCTACGGCGGATTTCAATCCGAGGGCGTCGTGGTTGACATGGAAGCGCCCGTGATCTCCACCTTGATGCGGTGCCACCAGGACCTGCTGGAGGCCCAGCCCGGAACAACCGCCTTCACGGCAACGACCGACGTGAAGTTCTTTCACCTCTACGGAAAGATCCCGTCGACTTGCTACGGGCCCACCGGCGAGAGCATTCACGGCGTCGACGAATGGGTATCGATCGAGAGCCTGCAGCGCGTGACGGCGGTCTACGCCCTGTTCATTGCAAGGTGGTGCGGAGTAAATCGGCTTGCGGACCGTTCTGGAGCTCGTTGATCCGGCGTACCACTGCGGTACGCAGCCGGCAGGCGCTTTTTTGCCCGCGCGCCGGCGAACAACTGGCGTCTACATGTCGACCACCCACCTTGCCGCCCCGCAGGCGGCCGATGCAGACCGCGTGCCGCCGAACAGCCCCGACTGGCGCCGTCGCAAGGACGAGGCCACGCCGCGTGGCGTCGCGGTGCAGCAGACCTTCTACGCCGCCCGTGCCGAGAACGCCGAGCTGATCGACGACTACCTCGTCACCAAATACGTGGCCCTGGCGGGCCTGTGAGCCGCATCCGATGAACCACCGCACCACCTCCACCGAACTGGCCGGCGCCGACGCCAACGACGTCAAAGGCACGCTGTCCTATGTCCAGCCCACGGCCGTCAGCCCCTGGGGCACTTACCTCACGCAGGTCGACCGCGTCGTGCCGTACCTCGGCCCGCTGGCGCGCTGGGCCGAGACGCTCAAGCGCCCCAAGCGTGCGCTGATCGTCGACATCCCGGTCGAGCTGGACAACGGCGCGGTGGCCCACTTCGAGGGCTACCGCGTGCAGCACAACCTGTCGCGCGGGCCCGGCAAGGGCGGCGTGCGCTACCACCCCGATGTGACGCTGGAAGAGGTGATGGCGCTGTCGGCCTGGATGACGGTGAAGAACGCGGCCGTGAACCTGCCGTACGGCGGCGCCAAGGGCGGTATCCGCGTCGACCCGAAGGGGTTGTCCATCAAGGAGCTGGAGCGCATCACGCGGCGCTACACCAGCGAGATCGGCATCATCATCGGGCCGCAGCAGGACATCCCGGCGCCCGACGTCAACACCAACGCACAGGTGATGGCGTGGATGATGGACACCTACTCGATGAACACAGGCGCCACCGCCACCGGCGTGGTCACTGGCAAGCCGCTGCACCTGGGCGGCTCGCTAGGCCGCGTCAAGGCCACCGGCCGCGGCGTGTTCGTCACCGGCCGCGAGGCGATGCAGCGATTGGGCATTGAGCTGGCCGGCGCGCGCGTCGCGGTGCAGGGCTTCGGCAATGTCGGCGGCGTGGCGGCTGAACTGTTCGCGCAGGCCGGCGCGCGCATCGTCGCAGCGCAGGACCACACCGGCACCGTATACCAGTCCGGCGGCCTGGACGTGGCGGCGCTACAGGCCCACGTGGCACAGCATGGCGGCGTGCATGCTTTTGCGGGCGCCGAGGTGCTGGGCGACGATGCCTTCTGGGACGTACCCACAGAGGTGCTGATTCCGGCCGCGCTGGAAGGTCAATTGACCGCGGAGCGGGCCGGGCGCTTGGCCGCGCGGCTGGTGCTCGAGGGCGCCAACGGGCCAACCGTGCCGCGGGCCGATGACATCTTGGCCGAGCGCGGCATCACCGTGGTGCCCGACGTGATCTGCAATGCCGGCGGCGTCACGGTGTCGTACTTCGAATGGGTGCAAGACTTTTCCAGTTTCTTCTGGACCGAGGAGGAGATCAACCAGCGACTGGACAAGATCATCCTCGATGCCTTCCGGCACATCTGGCACACGGCTGACACGCACTGCATCGGGCTGCGCACGGCGGCCTTCGTTGTGGCCTGCTCGCGCATCCTGACGGCGCGGCAGGAACGCGGCCTGTACCCCTGACGCGATGGCCAGCCCCGTGCATCGCATCGTAGTGGTTGGGGGGGGCGCCGGTGGCCTGGAGCTGGCGACGCGGTTGGGCAATCGCCTGGGCCGCCGCGGCTGTGCCCACGTCACGCTCATCGACCGCAACCGCACCCACTTCTGGAAGCCCCACCTCCACGAGATTGCCGCCGGCAGCATGAACCTCGGCCTGCACGAGCTGAGCTACATGGCGCAGGCGCACTGGCATGGCTTCACCGACCGCATCGGCGAGATGACCGGGCTGGACCGCGACCGCCGCGTCGTGCAGGTGGCGCCGCATCTCGATGAGCACGGCCGGCCGGTGACGCCGGCGCGCGAGTTCCCGTACGACACGCTGGTCATCGCGGTCGGCAGCCAGACCAACGACTTCGGCACGCCCGGCGTGCGCGAACACGCGGTGGCGCTGGAGACACCGGCCGATGCCGAGCGCTTCCACCGTCGGCTGGTCAACGCCTGCATCCGCGCCCATGCGCAGAGCTCGCCGTTGGCGCCCTGGCAGTTGAAGGTGGCCATCATCGGCGCCGGTGCCACCGGCGTGGAACTGGCCGCCGAGCTGCAGCGCACGATGCGCGAGCTGATCAGCTACGGCCTCGACCGGCTCGACCATGCGCGGCACATCGGCATCCACCTCATCGAGGCCGGCCCGCGTGTGCTGCCGGCGCTGCCCGAGCGGCTGTCGGCCGGTGCCCTGCGGCAGTTGCAGGCCCAGCACGTGACCGTGCACACCGGCGCCCGCGTCGCCGCGGTGGACGGGCAGGGCGTGCAGCTGGCCGACGGCCGGCGCATCGATGCCGAGCTGGTGGTGTGGGCCGCGGGCATCCGCGCGCCGGCATTTTTGACCGGGCTGGGATTGGAAACCAATGCATTGAACCAGCTGAAGGTGCTGCCGACGCTGCAGACCACGCAGGACGAGCACGTGTTCGCCGTTGGCGACTGTGCCGCCTGCCCATGGCTGGGCCGCGAGCCGGCTACCGTGCCGCCGCGCGCGCAAGCCGCGCACCAGCAGGCCACGCATGTGGCCGATGCCCTGGCGCGCCGGCTGCGCGGCCGGCCGCTCAAGCCTTGGCACTACCGCGACTTCGGCTCGTTGGTCTCGCTGGGGCGCTACAGCACGGTGGGCAACCTGATGGGCAGCCTGAAGGGGGGCACGCTGTGGCTGGACGGGTACTTCGCGTGGGTGATGTACCTGTCGCTCTACCAGATGCACCAGCACGTGCTGCATGGCGCGGCACGGGTCGTGCTCAACATGCTCGGGCACTTCTTCACGCGCCGCACCCGCCCGCGCGTGAAGCTCCATTGAGCCGTTGGGGCATGGCACCCCCACGGGTTACGCACACGAGGGAATAGTCGAGGCGGCAACGGATTCACAAATTGGCTGCACATACCCGGACGACAAAGATCGAACGGCAGCCGTCGCAAACGGGGCGATCGATCAGGGTAGTGATCGCCACCTGGCAGTTGGAGGGGCCGACACTGGCAGTCGGCGCAATGTGTTTGGCAACGAGGAAGAGACAAATGACATCACTGAACCGAATGGTCATCGCGCTGGCGCAGGCCGACAAGCCGTTGGTGTACGCCATGTAAACCGACATCAAGGACTGGGATCCGTCGATCGCCGCATCGACCGAAGTCATCCTGCTGTCCAACGTCTACGAGCCGTTGGTCTGATGCAACCGGCTCTGTCGCAATAGCAGCGCCGGCCTGAGCGAGCGTGGTTTCTCGGTGTCGCTCAGAAAGCCAGCAAATAAAACTGCGATGCCGCGGGCGAGGCTTGGCTTTGGGCGCGGTGGAGTTGGCCCTTCTTGATCATGTGCATCAACTCAATGCCGGCAATCAGGATACGTGCGCAGCGAAAGGACTTGAACCCCAGCATGGGACGCACGACACGTTTGATCGCGCGATGGTCCTGCTCCACGACGTTATT
>NZ_JBFUHO010000066.1:0-36355 GCF_056402355.1 Variovorax sp. P4_B11
CAGCAGCGGTCGCCGCAGGCGCATCGCCGGTCGCCGCCGACGCAGCAGCAGCACTGCCCTCGGCCTTGAAGGTCATGATCACGCTGCCTTCGCTGACCTTGTCCCCCAGCTTCACGGCAATGGACTCGACCACGCCGCCGCGCGGCGCGGGCACGTCCATCGTGGCCTTGTCGGATTCGAGCGAGACCAGCGGGTCTTCGGCCTTCACCGTGTCGCCGACCTTCACGAAGATCTCGATGACCGGCACGTCGTTGAAGTCGCCGATGTCGGGAACCTTGATGTCGATTGCGTTGCTCATGTTCTGTCGTGCCTCAGACGGTCCAGGGGGCGGCGCGCTCGGCTTGGAGCCCGTACTTCTCGATGGCCTCGGCCACCACGGTGTGCCGGATGACGCCGTCGTCGGCCAGCGCCTTGAGCGCGGCCACGACCACGTGCCAGCGGTCGACCTCGAAGAAGCGGCGCAGCTTGCGGCGGTAGTCGCTGCGGCCGAAGCCGTCGGTGCCGAGCACCGTGTAGCGCCGGCCCGCGGCCTGCACGTACTCGCGCACCTGGTCGGCGTAGTTGCGCATGTAGTCGGTGGCCGCGATGACCGGGCCGTCGTGGCCGTCGAGGCATTGCTCGACATGGCTCCTGCGCGCCGGCTGGGTCGGGTGCAGCCGGCTCCAGCGCTCGGCGGCCATGCCGTCGCGGCGCAGTTCGTTGTAGCTGGTGGCGCTCCACACGTCGGCGACGATGCCGAAGTCGCTCTTGAGCAGCTCGGCCGCGAACATCACCTCGCGCAGGATGGTGCCGCTGCCCATGAGCTGCACGCGGAGGCCCTTCTTCGGCGTCTTGCCGCCGTCGCTGAGCTGGTAGAGCCCCTTGAGGATGCCCGCCTCGCTGCCCTCGGGCATGCCGGGGTGCGGGTAGTTCTCGTTCATGAGGGTGATGTAGTAGTAGACATCCTCCTGCTCGGCGTACATGCGGCGCATGCCGTCGCGCACGATGGCCACCACCTCGTAGGCGAAGGTCGGGTCGTACGAGATGCAGTTCGGAATGGTGCCGGCCAGGATGTGGCTGTGGCCGTCCTCGTGCTGCAGGCCTTCGCCGTTGAGCGTGGTGCGCCCCGCGGTGCCGCCGAGCAGGAAGCCGCGCGCACGCATGTCGCCGGCCAGCCAGGCCAGGTCGCCCACGCGCTGCAGGCCGAACATCGAGTAGTAGATGTAGAACGGAATCATCGGCACGTTGTTCGTGCTGTACGAGGTGGCCGCGACGATCCAGCTGGACATCGCGCCGCCCTCGTTGATGCCTTCCTGCAGCACCTGCCCGTCCTTCGACTCGCGGTAGTACATGAGCTGGTCGGCGTCCTGCGGCTTGTAGAGCTGGCCGAGCGAGGACCAGATGCCCAGCTGGCGGAACATGCCTTCCATGCCGAAGGTGCGCGACTCGTCGGGCACGATGGGCACCACGTGCTTGCCGATGGCTTTGTCGCGCACCAGCGTGCCGAGCATCTGCACGAAGGCCATGGTGGTGGAGATCTCGCGCTCGCCGCTGTCCTTGAGCAGGCGCTCGAAGTTGGCCAAGGGCGGAATCTCGAGCGCGACCGACTTGCGCCGGCGCTGCGGCAGATAGCCGCCGAGCGCGGCGCGGCGCTCGCGCAGGTACTTCATCTCCGGGCTGTCTTCGGCGAGCTGGATGAAGGGCACCTTGGGCAGGTCTTCATCGGACACCGGGATCTGGAAGCGGTCGCGGAAGCCGCGCAGCGCGTCCTGCGTCATCTTCTTGGCCTGGTGCGCGATCATCTGGCCCTCGCCCGATTCGCCCATGCCGTAGCCCTTCACCGTCTTGGGCAGGATCAGCGTGGGCTGGCCCTTGTGCTTGACGGCGGCGGCATAGGCGGCGAACACTTTCTCGGGGTCGTGGCCGCCGCGGGTCAGCGCCCAGATCTGCTCGTCGCTCATGTCGGCGACCAGGGCCTTCGTTTCTTCGTACTTGCCGAAGAAATGCTCTCGCACATAGGCGCCGCTCTTGCTCTTGAAGTCCTGGTACTCGCCGTCGACGCACTCTTCCATGCGCTGCAGCAGCTTGCCGCTCTTGTCCCTGGCCAGCAGCGCGTCCCAGCCGCTGCCCCAGAGCACCTTGATGACGTTCCAGCCGGCGCCGCGGAACACGCTCTCGAGTTCCTGCACGATCTTGCCGTTGCCGCGCACCGGACCGTCCAGGCGCTGCAGGTTGCAGTTGATGACGAACACGAGGTTGTCCAGGCTCTCGCGGCCCGCCAGCGAGATGGCGCCGAGCGATTCGGGCTCGTCCATTTCGCCGTCGCCCATGAAGGCCCAGACCTTGCGCGGCGCGGTGTCGGCGAGACCGCGGCCGTGCAGGTACTTCAGGAAGCGCGCCTGGTAGATCGCCATCAGCGGGCCAAGCCCCATCGAGACCGTGGGGAACTGCCAGAAGTCGGGCATGAGCCAGGGGTGCGGGTACGACGGGATGCCCTTGCCCTCGGCCTCCTGGCGGTAGTTGAGCAGTTGCTGCTCGCTCAGGCGGCCTTCGAGGAAAGCACGCGCGTAGATGCCGGGCGAGCTGTGGCCCTGGATGAAGAGCAGGTCACCACCGTGCGTGTCGGTGGCGGCATGCCAGAAGTGGCCGAAGCCGATGTCGTAGAGCGTGGCCGCCGACTGGAAGCTCGCGATGTGGCCACCGAGTTCGGACGAGTCCTTGTTGGCGCGCAGGATGATCGCCATCGCGTTCCAGCGGATGATCGAGCGCAGGCGGTGTTCGATCTCGCGGTTGCCGGGCGATTTTTCTTCCTTCTCGGGCGGGATCGTGTTCTTGTAGGCCGTGTTCAGCGAACGGGGCACGTACACGCCGTCGCGGCGGCCTTCGTCGACCAGGCGGTTCAACAGAAAGTTCGCGCGCTCGCTGCCCCGGTGCTGTTGGACCGCGCCCAGCGCGTCGACCCACTCGCCCGTTTCCGTGGGGTCAAGGTCACCCATGGTGCTCATCGCTTTGTCTCCAGTGTCATGGCCGGGACCCGCATCGGGCGACGCGGTCGGCCTGGGTACAGAGCAATCGATGTGCCACGCGGCGCGCGGCGCGGAAAGCGCTCTAAGTTGTTGATTTCATTGGGATGAGGCGAAATCGAGGCGAGCGCTCCGCCGCTGATCCGGATGCGGAGCGATGCGGCCGTCCGATTCACCGGACCGATGATTGGGGGCAAACCCTGAGGCGGCCAACGAGGCACCGCAGGCGGCGGTTGCGGCCGAAACGCTTGTATCCCGCTGCCGCCTCATCCTTGCGCTGGCGCCACCAACTCGTCCACCATGGCGCGCATCCGCTGCAAATGCGAGCCCTCCCAGAACACGCGCCGGCATGCATCGCAGGTGCTGAAACGCTGGTAGCGTTCGCGCACCATCGCCGGCAAGGTCGAGGCGACCAGCGACTTGTCGATCTCATGCAAGGGCGTGTTGCAGTCCAGGCATCGCGTGAACGGCCGCGCGCCGCGCGCAAGGTCGAGTCGATCGAAGACCTCGCGCAACTGTTGCGCAGACCGCAACGCATGCACGTAGCAGCCATGCGTGATGCCCCGGCGCTTGAGCAGCTCTCGATCTCTCGTCAGCACGATGCGTCCTTGCGCGCCAGCGATACGCTCGATCTCTTCGTCGCGAAAATGGTTGTCGTACAGCGTGTCGAACCCGGTCATGCGCAGCAGGTGCGCGAGGCCACCCAGGTGCGCGTCCGCGACGAAACGGGTCACGCGCAACGCACGCTCTCGAACGCGCAGCAGCGGCGTGACGTCGAGGGCTTCGAACTGCGGAAAGACGGCGACCCGGTCGCCGTCGTGCAGCAAGGTCTCGAAGCCGACCGACCCGCCGTTGACCAGCACCAGTTCGACCTCGGTATGCGGAACGCCGAGCGCCTCGATCATGTGCTTGGTGGTCGCCCTTCGCGCGCACCGGCAGGAGAACTCGCGCCCTCGCCGCTCCCGCGCGAGGAAGTCGTTCAGCTCCTCGTAGAACCGGAAGGTCGCCGTGACCATGACTGCCGGTCGGCGCGCCCGTCAGGGGCCTTCAGAGCTCCGGGGTCTTGGTGAAGCTCCCGTGCGGCTGGGCACGCATCAGCGCATGGAACTGCTCGTGCGACATCCGCAGCAGCCGCTCGTGATCGCCACCTTCCATGTAGACGACGTCGTTGGTTTCGAGTTCGTCGTCGACGATGGTCGGCAGCCCCCATGCCATTCCGACTGGCGGTATCGCGCCGGGGTCGCAGTCATCGAACAGCGCTGCAATCCGGGCCTCGCCGGCCAGCTTCAGCTTGTGGCGACCGACAAAGCGGGAGAACTCGCCGAGCATGACCATCTTGTCGGCGGGAACGACGGCCATCACGCAACCGTGTTCGTCCTCGAGGATGACCGATTTGGCCAGTTGACCCGGGCTCACGTTGGCGCAGCGGGCGGTCTCCAGGCTGCTATGGCTGTGTCCGTGCATGGAGACGTCATAGCGTGCGCCACGCTGGTCGAGATAGCTGGACAGATGGGAAGGAATGGACATGGCAATCCTCCTTGTGCGCAAATACGGCGGGGTCGCCGACCCGTCAGTTTGCTCCTGCCGGCGGAAGATCGCAAATTCGTCGTGTTCCAGGGACGCCACCCGCCCGGGAGTGCATGCATCGCACCTTGTGCGGTGCCGGACGCAGAGGGTTACGAGGCCGCTCCCGCGGTCCCGATAGCGCCAACCCGGTCGCGCGTTTTGGGCTTGAACAATGCGACGCTGATTTCTCCATTTCAGCTGCCGACCCGCACCCTTCGGCGCCAATTGCCAGGCGGCGTGCCCATGCTCTGGGTGAAGGCGCGCGTGAAGTGACTTTGGTCGGCAAAGCCGCAGGCTGCGGCGACGTCCGCGAGCGGGCACTCGAAGTCCATGAGGAGCGTGCGGGCACGCTCCAGCCGTTGGGCGATCAACCACTGGTGCGGCGTCTGGCCCGTGGTCTCGCGAAAGGCGTGGATGAAATAGCTGCGCGAAAGATTGCAGGCGCCCGCGATCTCGGTGATCGAAATGCCGCCGTCGATCTTGCTTCGCAGCATTTCCTTCGCCCGCGCCTCCTGCGAACGCGAAAGGATCCGATTCCTCCTCGCGTCCGCCATGGGCGCGCCACCGTACTTCTCGAGGAGGTAGGTCCCCATCGCGACGCTCATCTGGTCGACGAACAGCATGCTTGTCTCGGCAGGCCGGTCGAGCGCCGGCGTCAGCGCCAAGGCGAGATTGCCGAGCACCTCGTCCTTGACACCGGTGACGCGTGCAAGCCCGCTGACCCGGGCGCCGTCCCTGTCCTCGATCGCGCGCTCGATCGCGGCATGCGAGATCTCGAGCAGCACGAAGTCGAAGGAGGACTTCATGTCGGCGCGATAGCGATCGCTGAAGTCACGGATGTAGATGGCGCCCCTGTCGAACTCATGGCATGACGCATGGTGCTCATGAATGATCCGCCTCCGGTGGCCGTCTCGCAGCGAAATTCCGACGAGCACGCCGCGGCCGGTGGCCGGCGTCTCCACGTAGTCGAGCTGCGTGCCCTCGGTCGTCTTGCGGTAGACCCTGACGCCGCCGGCCGAGAGCTCCTGGTCCTTGTGGAGATGCGTGGACGTGCAACCCAGCGTGTCCTTCGGTCCGACCGAAAGATCGGGCAGGGACGATGAGGCTTTCGCTGCCTGGGGAGAGCTTCCTCTCGTCCCGAAAGAGCTGGTTTCAGCGTGCATGGCCTGATAGAACAACAGTTGAAGACAGAAGGCCCTATTGGCCGCCCAGCGCCGAACTTCGGATAGAAGCCAAGCCCGATTCTTTGAACGAACGTGGCGTCGGCCGCATCGCGTGCAACGCACGTGCGCCAGGAGTCAAAGGCTCAGCACAAATCGTACCCGTGACTTTCGCGTTCATTCAATCTTGACCGGAATCATCGTCGCCCCATCGCGGGCCCGATGCCCGCCCACGGGCCCCTAGACCTGGATTCCAAGCTGCGCCGCCACGCCTTTTCCAAGCGAGACGTCGATCAGCCGGAAGTGCGCGATCTGGCGCCGCTGAATGGCCTCGGGGACCACCGCGGCCATCGACGCCGCGATGTTCTCGATCAGCCGCTGCCTCTGGCCGCTGTCCATGCGGCGGTACAAGGCAGCTGCCTGCGCATGGTCGCCGAGTCCCTGGCGATCGTCGAAGCGCATGGCGTCGCCGCTCAGCGGCAGCGCCGGCTCCGCGAGCTGGCGGTCGGGACGCGGTCCCCCGAACGAGTTGGGCTCGTAATAGGCGTCGGTCCGGGGTGGCACATTCAGACGCATGGCGCCATCCGCATGGTAGGTGTGCACGGGGGACCTCGGACGGTTCACGGGCAGCGCCTCGTGGTGCGTGCCGACCCGGTAGCGCTGCGCATCGGCATAGGCGAGCAGCCGCCCCTGCAGCAGCTTGTCGGGTGAAAAGCAGATGCCGGGCACGATGTTGGCCGGATTGAAGGTCGCCTGCTCCACCTGTGCGAAGTAGTTGTCGGGATTGGCATCGAGTTCGAGTGTCCCGAGTTCCATCGGCGGAAATTCCTGCTGCGGCCAGACTTTGGTCGCGTCGAACGGGTTGAATGGCATCCCGGCCGCCTGCGCTTCGCGCATCACCTGCACCTGCAGCGACCAGCGCGGATGCTCGCCGCGCTCGATCGCTTCGAACAGGTCGCGCTGCGCGCTTTCCCGATCGTCGGCGATCACCTCGCGGGACTCGGCGTTCGTCAGGCAGCGGATGCCCTGCTGCGTCTTGAAATGGAACTTCGCCCACACCCGTTCGTTGGCCGCGTTGATAAGCCCGAAGGCATGCGTGCCGTAGCCATGCATATGGCGGAAGCCCGCCGGCAGGCCGCGGTCGGAGAACAGCATGACGATCTGGTGCAGGCTTTCCGGCGACAGCGACCAGAAGTCCCAGATCGCCGTGGGCGAGCGCAAGTGGCTCACCGGATGGCGCTTCATGGCTCGGACCAGATCGGGAAACTTCTGCGGGTCGCGGATACAGGCCACCGGCAGGTGGCTGCCGACGAGGTCCCAGTTGCCCTCTTCCGTATAGGCCTTGAGGGCGAAGCCGCGCACATCGCGCTCCGCGTCGGCGCAGCCGCGCTCGCCCGTCAGCCCGGAGAAGCGGACCAGGACCGGTGTGCACTGGCCGGGTTGAAGAACCCGGGCCCTGGTGCGGCGCGAGAGATCGCCCGTGATGCGGAGGGTGCCGAAGGCGGCAGCGCCCTTGGCATGGAGCACCCGCTCCGGGATGCGCTCGCGCGCCAGGTACGCCAGTTTCTCGACCATCTGGTAGTCCTGGATCAGGATCGGTCCGCGAGGGCCGGCCGTGATCGAGTGCTGACTGTCCGCAACGGGCGCGCCGCCTGTCGTGGTCAGCGTCGGCGGCCTGCTTTCTCTTGCCATGGGGGATCTCTCGGTTCGACTATCTCGCCGAATATTTAACCCACCCTCACCCACCTGTCTTGAACAAGAGTCGCCCGGCTTGAACGCCGGGCCACGCCAGCGCCCGAATGTGCAAAGCGTCAGTCAACCCGACAAGACGGCGAGTGCGCCGAAGGCGCACCATGGCGCCCTGCGCACAGAAGCGCTCCCCCATCCATGAAGGCCTCCGCATGAAACCGTCCCTTCCCTTGCTCATGAGCCTCAACGGGGGCTTCGTGGATACCGCCGGATTCCTGGCGCTCCAGGGCCTGTTCACCGCCCACGTCACCGGGAACTTCGTGACCTTCGGCGCGGCGCTGGTGCACGGCACCTCGGGGGCACTGACCAAGCTCCTGGCATTGCCTGTGTTCTGTGTCGTCGTCGTCCTGACACGCTGGCTGAGCTACAAGCTGCCCGACTTCGGCCTGCCGGTCCTGCGCACGATGCTGGTCCTCAAGACGCTGCTGCTCGCCGCGGGCGCGGCGATCGCCGTGCGCTTCGGCCCTTTCAGCGACGGCGACAGCGGGCTCGCCATGCTCACGGGCATGGCGCTGGTGTCGGCGATGGCCATCCAGAACGCCGCGCACCGGATTCATCTGGCAAGCGCCCCGCCGACCACCCTCATGACCGGCACGACCACCCAGATCATGATCGACCTGGCCGACCTGCTGCGAGGCCTTCCCGCGCAGGACGCCGTCGCCGCACGCGCCCGCCTGCTGCGCATGTCGGGCAGCGTCGCGGTCTTCGCGGCAGGCTGCGCGGCTGCCGCGCTCAGCTTCACCTGGGTGAACATCTGGTGCTTCGTGATTCCACCGGTGCTGGCCGCCTGCGCCGTCGCGCTTCAACACCGCACGCGCGAGGGCGAAGCGGCAGCGCCGGTCGTCGTTGGCCGCTGAGGGGCAAGGCGCACTACCCGTAGAGCCATCGGGACATCAGCCGCGTGTACCTCGGCATGATGACGTACACCATCAAGGCAACGATCGCGGCCGATGCGATGAAGTGCTCGGTGAAATAGTTCGACCCCGGGAGCACAAGATCGAACAGCCGGCCCAACATGGCCGGGACCAGCATGGTCAGCGGGTAGATCACCGACAGCGTCAGCAGGAATTGCTTGTAGCGCCTGGCCGGCTTCTGCCCCGCCGGCGGCCTGAACCAGAACTCGAGGCCACTGCGCGTTTCCACCGTTTCGTCGGCCTCCAGGAATGCGGCAGCTTCGTCGACCAGCTGCCGCCGCGCGGCGGAGCCGAACCAGTCCTGTGCATGTTCCAGCGAATCGAATCGAATGGTGATCGTGTACTGCAGGGTCCCTGCTGCCGGGTGGATGACATTGACGCCGCGATGGCCGGGGAATCGGGCGGCGATCGGCATCACTTTCTTCAGCCATTGCTCGTACTGCGCCACGGCTTCCGGCTTGACGGTCTGCCGGATGACGGCGGTGACGGTGTCCGGCCGGGGCGGCTCGCGACCGATGATCTCGTCCAGCGTCGCAGTCCGCAATTCGGGGTGACGATCCTCCGCGGCCATGGACGGCTCCCTTCAAAGGCCGAGCAGGGCACGGCCCTCATCGGCCAGGAGGTCATGGGTCTCGGGATGGCTCCGCATGTAGGCAGCAAAAACGGGGCACTGCGGAATGACTCGCAGGCCGCGATCGCGCGCGGAGCCCAACCCGGCCAGCACCAGTTGCGTCGCGATGCCCTGGCCGCGCAGCGCATCCGGGACGATGGTGTGGAGAAAGGTGATGACCTTGTCCGTCAATGCGTAGACGGCCACCGCAACTTCGCCCTGGGACTCGGCCTCGAAACGATGCTTCGAAGGATTGTCGCGGACGGAAATGGAAGATGTCATGGTTCTTCAGTGCAGATGCAGTCGTCGCCAGGCGGCCTGCGGCGACGTCACGGGATCGAAGGCAAGCCGATGGCATGAAGGTGCCGAAGCCTCGGTCACCGGCACATCGGTCTCGGTATTCTTGCCGAATCGGCGCACCAGGTGGGCACAGATCGCCAGGGCCAGGTGCTCGAGCATGGTCGAGTTGGCGAATCGCGGGTTGTCCAGCAAGGGCAGCACCGCCGCGCCCAGATGTCCCAGCACCGGATCGACCAGACCCGGCAGGCACGAAAGCGCGCTGACACGGGCGGTGCCGGCGGCGTCCGCCACCGCATCCACCAGCGCATGCGGCACGTAGAACTTGAGCGCGTCCAGCGGGCTGCCGAGGTAGCTGGCCACCTCGTCGCGCAGATCGACGATGCTGATGGCGCCGCGCGAATAGCCCCGGACCACCGCGGGCCGGCCGCGCACCCAGAGCTCGTGGTGGCGCATGCCAACGAGGTGCAGCGTCACGACGAACGCGTCCTCTGCCGGGATCTCCTGCTTCATGCCGAGCTGATCGAGCGTGCAGCGGATGCGCGTCGCCGCAAACGGTGCGCTCGACGTGCGGAGCATGACGAGCGCAGGCGCCGACGACAACTCGAAATAGCCTCCCAGCCGGTCGCCGTAAGCACCTTCGGGAAACGCAGGAGTCATCGCCGCGCCTGGCATGCATGCACCCCGCGAATCGCTAGGCCTAGGCCTGGATGAACGCCAGCAGGTCGGCGTTCACCTGGTCCTTGTGCGTGAAACAGGTGGCATGCGGCGCGCCGGGATAGACCTTGAACTGGCTGCCCGGAATCATCTCGGCTGCGAGCTTGCCCGTGGCGGCGATCGGGACCACCTGGTCGTCGTCGCCATGGATGACGAGCGTGGGCACGCCGATCTTCTTCATGTCCGGCCTGAAGTCGGTTTCGGAGAAGGCCGTCACGCAATCGATGGTGCCCTTGATCGAGGCCTGCAACGCAATCGCCAGCGTCTGCTTGAAGATGCCCGGCGAGACCTTGGCCCCCTCGCGGTTCGTGCCGTAGAAGAGCGTGCTGAAATCGTCCAGGAACTGCGGCCGGTCCGCGGCCAGGCCGGCACGGATGCCGTCGAAGACCGCCTTGTCGGGGCCTACCGGGTGATCGGGCGTCTTCATGAAGAGCGGCGTCACGGCGCTGATGAGGGCCAGCTTGGCAACGCGTGCCGCGCCCTTGCGCGCGATGTAGCGCACGATGTCGCCGCCGCCCATCGAGAAGCCCGCGAGCACGACGTTCTGCAGGTCCAGCTTTTCGATCAGTTCGGCGATGTCGTCAGCGAAGGTGTCGTAGTCGTAGCCTTCCCACGGCTGGCTCGAACGACCGAAGCCGCGGCGATCGAACGCAATGGCGCGGTAGCCGCGCTGCGCGAAGAACAGCATCTGGTACTCCCACATGTCCGCGCTGAGCGGCCAGCCGTGGCTGAAGAGGATCGGCTGGCCCGTTCCCCAGTCCTTGTAGTAGAGCTCGGTGCCATCGCGCAATGTGAGTGTGGTCATGGGTTCTCCTGGTGAAATGTTGCAGATAAGGTGGTTGGTTGATCGGTCCGGCAGTCAGCTCTCGCGCACGGATTCGAAGAGAAACCAGGTGCGGCGCTCGGCTTCGTCGATCCAGTTCTCCAGCACGCTCGCGCTGGCGACGTCGCCGTACTCGTCGCACAGCGTGTGCGTCGCGCGCATGAAGCCGGCCAGCCGCTGGTTGTCTTCGCGCAGCTCGGCCAGCATGCCGATCGGGGTCACGAAGTCAGCGTCGTTGTCCGACAGACGCTGCAGCCGCGAGGCATGGCCCGTCGACCGCAGGGTGGTCCCGCCGAGCTTGCGCACGCGTTCGGCGATGGGATCGATCGTGGCGAAGATCTGGTCGGCCTGCTCGTCCAGCAGCAGGTGGTAGTCGCGAAACGACGGACCCGACATGTGCCAGTGGAAGTTCTTCGTCTTGAAGTAGAGCGCGACGGTGTCCGCCAGCAGGACGTTCAGCCCCGCGGAGATGTCGCGCGTCGCGTCGGCGCCCAGATCGCTCGGGGTGTGGAGCGGCGCGAGGCGTCGTTTCTTGCTGGTCTTCGAATCAGCCATGTTTTTTCCTTCAAAGGTGGCAGGGATTGGCCGAACTCAACAGGTCTCTACCGGACGACGCACGGCGTCGATCGCCTGTGGTTGGGGTTCGGTGTGCATCCTCGTTTCGACGTGGATGCATGTCTTGTCGATTAATAAGGCTCTTTGGACATTTGGCGTCCCGATAGGCCACGGATGCCTCCAGCACGAGGGCAGTTCATTCGGCCGCAGGTCGAGGCCTCGCACGCCGCGGCGACGAGAAATGACCACGCGAAAGCCCGCAATCGCGCGCGACAATCGGCCAGCGAGACATCGCCGGCCAGGTGCTCCATCAGGAGGCCTTGGCGCGCCGCTCCTGCCAGGGTGCGAGCATCCCGTGCACATCGAGTACCGGCCCGCGCCATCCGGCGACCTGGGCTCGGGGGCCTAAAGAAGATCGCGGCCGCCGCAGGTGGCCTTGCAGGCTATCGCGCAACCGACCGTTCGCCGTTGCCGCCGTGCATGGTTCGTTTGGCAATGTTGAGCAGGTGCATCTGGCTCGTCCCCTCGTAGAGGCGGAACAGGCGCACATCGCGGAAGAAGCGCTCGGCGACGTTGCCGGCGATGTAGCCGCTGCCGCCGAAGACCTGCACGGCCCGGTCCGCGACACGGCCGCACATCTCGGAGGCGAACAGCTTGCACATGGACGCCTCCATCGTGACGTCGGCGCCGTCGTCTCGCTTGCGCGCCGTCTCGAGCACGAGCGCACGCGCGGCATGCACCTCCGTATTGCTCTCGGCGATCATCTGCTGCACCAGCTGGAAGTCGCCGATCGGCTGGCCGAACTGACGGCGCGTTCGCGCGTGCTTCGCCATTTCCTCGACGAGCCGGATCGCGGGACCGACGCACAGGGCGGCGAGGTTGATGCGCTGCTTGTTCAGGGTCTTCATGGCCGTACGGAATCCCTGCCCTTCGATGCCGCCAACGATCGCGGTGGCCGAAACCCTGACCCGCTCCAGGATGACCTCGCCCACCGGCGAGCCGTGCTGCCCGAGCTTGCGGTACGGCGCCGATGTCGACAAGCCGGGCGTGCCTCGCTCCACGAGGAAGGCGGTGATCCCGTTGGCACCCTTCGAATTTGGCTCCGTCCTGGCGAACACGGTGAACAGGTTCGCGATCGGTGCATTGGTGATGAAGCACTTCTTGCCGCTGATCACGAAGTCGCCGCCATCACGCACCGCCGTCGTCTTCTGCGCCGTCGCGTCGGACCCGGCTTCCGGTTCGGTCAGCGCGAAGCACCCGGTCAGCTCGCCGCTGGCGAGCCTGGGCAGGTAGTCCGCCTTCTGGCGGGGCGTGCCGTCGACCACGATGGATTCCGACGCGATGCCGGTATTGCCGCCGAAGCGCGCCCGGAACGTCGTCGCCGCTTGCGAGACTTCGATGTTGACGAGCGACAACTCCTCGGTGGTCAGCCCTGCGCCGCCATGGGCCTCCGGAATGCTGTGGCCGAACAGCCCGATCCCGCGCATGCGCTGCACCAGCGGCTCGGGGATTTCGTCATCGCGATCGACAGCCTCCTCGATGGGCAGGCACTCGGTGCGCACGAACTGCCGCACTTCGGCGAGCAAGGCGGCGAACTTCTCCGTGTTGCGGATCATCGCGCTATCCTTCGCCGCTGCAGCGCGAGGACGCACAGACACTCACGGATGCCTCGCGAGCGAGCAAGGCCTGCCACTGAGCCGTCGAACTCATTGCGCAGGCGCAACGGCGCGCTGGAACAACTGCACGACGTTTCCTTCGGGATCGCGCAGCGACAGGATTGCCCCATGCGACCCCATGTCGCGGATGCCGAGCACCTGGCCGCCCGCGCCGACGATGCGTTCCTGCGCCCCGGCGAAATCGTCCACCTCGAACACCATCACGATCCCGGACGTTGCCGGTGCCGCTTCCTCCTTGCACGCCAAGGCCACACTGGTATGGCCCACGCCGTACTGGATCCAGCGATCCTTGTCGCGGAACTTGAGTTGCAGTCCCAGCGCCGACGCGTAGAAGGAATGCAGTTCGGCCGGCCGCTGCGCGACCACGTAGACGTTCTGCAGGCGCTTCGGGGATGTGTCCGAACGGCTCACAGCGAGGTCTCCGATGCGCCGCCGTCGAGGCGAAGCACATCCGCGTTGATGAACCGTGAACCATCGCCGGCCAGGAAGCAGATCGCGTCGGCGATGTCCTCCACCGTGCCGAGCCGGCCGAGCGGCGTGCGCGCGATGCGCTTCGCATCGAGTTCCACGTTGCGGTGCTTCGCCGTGCCTTCGGTGGGGACCGCGCCGGGCGCCACGGCATTGACGCGAATGCCGCGCGCGCCCAGGTCGGCCGCCGCGGCGCGGGTGATCCCGAGCACGCCGGCTTTCAGGCCGCTATAGACCACGGACCGCGCCGGGGACTTGAAGGCCGCGATGGACGCCACGTTGACGATCGAGCCGCCGCGCTCAGGGTCCATCGCCTCGGCGGCGGCCTGGATGCCCCAAATCACCGACTTGAAGCCGATATCGACCATCCGGTCCATCACCTCGGGCGTGATCTCCGCCAGTGGCTGGTAGCGTACCCAGGCCGCGTTGTTGACCATCACGTCCAGCCGCCCCGCGTCCTGCGTGAAGCGCAGCACGGCCTCGCGCATGCCTTCGCGCGTGGAGACGTCCTGCGGCAGCGCGATGGCCTTGCCGCCCAGCCTGCGGATTTCCGCGACCGTGTCTTCCACGAACTCCTGCTTGAGGTCGTTGACGCCGACCGTGGCGTCCAGCTTCGCCATGGCGAGCGCGGTGGCGCGGCCGATGCCGTGGCCGGCGCCGCTGATGAAGGCGGCGCGGCCTTCGAGGGAGGGGTTCATGGCTTGGCTTTCGTTTCTGGCACCAGCAGTGCATCGAGCGCAAAGGCGCCCTGTCCCTGGTCCAGCACCACCAATGGGTTGATGTCGATCTCGGCGATGGCGTCCGCATGCCGCGCGGCGAACTGCGAAAGCGCGGCGACGGCGCATGCCGCGGCAGCCAGGTCCGCGCGCGGCCGGCCCCGTGCGCCGTCGAGCAGGGGAAAGGCCTTGAGCGAGCGCAGCATCTGCGTTGCCTGCTGCTCGGTCACAGGCGCCATTTGCAACGCGACGTCGCGCAACACCTCGGCGAATATCCCGCCCAGGCCGACCATCACGACCGGCCCGAAGACCGGGTCCTTCTTGGTGCCGAGGATCAGCTCGGTGCCGCCTTGCGCCATCTGCGCCACCAACACGCCGGTGATCCGGGCTCGCGGCGCCTTCAGCGCGACGCGCGCCAGCAGGCTGTCGTATTCATCGCGCAACTGCGCCTCGGAACCCACGCCGACCACGACGCCGCCCACCTCGGTCTTGTGCGCGATGTCGGGCGAGACGATCTTCAGCACCACCGGAAAACCGATCTCGCGCGCTGCGGCCAGCGCCTCGTCCCGGCTCCCCACCGTGACTTCCTTCAGAACGGGAACGCCCGCCTGGGCGAGCGCAGCCTTGGCACTCGCCTCGTTGGCGAAGGCATCGCGCGACAGCGCTTGCGAAGAAGGCCGACTTGCTTGCACCCTTGCCCGCACGCCCTGCGTGCCGAGCCGCACCAATGCCGCCAGCGTGGCGCACGCCGCGTCGATGGTTTCCACCGTCGGGAAGCCCATCTGGTTCAGTTGCGCCATCGTGTCGCGCGGCGCCTTGCAGCACAGCAGGACGAGCCGCGATGGATGCGACTTGCGCACTTGTTCCAGCGCGGCGAGGTAGACGTCGCGCAGCCTCGGCATCTGGAAGGCATAGGCCGACTGCAGGATCACCGCATCGCACGAAGCATCTTCCGCCACTGCGGACAGCACCTGCACCAGCAACTCCGGTCGGCTCGACACCTGGGCCGTCATGTCGACCGGATTGGCGGGCGATGCGTATGGCAGTGCCGAGAGAATCCGCTCCCGCGTGCGGGCGGAGAGCTTCGGCAGGTCCAGGCCCTGGGCGCTGGCTGCATCGGCCATCAGCACGCCGAAGCCGCCCGAGGCCGTGACCAGCGCGGCGCGATTGCCCTTCGGCGCGCGCTCCGGTCCGACCACGGAGATCGCATGACCGACGTCCAGCAGTTGCTCGATGCTCGGCACCCGGATGGCGCCGGCATTGCGCAGCACGACGTCGAACACGGCGTCCGACCCGGCCAGTGCGCCGGTGTGCGATGCGGCCGCTTCGCTGCCCGCCGAAGACACGCCGACCTTGAGCACGACGATGGGCTTGCCCGCTTCGTGCGCCATCGCCATGGCCCGCACCAGCTTGCCCGCGTCGCGGCACGTTTCCATGCAGCACAGGATCACCGAAGTGGCCGGGTCGCTGGCCAGCGAGGCGATGCCGTCCGCGATGTCCACGTCGCATTCATTGCCTGTGGTGAGCAGGCGGCTGATGCCGACGCCCCGCTCGACGGCGAGCCGCATCGTGTAGCTGCCGAGGTTGCCGCTCTGCGACACGATGCCGACATGGCCCGCCGTGGGGAATGCAGACTCCAGCGCCACCGAGAAAGTGGCAATGCTCCTGTCCGCGACGCCGATGGAGCCGAGGCAATTGGGCCCCACGACGCGCATGCCCGATGCCCTCGCCACCTTGCCGATCTCTGCCTGCAGGCGGCTGCCCGCCTCGCCCATCTCCGAGAAACCCGAGGAGAGGATCACCGCCGCGCGCACACCGCGGGCGGCGCAGTCCTTGATCGCCTCCAACACGCCTTCGGGCGGAACGGCCATGACCGCCAGCTCAGGGGTCTGCGGCAGATCCGCCAGGTTCGCATAGGCCTGGAGCGACTGCACCATGCCGCCCTTGCGGTTGATCGGATAGATCGCGCCGCGATAGCCGTATTTCTGCAGGAACTGCAGTGGCCGGCCGCCGATCTTGGTCACGTCGTCCGAGGCACCGAAGATCGCGATCGAGCGCGGCTGGAACAGTGCGTCCAGGCCCCTGCCGACTTCCACCACTCTCACCACGTCTGCCATGGTTCAGCGCCCCTTGTAGACGGGCTGGCGCTTTTCGAGGAAGGCCTGGCGCGCTTCCTTCGCGTCGTCGGTCTTGGCCAGCGCCATGGTGATGTTCTGCTCGAAGCGATAGCCGTCGCGCTGCGGCATGAGGTCCATCATGTTGGCCGCATTCTTCGCGTAGCCGATCGCCACCGGGCTCTTCGACGCGATCTCCTGCGCGATCTGCATGGCCGCGGGCATCAGCTCCTCAGGCGGCAGCACTTCGTCGAGCACGCCCCTGCGGTACAACTCGGCGGCGGGCACGCGCATGCCGGTGAAGAACATGCGGCGCGTGAAGGAGCGGCCGAACATCGTCCTCAACATCGACACGCCCCCGGCCAGTCCCACGTTGATCTCGGGCATCGCGAAGCTCGCGTCCGCGGACGCCAGGAAGATGTCGCAGGCGGCCATCAGGCCCATGCCTGCGCCGAGCGCCGGGCCGTTGACGGCCGCGATGACCGGCTTCGCACATTCGCGGATCGCGTTGCCGGTCTCGCGCGTCATCCGGTTGTGCTCGAGGAAGTCGCCGGCCTTGTCCTGGTTCGGCCGATCCTTCAGGTCGGCACCGGAACAGAAGAACTTGCCGGTGCCGGTGAGGATGGCGACGCGGATGTCTTCGCGTTCGGAGATCTCGTCGAAGACCTCGATGAGGCGGCGCCGCGTCGCGCGGTCGAGTGCGTTGACCGGCGGCTTGTCCAGCCGCACCACGGCGATGTATTCGGAAACTTCAAGACTGACGTTCATCGTGAACTCCTGGAAACGTTGGACAGGCCGCGCGCCACCGGCTCGTCCGCCGTGGCCTCGGGGTCTTGCGGTGCAAGCAGGCGCGATGTGTGCGTCATGCGGTCGCCATAGCGGAATTCGGAGGCGAGCAGGCGCTGCGCCATGCGGGTGGCCAGTACTTCCTCGCTCACGCCCATGCCGCCGTGCATCTGGATCGCGCCTTCAGCGCAGATTCGCGCGGTCTCGGCCAGCGCGATCTTCATCAGGCGCAGGGTGCGGCGCAGGCTCGAGGCGCCGCTTTCGAATTCCTGAAAGGCGTGCAGGACCAGGCCCTTGGCGCAGAGGTAACGCACATACATGTCGGCCGTTCGGTGCCTGAGCACCTGGAAGGACGCCAGTGCCACGCCGAACTGGCGCCGTTCCTGCAGGTGTTTCACGGTCTGCTCGATCAGGGTCGTCAGCGCGGCGACCGTGTCCGCCGCCGTGAGCAGCAGCGCGGCGTTGTCGGCTTGCACGAGCGCATCGCGCGCCGCGATGCCGCGCGCGATGCAGGCACCGGCAGGCACCGTCAAGCCGTCCAGCCTGAAGTCGGCACTGCATCGCCCTTCCATCGTGCGGTAGGTGGCCGCCGGTGCGGAAATGCGCTCGGCATCCACCAGGAACAGCGTCAATGGGTCGCTTCCCTGGAGCGCCGCAGGCACCAGCCAGTGCGTGGCCGCCAGCGACACATCGACGCCCTTCACCTCGCCAGTGAGTTCGTAGCCGATGTCCAGTTGCTTCGCCTGCACGGCGACTTCGTCGAGCGAGGCGGACAGGGAAGTCATGGGCGCGACCTTTGCGCTGCCCTCGCACACGGCTTGCAGCCATTGCGCGGCGGTGTCGGGCGCCGCAGCCTGCAGCAGGAGCGGCGCGACGGCGCAGGCTTCCACCACGGGCAGGTGGACGCCGTGCGCGGCGAGCCCGGTGACGATGGAGGCAAGGTCGGCCAGCGTGCCGCCGACGCCGCCAGACGCTTCCGGCACGACCGTGCAGGCCCAGCCCATCTCGCCGATGGCGTCAGCGCCCGCGAAATCCTGCATCGCGGCGTGGTCCTGCGCGAACCGGCTCGCCGCATCGAGCAGCATGCCGGGAAACAAGGGTGTGAATGACATGGACATCTCAGACTCCCAGCAGTTCGTTGGCAACGACGTTGCGCTGCACTTCGGATGTGCCCCCCGCGATGGTCCTGGCGCGGGTGAACAGGTAGTTCTGTACCCAGGTGGCGCCGGGCTCGCCCTCCCCCTGGTCGACGAGGAAGCGATGCGCCGCATCGGGCCCCACCGCATCGAGCGCGATGGACGTGAGACGCTGGGCGACGTCGCTGCACATCAGCTTGATCACCGAAGGCTGGACGCCGAGCGGCCGCTGGTGCTTCAGGTCGTCCGTCGCATTGGCGAGCAGCACGCGGGCGCCCTTCACGTCGGCTTCGGCCAGCAGCAGCCGGTAGCGCAGGCCACTGAAGTCCCTGCGCCCCGCCGCTGCCAGCGCAGCCTCTTCGACCACGCGCGTGACCTGCCTTCGCACCAGCTCCAACCGGGCCACATTGGCCGGCGGCAGGCGCTCGCGCTCCAGCAGGAACTTGGCGCAGGTCCAGCCCTTGCCGGGCTCGCCGATCAGGTTGGCGGCGGGGACGCGCGCCTCGTCGAAGAACACTTCGTTCAGGTGGTGCCAGCCGTCGATGGTGCGGATCGGACGCACCGTGATGCCCGGCGTGTCCATGGGCACCAGGATCAGCGAGATGCCGTCCTGCTTCTTCGCCTCGCGCGAGGTGCGCACCAGCATGTAGACCATGTTGGCTTCGTGCGCGTGCGAGGTCCAGATCTTCTGGCCGTTGATCACGTAGTCGTCGCCGTCCAGCCGCGCGCTGGTGCTGAGCGAGGCGAGGTCGGACCCCGAGCCCGGCTCGGAGTAGCCCTGGCACCACCAGTCCGAGCAGTCGAGGATGCGCGGCAGGAAGCGGGCCTTCTGCTCCGGCGTGCCGAAACGGATGATGACCGGGCCGATGTGGCCCAGGCCGTGGTGGTACAGCGGCGGGCAATCCGCCTCGGCCATCACTTCCTCGAAGATCAGCCGCTGCTTGATGTCCCAACCCGTGCCGCCGTGCTCGATCGGCCAGCTGGGTGCACCCCAGCCCTTGGCGGCGAGGATCTTCTGCCATCCCATGTACTCGCGCTTCGTGACCTTCCGGCCGGAGGCAACGACGGCGCGGATCTCCGGGGGGCATGCGCTGCGGGCAAAGTCTTCCAGCTCGCGGCGGAAGGCGGCGTAGGCATCCGCCTCGCCGCCGGCGGTGTCGTTGTTCGACATGGTGTCTCCTGTCCTGGTTTCGATGCGCAGTGCCGCGCGATGGATTCGTGGTGGGTGGGCTCGCAGGGCGAAGCCCGATGCGTCATGGCCGCGCGTCGCCGCCTTTGCGCAGTTTGGTGATCAGCTCGTCCAGGGCGGCCACGGCACCGTCCGCGTCACGCCGCCGCAGGCAGACCACGACCTTGCGCCGCAGCGGAAACAGGTCGGGCCGCGGCCGCACCGGGATGACGTGCGTCATGCGTTCGCGCAGGACGGTGGTCATCGTCTGCGCCATGAGCGTGAGGGCCTCGTTGTGTCCCGCCGCCGCAATCGCGCAGAAGAAGCGACTGGCCGACTCGATGCGCTGCGCCAGCGAGTCCGTGTCACGGTGTCGCTCGATGTCGTCGACGGCCGCCTCGACGGCATCCAGCTCGTCCTCGCCGGCCCGATCGCAGGCCAGCCGCAGCAGGGTGCCGTACAGCGTGCGATAGGCTTCATCGAGATCGGGCGAGTCGAGACGCCCCTGGACCACCAGCGAGCGAAGCGACTCCGCCAGCGTCATGTAGGCGCCCTTGTAGAACACCAGCGCGTGGTCGGCGTCGCCCCCGCCCATGTGCTTCACCTCGCCGATGAAGATGTAGTGGTCGCCGGCGTCGTGGCGCGCGTGGACGCTGCACTCGAAGCTCGCCAGGCAGTCCTCGATGACCGGCATGCCCCGTGGGCCCGCGTGCCAGTTCACGCCCTCGAACTTGTCGGCGATCTTGCTCGAAGCAAAACGACCCGACAGCGCATCCTGGCGCTGCGACAGGATGTTGATCGCGAAGCCATCCGCGTCCGAGAAAGTGCCCGCCAGGCTGCTGGCCTTGCGCAGGCTGAACAGCACCAGCGGCGGCTCCAGCGATACCGAGCTGAACGAATTGCAGGTCAGACCTGCGGGCCGCCCATCGGCGCCGCGGGTCGTGATGACGGCCACCCCCGTCGGGAAGCAGCCAAGCAGTTGCCGGAACAGCGTGGGCTCGATGGAAGCGCCGCGCATCGCCGCCAGTTCGCCGGCGGGGGAAGCTACTTCGTTCATGGTTTTTCCTTCGGGTGGGTCGCGAGATCCGCCCGGCTCAGGCGGCGGCGAGTTCCAGGGCCGGCTCGGCCACGTGAGGCGGATCGTTGGCGATCTCGCGCTGCACCGCGGGCATGATGACCTTGGCCCACAGCTCCAGGTGCTTCAGCATCGTGGGATGGTCGAAGTCACCCATCTGCGTCTGGAAGCAGTAGTGCACGGGCTTGATGGCGCGGATCTCGCGCACCACTCGCTCGATCACCGTGTCCACCGAGCCCACCGGCAATAGGGCACGCATCTCGTCCAGGGTCGGCTCGCCTTCCACCATGGTCTCGGCCACTTGGTAGTCCTCGCCGATCTGCGCAGTGCGGCGCTTCAGGCTGAGTGCCACGCGGCGCTGGTAGCGGGCGCAATCGAGGTAGCGATCCACTTCGGCCTTGTTTTCGCTGGCGTAGGCCGCGCGCAGCACGCCGACCTGCACCTGGGCCGGGTTCTTGCCTTCGCCCAGGGCCACCTTGTCGATCAGGGCGCGGGTGGCCTGCAGCTTCTCGACGCCGCCGTCGCCGCCGGAGACGAACACGTGGTGGTCGCCACGCACGGCGCGGGCAAGGAAGGTCGGGTCGACGCTGGTCACCCACAACGGCGGCATCGGCTGCTGCACCGCGCGCTGGCTGATCGCGCTCTCCGGCTGCCGGTAAAACTGGCCGTCATAGGCGAACTTCGGCTCCTTCAGGCCCAGCTCCAGCATGTCCAGCATCTCCAGAGTGCGCTGCTTGGAGGTCTCCAGCGAAACGCCGAAGCGCTCGAACTCGAAGTGCTGGTAGCCGGACCCGATGCCCAGGTTCAGGCGACCGTCGGACAACTGGTCCACCATGGCGACGTCGGCGATCAGGCGAGCCGGGGTGTACAGCGGTGCGACGACAATGCCGGTGCCCAGACGAATGTTCCGGGTGACCGCGGCGCAGTGCGCGATCATCGTGAGCGGCGACGAGCACATGCCGTAGTTGCTGAAATGGTGCTCCGCGTACCACGCGGCACCGAAGCCCAGTTCGTCCGCCAGGCGCGTCTGCTCCACGGCATCGCGCAGGATCTGATAGGACGACTTATGCTTGTTTCGTTGCTGCATCAGAATGAAGATTCCGAAATCCATCACCGGGCTCCTTGTTGAGTAAGTGGTATGGCGTCGATGTTAGGAACGGGAGCCATCTCTTGATCACCACGCTTCGCACAGCTTCTTTGCGTTTTATGAAATGAAGGCACTCGATTCGCTGCGGATCTTCGTGATCACGCTCAGGAAAGGAAGCCTCTCGGCCGCGGGGCGCAGCCTCGGCCTTTCGCCCGCCACCATCTCGCGGCGCATCAGCGCCCTGGAGGAAGAGCTGGGGGTGCAACTGTTGGACCGCACCAGCCGCAACCTCAAGGTCACCGAAGCGGGGCAGGCCTTCCTCGAACGCGCGGAGGTGGTGCTGGAGGCCATGGCCGAAGCGGAGGAAGCCGCGCGCAGCTCGAAGCTGCTGCCCGAAGGGAGGCTTCGCATCCACTCGCGCACGCAGATCGGCCTGCGCGTGATCGCGCCGCTGCTGCCGCAATTCGCCCAGCGCCATCCCGACATCCAGTTGGAACTGGAACTCTCGGAACATCCCGTGAACCTGGTGGAGCAGGATTTCGACATCGACATCCGCACCGGCGAGTCGAACGATTCGAGCTTCGTGATCAAGCGGCTTCTCAGCAGCGACGAGGTGTTGGTCGCGAGTCCGGCTTTCATCAAGAAGCATCCTCGCATCCGCCATCCGCATGACCTGACGCAGGTCCGGTGCCTCACCTACCGCCGCGAGCGCGAGGCCACCACCTGGAAGTACATCGACGAAGAGGGACAGCAGAAGGTGCTGACGATCCAGGGCGCGCTGAGTTCGAACAACGGCGAACTCCTGCGGCTGGCGGCGATCGGCGGCATGGGGATCGCTCTGCTGTCGGAGCCCACGGTGCGCAGCTCCATCCTGGACGGCTCCCTCGTGCGGCTCTTTCCCGAGTACAGGTTCGCGGTGCGCGCTTTTTCCAACGGCATCTACGCCGTGTTTCGCCAGAGCCGCACCCTGCCGCTGAAGGTGCGCGCGTTTGTCGACTTCATGGCCGAGGCGCTGCGCGAACGTGATGCGCCCTGAGGCGCTGGAGCCTCAGTCCGCGAAGCGGTGCGGCGCGACCCCGGCAGCAGGCAGGCCGAGCAGTTCGAACAGTCCGCCGTCCTGCGGGAGAGCTCCCGCAAGATGCGTGCTTCGGGAGATCGAGGTCACATAGGCGGAGTTGCCCCAGGGGTCGCATTTCCCGTCGTTGAGGCCCCGATCCTTCGAATGTTCACTGCGGTCATGAGGTCCGAAGTGTGGCGACCCTGCTGCCCAGCCGGCGCCGTCGTCTGCAAAGCATCTTTGCGGCTTCTGCTTTCCCGCGGGCGTCGCGGGCTCCTAGAGTCGCGCCGATGAACCCACAAGACGTCCCTCCCCCGCCCCTCCAGGGCATCCGAGTGATCGAACTCGGAAACTACATCGCCGGCCCCGGCACCGCGATGACGCTCGGCGACCTCGGCGCCGAAGTCGTCAAGATCGAGTCGATGGAAGGCGACATGGCGCGCCACACCGGTCATTTCGGCCACGCGATGCTGCGCGCCTATAACCGCAGCAAGAAGTCGATCGCCCTGGACCTGCGCAAGCCGCGCGGCGTGGAGATTGCGCGCCGATTGATCTCGCGCGCCGACGTAGTCGTCCAGAATCTCCGACCCGGCGCCGCCGAAGCGCTCGGCCTCGCGCCCGACGTGCTGCGCGCGGCGCATCCGGAACTCGTCTACGCGTCGATCAGCGGCTTTCCCGCGGAGGGTCCTTCGCGGGACCGGCCCGGCTACGACATCGCGGCGCAGGCGGAAAGCGGCCTGATGTCGGTGACCGGCGAGCCGCAGGGACTGCCGCAGAAGGTGGGTGCCACCATCATCGACGCGGCGACGGTGCAGGTGGCGGCCCAGGCCATCCTGGCTGCGCTGTTCCGGCGCGAGCGCACCGGCGTCGGCGAAACCATCCGCATTTCGTTGCTGGAAGTGGCGCTCAACCTGCAGTCGCCCAACTGGAGCGACTACCTGGTGCGCGGTGTCGAGCCCACCCGCAGCGGCGACGGTCAGCCGATGAACGCCCCCGCGGCGGACATCTTCCGCACCCGCGATGGCATGGTGGTGGTCTCCGCGTACGTGCAGGCGCACTGGGTTCGCCTGTGCGAAACCATTGGCTGCCCCGAATTGGCGACCGACGTGCGCTTCCTCACCAACGAGCTGCGGGTCGAGAACCGGCCCGCAATGAAGGTGGCGGTCAGCGAAGCGCTCTCAAACTACGGCACGCGCGAGTGCGTCGACCTGCTCACGGGCAACAACATCGTCGTGGGCGTCGTGCGCAGCTACAGCGACGCGCTGGCCGGCGAGGACTTCCAGGCCAGCAATATGCTCGTCGATGCCACGCCCAACGGCGACCGCCCGGGCTATCGCAGCTTCGGGCTGCCTTACGACCTGTGCCATACACCGCGCCGTCAGACCCAGGCGGCGCCTGCCCACGGTGCGCACACCGAAGAAGTCCTGCGGGAGGCGGGATTCAGCCCCGACGAGATTGCAGCGCTGTTGGAGGCTTCTGTCGTGAAGGCTGCGGATGGTAGAGCCGCAGGATGAGGTCTGGAGCACTTCCAGCAGGGGAAAGCCCGCGATCACAGCAGGCATTGGGGCGTGCATCGCCCACCTGGCCTGGATGGATGAGACATTCGCCAAGGCGGAGGTCATGGCCCATGGCGACTGCTGGACGTCGCCGCTCATCTGCACGACATACAAAGCAGCTTTTCATTCCTTGCAGATCAAACCGGCGCGCCCGACCATAGACTGGCCCGGAAAGTTCAGCCCGATCGGACCTCGTCGCCAAAGGGCGCGGCTGGATGCGGGTTTCACCTGCCTATCTGGATGGAGACAAATATGAGTTTTCGGAAGTACATCGCCGGCGCGTTGTTCGGGCTGTTCCTCGCGCTGGGTCCGGCCCAGGCACAGCAAGCCACCCGGATCGTCGTCCCCTTTGCCGCAGGCGGCGGCACTGACTTGTACGTCCGCCTGCTGGCGTCCGAACTCGCCAAGCACGGGATGTCGGTGATCGTGGAAAACAAGCCCGGCGCCAGCGGCATCGTGGCCGCCGACTACGTAGCCCGGGCACGACCGGACGGGCGCACGGTCCTTGTGTCGTCGCTAGGCACGCTGGCCAACAACACGGTCCTGTTCGACAAGCTCCCCTACGACCCGACCAAGGATTTCGCGCCCGTCTCGCAGATCGCCTACCAGCCGGCGATCATCGTCGGACGCACCGACCTGCCCTACAAGAACATCAAGGAGATGGTCGCCTACGCCAAGGCCAATCCCGGCAAGATCAATCGAGGCTCCCCGGGCGCGGCGATCCTGACCAACCTGGCGCCGCTGAGCTTCGAGAAGGACGCCGGCATCCACACCACCCACATTCCCTTCAACGGGGACTCCCCGGCCATCCAGGCTCTGCTGGGTGGTCAGATCGATATACATGGAACGTCCCTCACGGGCTCGCTGCCCTATATCCGCAGCGGCAAGTTCCGCATCCTGGGGGTGATGGACAGCCACAGGCTGCCACAGGTTCCCGATGCGCCCACCTTCAAGGAACAAGGCTATGACATCGAGGCTGTCCTTTGGTATTCGCTCTCGGTTCCGGCGGGCACGCCGAAGGATGTGATCGAAAAACTGAACAAGGCCGTCAATCAGGTGATCGCCGATCCCGAATTCGTCGCGCGGGCCGAGGCCATCGGCATGGAGCCTCGGGGCGGCACCCCGGAGGAGCTGTCCAAGTTCGTTCGCGCCGAATTCGACCGCTGGGTGCCGCTCCTGCAGAGTCTGAACCTTCCCAAAGAGGTTCAATAGACCCGGGTCACCATGGCGTCGCCGCCACGATGATCGCGCAGGGCGGAGAAGCGCCCTGCCTAGTTGCGGAACAGGTCAAGAATCCGGCTGCGTTCGACCAGAAACGGGTCCGCAATCGGCTCCGGCTTCGTTGGCGGGGCCGCCTCGGCGGGTGCCGGTGCAGACATGCCCCATGGGTTGGCGAGCCCACTGCCCGGCGCGTAGTCATCGTAGTACCACTCGCCGCCGACCTGGACCACCCCTTCGGGCGCCTGAAGTTCAGTCACGGGCACACCCTTGATCGCGGTCTCCATGTAGCTGATCCAGATCGGCAAGCTCAGGCTGCTGCCCGTCTCTTTGTCTCCCAGGCTGCGAGGCGTGTCGTACCCCATCCACGCGATCGCGGTCATCGTCGGTTGGAACCCCGCGAACCATGTGTCGATCGAGTCGTTGGTGGTTCCCGTCTTGCCGTAGAGGTCGTCGCGCTTGAACGCCTGATACGCCTTCGCGCCGGTGCCGCCCTTGACGACGCTTTGCAGCAGCGTGTCCATGATGAAGGCGTTGCGTCGCGGAATGGCGCGCATCGTTTCGTTGAGCAGCGGTGGCTGCGCCTCGACCAATATCTTGTCCTTGTGGTCCGTGATGCGCGTGATCAGGTAAGGATTGACGCGATAGCCGCCATTGGCAAACACCGAGTAGGCCGTTGCCATCTGCATTGGCGTGACCGCACCGGCGCCTATCGCCATGGGCAGATAGGCGGGGTGCTTCTCGCGGTCGAAGCCGAAATTCGTGATCCAGTCCTGCGCATAGCGGATACCGATCGATTGCGCGACGCGAAGCGTGACCATGTTGATGGACTTCATGAGCGCCGTGCGAAGCGGTACCGGTCCAGCGAAGGTGCCTCCATAGTTCTTCGGCGCCCATGGTTGCCCGCCTGTCGTGGCTGCATCGAAGTAGAGCGGAGCATCATTGACCACGGTGGCCGGCGTGAATCCTTTTTCAAGCGCTGCTGAATAGATGAACGGCTTGAAACTCGAGCCTGGTTGACGCCACGCCTGCGTGACATGATTGAACTTGTTCTTGTTGAAATCGAAGCCGCCCACCATCGCCTTGATGGCGCCGTCACGCGGATCCATCGCGACGAACGCTCCCTCGACCTCGGGCAGCTGGGTCATTCCCCACAAGTCTTTCGGCGTCTTCGCAAGGCGGACTACCGCCCCACGACGGATCATGATGTTGCGCGGCGCCTTGTCCGCCAATCCCGACTGGACAGGCCGCAGCCCGTCTCCGACGACGTGCAAGGTCTCGCCGTTCGCACGAACGGCCGTGACCTCTTTGGCACTGGCTTTGAGCACCACCGCAGCAACCAGGTCACCGTTGTCGGGATGCTCCGCAAGCACGTCGTCGATCGCGTCTGCGCGTTCTTTCGGATCGTCGGGCAGATCCACGAATCCTTCGGGTCCACGGTAGATCTGGGTTCGCTCGTAACCCATGATTCCGTCGCGCAAGGCCTTGTAGGCGGCCGTTTGGTCGACCGCAGAGATCGAGGTGTAGACCTTGAGTCCCCGGGTGTAGGTGGCGTCGCCATACTGCGCGTAGATCAACTGGCGCACGGTTTCGGCGACGTATTCGGCGCGCAGAAGGGCGGGGCCTGGGGGGTCGCGCAGATGAAGCTTTTCTTGCCTGGCCTGCGCCGCCTGCTCAGGCGTGATGAAACCGTTCTCCTGCATTCGGTCGATCACATAGAGCTGGCGTTCTCGCGCCCGCGCGGAATTGTTGACCGGGTTGTTGGCGCCGGGCGCTTTGGGCAAACCCGCCAGCATGGCGGCTTGTGCGATCGAGATGTCCTTGAGCGGCTTGCCGAAATAGGCCTCCGAGGCCGCGGCGAAGCCGTACGCCCGCTTGCCCAGGAAGACCTGATTCAGATAGATCTCGAAGATCTGATCCTTGGTGAGGAGATGCTCCAGCTTGAATGTGAGCAAGACCTCGTAGGCCTTGCGGACAACCGTTTTCTCCGAAGTCAAGTACGCGTTGCGTGCCACCTGCATCGTGATGGTCGAGGCACCTTGGCTCTTTACTCGGTTCAGGTTTGCGTACCCGGCGCGCACCATGCTTTTGAAGTCGACCCCACTGTGGTCATAAAAGCGCGCGTCCTCGGCGGCCAGCACGGCGTCCTTCATCAGCTGGGGAATTGTCGAGATCGGCGTGAATTCGCGGCGCTCTTCGCCAAATTCGCCAATCAGAATGCCTTCTGAGGAGAAGACCCGCAGCGGCAGCTTCGGTCGATAGTCCTGAAGCTCGAAAATGTTCGGCAGGTTCGGATAGGCGACCACGAGTGCAGTCAAGACGACGAATGACAAGCCCAGCGCCCCGGCCAAGGCCAGCCCTGTGAACCAGAACACCACGCGCAGGAGCCAGGATCGCCAGGATCTTGAAACCGGCTTGTCGGCGTGTCCCGAAAAATGCGATCGGTCGGCCATGACAGCATGCAAAAAGGCTCGGTTGCCAAGTGTCGCCGAAATGCCGCTGGCCGCATATCCCGAGCAAGACGGCTTCAGCTCAGCATCCAAGGCCAGTGGTCCTGCCGCCAGGGGAAGACGCTGGCTCAGCGAGCAAAGCCATGCCGACCTTGCGGCGTCGCGTCAGTTCCTGCCGGGGCTGCCGGCAGCCAGATTGGCTTGGCCTGTCGGCGCCGGATTTGTAACGGTGTTTGCGCTGGCAACCAGTCCTTGAATCAATCGCAGTCTCGCGGACGACCGCAGCCACAGGATCCCGAAGCGGCGCGCCTCCGAACGAATCGGCAATGCGATCTTCGCGATGCGCTGGCCGTCCAGCAGCGGCGACGCGATGTCCGGCACGATCGATACGCCGAGGCCACGGTCCACCATCATGGCGATGGCCAATAGAGAGCTCAACTCGAAGCGCTCCTGCGGCACGATGCCAGCGGCGCGCAAGTAGCGGTCTGCCTGCTTGCCACCGCCCAGATTGCGGTCGTAGCGGATCAGGGGCGAGGTGCGCAGGAGCTCGTGCGGATCGCGCCGCGCCAGCCGACTCGGCGCCAACAGCACCAGCGGCTCTTCGCGCAACAGCGACCAGTCGAAGGTCTTGGGCAGCACGAAGTTGGGATACAGGCAAACCGCCGCGTCCAGGTCGCCCTGTTGGACTGCCTTGTGGAGCGTTGCGGTGGTGCCTGATTGCAGGAACACCTTGACACCAGGATGCGTCTTCACGAAGTGCGCCAGGATGTCCGGCAGCACGCTGTGCAGCGCCGTGTTGATCGTGCCGATCAGCAGTTCGCCACCGGCTGCCTCGCTGCCCAGCAGCGCCTTGATGTCACTCACCTCCCGCAGCACACCCCGCGCACGCTGCACGAGCTGGTGACCGGATTCCGTCGGTTGCACCGTGCGACCGGCGCGCGCCAGCAAGGGGGCGTTGAGTTCCCGTTCGAGCGTGCGGATCTGCTGGGCCACCGCTGCGGGCGTGAGGTCGAGCCTGCGAGCCGCTTCCGACATCGAGCCGCACTCGACCACGAGAAGAAAGCTCTGCAGGTACGCCGTTTCCATGAACGTATATTTTCTATCATCTGATCATAGAGAGCATGTGTTTTTCTTTCTTCATGCGCGGCAGACACTGCCGCCATGAGAAGCAAACTTTTTGTACCGGGTACCCGCCCCGAGCTGTTCACCAAGGCCCTGACCAGCGCGGCCGATGGCATCTGCCTCGATCTGGAGGACGCGGTGTCGGAGTCGCGCAAGGACGAAGCGCGCAACGTGGTGCGGGAACTGCTGCAAGGCGGCGGCACCGCCTTCTCCGGCAAGACCCTGATCGTCCGCGTCAACGCCATGGACACGCCGCATTTCGAGCAGGATGTGATGGCGGTCGTGCAACCCGGCGTGCACCTGATCAACTTGCCCAAGCCCGAGAGTCCGGCGCATGTGCGCACCGCAGTCGCGGCGATCGAACGGGCCGAGCAGGCCAACGGCGTCGTCAAGCCCGTGGGTTTGCTGCTCAACATCGAAACTCCCGTGGCGCTGCGCACCGCCGCCGCGCTGGCCCAGGCCGATGCGCGCGTGGTGGGCCTGCAGCTCGGACTGGGCGACCTGTTCGAACCGCTGGGCATCGCCCGTCGCGAGCCGGCAGCGATCCAGCAGGCGATGTTCGCGACCCGCGTCGCGGCAGGCGAAGCCGGCATCTATGCCTATGACAGCGCGTTCGCAGACATCCGCGACGCCGAGGGCTTCCGCGCCGAGGCGATGCTTTCGCGCCACCTTGGATTTCTTGGCAAGACCTGCATCCATCCCAGCCAGGTCGCCATTGCCAACGACGTGTTCCGCCCGACGGACGAAGAGATCGCCCACGCACTCAGGGTGATCGAGGCCACGCGCGATGCCGATGCCAAGGGTGTCGGCGCCTATGTGGTGGACGGAAAAATGATCGACATCCCTTTCGTCCGCCGCGCACACGCCATCGTCGCCAGCGCCTGCAGCCTTGGCCTGCTGGCCGACTGATTTCCATTTTGCCAAGATTCCGGAGACAAACATGCCCATCGCTATTCCATCGCCCGTCCGCAAGCTCGCACTCGCCTGCTGCCTCGTACCGACCCTCAGCTTCGCGCAGGGCGCCTACCCGGCCAAGCCCATCACGATCGTTGTTCCCTACCCCGCAGGCGGATCGAACGACACTTTTGCCCGCCAGGTCGCCAAGGAACTGGGCGACGAGCTCAAGCAGCCAGTGATCATCGACAACCGTCCTGGTGCCAGTGGCAACACCGGCACCGGCCAGGTGGCGAAGGCCGCGCCGGACGGCTACACGCTGGTCGCGGTGTCGTCCAGCATGACGACGAACGCAGCCGTTCAGGCAAAGCTTCCCTACGACCCGAACAAGAGCTTTGCGCCGGTGGCGATGTTCGCGAAAGGCCCATTCATCGTGGCCGTGAACAACGAGTTCCCCGCGAAGACGCCTGCCGAACTGATCGCCGCCATCAAGGCCAAGCCGAACCAGTACAACTACGCCTCGTCGGGCTCGGGCAGCGTGAACCAGTTCGGCACCGAGCTGCTCAAGGCGCAGGTCGGCAAGCTGGACATCACGCACATTCCCTACAAGGGCATGGGTCCGGCCGTGACCGACCTGGTCGGCGGGCAGACGCAGTTGCTGATCTCGAGCGGGCCGTCGCTCCTGCCGATGGTGCGCGCCGGCAAGCTGCGTGCTGTCGGGATCACGAGCCTGAAGCCGAGCCCGATCGCGCCGGACCTCACGCCGATGGCCACGACGGTGCCGGGCTACGAGTTCGAACTCTGGTGGGGCCTGCTCGCGCCCGCCGGTACGCCGGCCGAAATTGTCGACAAGCTCAACAGCGCCGTGAACAAGGCGCTCGCCAAACCCGGCCTGGCCGCCAACTTCCTCAAGGAAGGCGCGATCGCCACGCCGATGTCGCCCTCCCAGTTCGGCAAGGTCATCGCCGACGACGTGGAGCGCTGGAAGAAGCTGGCCAAGCAACAGAACATCACCGCCGACTGAGGACCGCCATGAACGCCGCTGAAATCAACGACATGGGTCTCCCGCCACGCATGGGCCCGCAAGGTCCGCTGTCCGGCCTGCGGGTCCTCGACCTGAGTGCCTACATTGCGGGTCCCTACGGCTGCTCGCTGCTTGCCGACCAGGGTGCCGAAGTCATCAAGATCGAGCCGCCCACGGGCGACAACCTGCGCAAGTACCCGTCGACGCTGGAAGCCGAGAGCCGCGCCTTCATCGGCGTCAACCGCAGCAAGCTCGGCGTCGCGCTCGATCTGAAGCAAGCTGAGGACCATGCCACGCTGATGGCGCTGGTGCGCACCGCCGACGTGCTGGTGCACAACTTCCGGCCCAATGTGCCGCCGCGGCTGGGCATCGCCTACGAGCAGTTGAAGGCGGTCAATCCGCGGCTTATCTATTGCAGCGTCACCGGCTACGGCGAAACCGGACCGATGAAGGAGAAGGCCGGCTACGACCAAGTGCTGCAGACGATGACTGGCATGTGCGCCCTGCAGGGCAAGCGCGGCGAGCCGCCCGAGATCCTCTACGGCTCGGTGGTCGACTACTACGCGGCGGCGCTGGTGGCAGCAGGCGTCGCCTCCGCGTTGTATGAACGCGAGAAGAGCGGTCGGGGCCAGTTCGTCGGCGTCTCGCTGCTGCGCGCCGCGCTCACGATGCAGTCCGCCCGCATGGTGTGGGCTGAAGGCGAACCCAAGGACGTGGGGCGCGACATGCGCTCGGGCGGCATCACGGGCATCCACCCGACGAAGGAAGGCCACATCTACATCTCCGCCAACACGCCGCACTTCTGGAAGGCGCTCTGCGACAAGGTGGGGCTGCCCGATCTGGCGGCCGACGAACGCTACGACAGCGTACGCAAGCGCGCGCAGCACTTCACCGAGATCGTTCCGAAGCTGCACCGGGCGCTGGCAGCCCGCACAGCGCTCGAGTGGGAGGAACTTTTCGGCGAAGCAGTTCCCTGCGCCGCCGCGCGCACGGTCGAGGACATGTTCGACAACGAGCAGGTGCTGGCGGAGGACATGGTGGCAAGCTTCGAACACCCGACGCTGGGGGCGTACCGTGGCTTTACGCGGCCGATCAAGTTCGACCGCACGCCCGGCCCGCTGCCCTTCGCCGCGCCGACACTGGGCCAGCACACGTCGCTGGTGGTCGCATCGCAGAAGCAGGACCGCGCCGCGGACGCGCGATGAGCCGGCAAACCGCCTGCCCGAACAGCAGCGGCACCGGCGCGCCGCGCACCGAGGTGCCCGCCGGCGCCTGCGACGCGCACATGCACATCTACGACCGGCGTTTCACCACCTTCGGCGCGCCCGACGCCTTTGTCGACCATGCAACCGTCGACGACTACCGGCTGCTGCAGCAACGCATCGGAACGCGACGCACGGTGATCGTTCAGCCGCGCGTTCACGGGACCGACAACACGGTCACGCTGGCGGCCATCTCGTCGCTCGGCCTTCAGCACGCCCGCGGCATCGCGGTCGTCCGGCCCGACGTGACGGAGGACGAACTGACCCGCCTGCATGAGGGCGGCATCCGGGGCATCCGGTTCACGCTCTACACGGGCGCCAATGCCGCCACCGATTTCTCGATGGTCGAGCCACTGGCGGAGCGCGTGCACGCGCTGGGCTGGAATGTGCAGCTTCACTGGAACGCGGACCAGATCGCCGAGCACGCGTCGCTGTTGGGCCGCCTGCCGTGCACGGTCGTGTTCGACCATCTGGCGCGCCTGCCGCAGCTTGAACTGCAGGCGCACCCGGCCTTCGCCGTCGTCAGCCGGCTGCTCGAGAAAGGGCGCACGTGGATCAAGCTGTCCGGCGCCTACCTGAATTCGACGGTGGGCGCTGAAGGCGGCTTTGCCGATACCGACGTGATCGCGCGACGCTGGGTCCATCAAGCGCCTGAGCGCCTGGTCTGGGGCAGCGATTGGCCGCATTCGACCGAACCGACGCACAAGCCGGACGACGCCGCCCTGCTCGACGTCTTGGCCCGGTGGATTCCCGACGAGGCCGTGAGGCACCGCGTGCTGGTCCAGAACCCGGCGCAGCTCTACCAGTTTTCCTGAAACCACAAACCGAGACATTCCCGTGAAAAAACTCGTCCTGAGGTCCATCGTGGCCATTGCGGCCTGTGCTCCCCTGCTGGCCGCCGCTGCCTGGCCCGGCAAGCCCATCCGGATGGTGGTCCCGTATGCAGCAGGCGGTGGAGCCGACAACACCGCGCGCATCGTGGCGCAGCAAATGAGCGTCGCGCTGGGGCAGCAGATCATCATCGACAACAAGCCCGGCGCCGGCGGCGTGATCGGTGCGGACAACGTAGCCAAGGCGGCCGCCGACGGCTACACGGTGCTCTATGACGCCTCGGCCTTCTCGGTCAATCCGTCGCTGCGCAAGTTGCCGTTCGACGCGGCGAAGGACTTCATCCCCGTCTCGCTGGTCGCCACGGCGCCGCAAATCCTGGTGGTGCCCGCGACTGCGCCTTACAAGAACGTCTCGGAGCTGCTCGATTCCGCACGCAAGAATCCGGGCAAGCTGACCTTCGCATCGGCAGGTGGCGGCACCGGCTCGCACCTCGCGGGCGAAGCTCTGAATGAGCAGGCGAAGATCAACCTGCTGCACGTGCCGTACAAGGGCGGGGCACCTGCGCTGACCGATGTGATGGGGCAGCAGGTGTCGATCTATTTCGGCAACGTGGCCTCGACGTCGAGCTACGTCAAGTCCGGCAAGCTTCGGGCGCTCGCCGTCAGCTCCGCCAAGCGCGTGCCCAGCCTGCCCGACACGCCGACCCTCGCAGAATCGGGACTGCCCGGTTACAACGTGGTCGAGTGGAACGGCGTTTTTCTGCCCAAGGGAACACCGCCGGACATCGTGCAGAAGCTGGGCAAGGCCGTGCAAGCGGCCGTGAACGACCCCAAGGTCAACGAGAAGCTGCTGCAGCTCGGCCTCGTGCCAGCCGGCACTTCGCCCGAATCGTTCTCGAAATTCGTGCAGGACGAAAGCGCTCGGGTGAATGCGTTGGTGAAGGCTCGGAACATTCAGGTGGACTAGGGCTCACACTATTTCCTGGGTCGCGAAGGCATGCCAGGACGGGCCAATCAAGGCGCGCGACGCGGCATGTGCGTTGGCACATGCGAGGAGCGCAACGCCGAGTGGCTCGTCCTGGCAGGCCTTCCCTTCGCGTGGCAACGCGATCCCCGGAAATAGGGTGAACAGGCCCTAACGCTTCGGGCCCGGGCCCCATTGCCATTGGCAGCGTTGAATAGGGCGTCGTGGCAGTCGGAACGGCGGCGGCGGCTGATCCGAGCAAATAGATTCGCAAACGACGATCTAGGCAGCACGGGCGGGCAAGGCCCCACGAACTGAAGGACGAGGGTCATAAATGCGCAAACGACGACCGCCCTGATCGGTCGGGCAGGCCCGCGCAGACCAATATTTGCCCTAACGACGCTTGCCTGTGGGAGGGGGCCGCACTGCGGCGTGCCTTCCAAGCAAGGGCCGGCCCAGGATCGCTACCGCCTCGAAATGCTCGAAGGCATTCGACATCGACATCTCTCGCCGAGGCGACAGCCAAAGAAACTCCCGGGCTGGAGCCGAGGCGCTTGCGGCAGAATGCCGCCGCAAGGGGCAAGGCGGGCGACGCGCCGATCGGCTTGAAGCGGGTGTGCACTCACCTCGCGACGGTCAACAATGGCAGCCAGCCCGCATTCGGGCCAGAAGCGGCTTCAAACGAAGTGCCCGTACGATGACGACCGTGGCCATATCCGCCTTTATCGTGAAGGTCCCCGGCGCCGAATCCCTGGTGGGAGCGCTGCGTGAGCGCCTCGATGCGACATCGAACCTTGGCGTCCCTGCCCACATCACGGTGCTGGTTCCCTTCATGAACCGCAGCGACATCAATGCCGGCGTGCTGGAGCAGGCGCAGCGCGCCTTGGAGCGAACCACAGCCTTTTCCTTCTCGTTGTCCTCGATTGGTCGATTTCCGGCGACAGCCTACCTGGTGCCGGAGCCCGCGGCGCCATTCGTCGCGATGACGCGGGCACTAGCCGAAACCTTTCCGGACTTTCCGCCGTACGCTGGCGAACACCAAGGCGTCATCCCACACCTCACAGTCGCACATGGAAACGCCGCCGAAGCCGACGAGGCAGCGGACGAGTTGCGCCTGCGGCTTGAGCAGAGCGGTGCCGTGACAGCGCAATGCGGGTCTGTTGCCTTGATTGAAAATTCATCGGGCAGGTGGAGTGAAATGCACGTCTTCCATCTTCCGCAGGGGGATTTCGCAGCGAATCGTGGGTCGGTATGCTGAGGCGGCACGCGGCCAAATCCGGTCGTACGGACCGCTGAAATGGCTGCCCGGAAGATGTCGTTCGCACCTGTTGACAGGCAACCAAGAGTGCCATGTTGCGTTCGGCACAGCGGCCGGGAATTCGGGCGACATCGGGGGATGAAGCGAAGCTGCCGGGTTGGGTGGAGCCGTCATTTGGCCACTGCTACACTGGCGGAACGATGCAGCCAAGGCCTTCGCAGACGCGCAGCACGAGCGAGCTTCTCGACCAGAATCGCCGCTTCTACGACTTGCTCTGGTCCGGTGCTCGCCTCGTCGAGCCTCAACGGTTCAATACTTGGCCGCTCGTGCGATCCCTGCTACCCGAGTCCGGACGACGGCTCGAGGTTGGGCCCGGCCTGAGACCACGTCTGCCGATCGAGGGCACGCAGTTCGTGGACATCAGCGCCCCGGCGCTCGCGATGCTTCGCGAGCGCGGTGCGCAGGTCGTGCTGAGCCAGGTGACATCCCTGCCGTTCGCCGACGGTGCATTCGATCTAGTATGCGCACTCGATATCATCGAGCATGTCGACGACGGGGACGGCGCACTGTCMGAGCTATCGCGGGTTGCGAAGTCAGGTGCGGCTCTCCTGATCTCGACGCCACTGCACCCCTCGCTTTGGACCTCGTTCGATGATTTCGTAGGCCACAAGCGGCGCTACGAGCCGCCGTGCCTGCTCGCAAAGCTGGCGCAGCACCACCTCGTTGTGGAGCGCAGCGCGGTGTTCGGGATGAAGCCGCGCTCGTCGCGCTTAGTCGACATCGGCATGTGGTGGCTCTCGCATCATCGTGAGCTGGCCATGTGCGCGTACAACCGGGTATTCATGCCGTTCGGATTGCGATTCCAGAAGGAGCTGCAGCTCGGCCATGGAATGATCGCAACAGACGAGGTCGACGAGATCCTGCTCGTGTGCCGAAGGGACGCTCGGGCCGACTCCCTGGCCGGCCCAACGTAGCCGCGGGCAGTTGTCGATAGGAATCACCGTGAAGACTTCGTGCTGGCGTTGCGAAGGGCGCGCGGATTGCCCAGCGATCACCGAAGGGCAGCTTCCCGGAGCGGCTTCGGAATCACGCTCCCGGCCA
>NZ_JBFUHO010000067.1:0-36307 GCF_056402355.1 Variovorax sp. P4_B11
ATCATGGTCGCTTCGCCATGGCCCGTGATGCGGTGCTGACCTTTGCCGCGACGCTGACCAAGGAGGACGACGTCGTGCTGGAGGCGACCGGCAACACGGCGGTCATCGTTCGGCTGCTGACGCCCTTCGTACATCGCGTGGCCATCGCCAACCCGATGCAAGTGCGCGCAATCGCCTGGGCCAAGGTGAAGACTGACAAGATCGACGCCGCGACGCTCGCCCGCCTGCACGCGGCGCAGTTCCTGCCCGAGGTGTGGATGCCCACCGAGGAGGTCGAGCTGCAACGCCGCTGCATTGCCGAGCGCGCCCAACTCGTCTCGCAGATGACGCGGTTGAAGAACCGGATCCAGTCCATTCTTCACGCCAATCTGATCCCACGCGAGACAGGGCGCATCTACAGCAAGAAGGGGCGTGCCCGCCTGCAGGAGTTGCCACTGCCGCTGGATCAGCAGCGCGTGGCGCTGCGCCATCATGACGAGCTCGACCGCCTTGCAGTGGAGCTGGCCGTCATCGACAAGGAGCTCGCGCAGCGCGTGCTCGACGATCCGAACGTCAAGCGGTTGATGACGATCGGTGGCGTCAACTCGATCATCGCAGCCAGCGTGCTGGCGGCCATCGGCGACATCAAGCGCTTCTCAAGTCCCGAGAAGCTCGTGAGCTACTTCGGCCTGAATCCGAGCGTGCACCAGTCCGGCGACCACCCGGCCTATCACGGACACATCACTCACCAAGGCCGCGGGCACGCCCGCGGGATGCTGGTCGAAGCAGCCTGGGCTCTGGCGCAAGCTCCGGGGCCGCTGAGTGCCTTCTTCCAGCGCATCAGTCTCAAGCGAGGCAAGCAGGTCGCTGCTGTCGCCACCGCCCGGAAGCTTGCCGTTCTGGTCTGGCACATGCTGACGAAGAACGAGGACTACGCCTGGACGCGACCGGCGCTGCTGCAGTGGAAACTGCGCAACCTCGAACTGAAGGCCGGCCATGCGTCACGCCGTGGTGGCAACACGCCGGGTCCTGCCAGCGACTACAGCCTGCAGGTCGCGCGACAAGGAGAGAGCCTGGCTCGGCCTGGCAGAGCAGGAGTACCGACGCTTCGTCGCTGCGTGGAGAGACCAACCGCCAGACAAACAAAACCTTCATTGAGAAAGGGAAAAACCAAGGCCCTCTTGTCAAATACATCCGTCAGGTACTTCGACGATCGCAGCCGCGTGTCTTTCCATTGTGAGCTCTGCGCGGGCAACTCTCGCACCGCGCGGTGCGAGGCGGCATAGCCATCCAGCGTGACGCTCACCGGAGCTCGGCCTTGCGTCTCCAGCGCCTTGCGAAAGAACGCCTTGGCCGCCTTGACATCGCGATTGGCGCTCAGCCGGAAGTCGACCGTCTTTCCTTCTCGATCGACGGCCCGGTAGAGGTAGGTCCATTTGCCGCGGATCTTCACGTAGGTTTCGTCGACGCGCCATGATCGACCGGCCTTGCGAGCGAATCGATTCCAGCGCTTCTCGAACTCCGGTACGAACCGCTGGACCCAGCGCATGACCGTTGTGTGGGCCAAGACCAAGCCACGCTCAGCCATCATCTCCACCAGGTCACGAAAGCTCAGCTTGAAGCGCAGGTACCAGCGAACGCACAACACGATGATCTCGCGCTCAATGTGCCGACCTTTGAACAGCTCATCCATGCTCTGGAACTTCTTCGCCACGTTCAGCCTTCACATCACAAAGGTCGGTAGCCCGGAAGCCAAAGTTTGCACCAGAGCCGTCAGGCGCACGTTGTCGCTGCTGACGGCCTCGGCGTCGCCGTACATCGGGTCGGGGCTGCCGAAGCGCTCGCCGTCACCGGCGATGAACTCGTGCAGATGTCCACCGCTCCAGCCGAAGGCGGCCCGGATCACCGAGTGCAGCTTGCGCAGCGTGATGGTCTGTGGCACCAGCACCCGGCGCTAGATCTTGGGCTTCGTACCGCGCAATTCGATACGCAGTTGCAGGATGGTGGTGGCAGCAGTGCGTTTGCGGGGCGCCGTGGTCGCCATGGTCATGCAGCTTATCGTTGTTGCTCAGCGCATCGGCCGATGTTCCACGGCAGCAGTTCTTCGATGCGGTTGATGGGGTGCTCGGCGATGCGCTCGAACACGTCGCGCAAGTACTTCTCGGGATCAAGTCCGTTGAGCTTGGCTGTCTCCACCAGACTGTAGATCCCCGCGGCACGCTTGCCTCCGCCGTCGGAGCCGAAGAACAAGAAGTTCTTCCTTCCAAGGCCGACGCCGCGCAGCGCGCGTTCGGCCGCATTGTTGTCGATCTCGATGTGCCCGTCGTCACAGTAGCGCGTCAGCGCCTGCCAGTGCGTGAGCGTGTAGCCAATGGCTCGCGCCAGTTCAGACTTGGCCGACAAACGCCCGATCATGTCTCTGAGCCAGTCGTGCAGATCCCTCAGCAACGGTGCCGCACGCGCTTGCCGCTGTCGTCGTCGTTCCTCGGGAAGTTGGCCGCGGATGTCGCTCTCGACCGCATACAACTCGGCGATGCGATGCAGCGCCTGCTCGGCCACGGATCCCGGGGCGAACTTGTTGTCCTCGTGCACCTCCCAGTAGTACCTCCTCGCGTGCGCCCAACAGGCTGCGTGCTGGACACGGCCGCTGTTGTAGACGCCCTCATAGCCCGAGTAGGCGTCAGCCTGCAGGATGCCGTGGTAGCGCTTGAGGTGTTCGCGCGGGTGCTTGCCTTGGCGGTCCGGCGAATAGCGCAACCAGACTGCCGGGTGGGTCGTGGCTGCCGCAGGGACGATCATCACGCACGTACACCCACAGCCGCCCCGTCTTGGTCCGCCCGCGGCCCGGATCGAGCACTGGCACGGGCGTGTCGTCGGCGTGCACCTTGCCAGCGGCCAGCACGTAGTCGCCTGCCGCCGCCACCAGCGGGTCCAGCAGCTGATGGCCGCCATCGACCCAGCCGGTCATCGTCGAGCGATCGATCTCCACGCCGTCGCGCGCGTAGATGCGGCTCTGGCGGTACAGCGGCGTGTGGTCGCAATACTTGCCTACGAACACGTGCGCCAGCAGCGCCGGCCCGGGCAGCCCGCGTTGAATTGGGCGACTGGGCGCAGCGGCCTGGAAGATGCTCTGGCAGCCCATGCACGCGAGCTTGGGCCGCACATGGCGGATGACCTTGAAGCGCCCAGGCACGTACTCCAACTGCTCCGAGACGTCCTCGCCGAGCTGGCGCAGCTTGCCACCACATTCGCCGCATGCGCACGGCGCGTCGCCACCATGTCCCTTGGGGTAGTGCACCTGGGTCTCACGCGGCAGGTGCGCAGGCAACTCGCGCGGTTTGCGTCCGGCCTTGCGCCGCTGCTTGTTCTTCGGCGGCTCGGCCGCCGGCGCCGGCTGCGGTGGCTCTACGGGGACGAGCGTGAGCTGTGCGCCAAGTTGTTCGCTGGAGGTGCCGTATTGCTCTCGGGCTCGACGCGCGAGCTGCAGCTTGAGCTTGTCGATGGTGAGCTTCAGCAGCGCCACCTCGGCGTCACGCTCGGCGACGACGCGCAGCAGCTCATCGACGGTCAGCGGGATGGTGGGGGAGTTGGGCACGAGCACCACTGTGCCCGCCACCTCGTGCGCAGCGCTATCAGGGGTGCACCCGAGGCATTCTTATCCAGTACTCACGTCGCGATCTGCGGCACGCGCAGCGCGTCGGGCTGCCAGGTGCGTTGCGGCATACGCCAATCAATGCCCTCCAGCAGCATCGACAGCTGCGCAGGCGTCAGCGACACCGCGCCGCTGTCGGCCTGCGGCCAGACGAAGCGGCCCCTCTCCAATCGCTTCGTGAACAGGCATAGGCCCTGGCCATCGAACCACAGGCACTTGATGATGTCGCCGCGGCGGCCACGGAAGACGAAAGCGTGCCCGCAGAATGGGTTGGCCGCCAGCGCTGTCTGCACCATCGCCGCCAGGCCATCGAAGCCGCGGCGCATGTCGGTATGGCCCGCCGCAAGCCACACGCGCGTGTTGGCCGGCAGCCCGATCACGACAGCCCCCGCAGCGTGTGCAGCACACAGCGCACGTTGGACTCGTCGACCAGGCCGTGCAGGCGCACGCGCGCGCCGCCGATGTCAATCTCGATGATGCCCACGGGCTTCGACATGGTTGAAGGCGTCGCTTCCGGCACGGCCGGCGTCACCTCAGCTGCCACGTTCACCGGCACCAGCACGGCCTGCGAAAGGTCATGACCCTTGTCGCGTGCGGTGCCCCGCACATGTTCGCGCCGCCAGCGGAACAGCACGTTGGTGTTGATCCCGTTCTCAAGCGCGATCCCCGATACCGAGGCGCCAGGCCGCATGCAGCGCTCGACGAGTTCGCGCTTGAAGGTGGTCGTGTACTTGCGACGCGTGGACTTGGAGTGTGGATCTTGCGAAGACATGGTGTGCACCTGTTGCGTGAAGTGCACACCATCCTTCGGCGAGCACGATCACTCGATCGTGCTCATACAGTACGTCGCGTTCAAGAGGGCCTCGGCCGCACGCTTACCCCCAAATCGACCCACGTCAGCAGTCAACCGTAGGGCGGCGCCCACCGGTCTAACCGGTCTATCTACTGCTGACGCCAACACGGGTGATAGGCGCCGCGTCCTTTCCGGTCTCGGAGACCGGCACAACTTGCAGCAGGTAGAAGCCGCCTGCAGTCAACCCGACGGCCGTCAGCCGTGTTTGCGGGAACAGGCCATCGGGGATACGCGCTTTTTCGGGTCCGGTAGCGTCCAGCGGACCACTCTCGGCAACAAGAACATTGTTTAGGTCGTATAGACGGGCCATGACCGGCCGATCAGCCGGGCTCAAGATGACGGCGTCGATCGTGCCGCCGTCGCGTGCCTCAACTGGAACTGTTGCGCCCAGCGCATAGAGCGGCAATGAATCCGACCACGGGCCGGCCGGATTGCCGCCCGGACTGGGTTTCCACGTTATGATCCGCGAGAAGTCGAACCAATTGCTCGGGTAGGTGGGAGCAGCCAGGCTATGCAACAGGTTGTACCACTCGGTCACCCGCTTGCACTGCGCTGGCGTTAGGTACGTCCCGTCCACCCATCGCGCACTCAAGCGGTAGATCCCGCGCCGCTCTGTTTGGCTGCGCACGGTCACTGTGTAGTGGCCAGTTGGAAACCGGCTGTTTGGATCGCTGAGCGTGACTACGTCGGGACCATCCATGTCGGGCGAGTGTCCGATCAGCCGCATCCCTGGCGCTCCCACCGTCAGAGATGGGTCCTGATCCCACACGCATACCGCTTGACCATCCGGGCGAGCCTTGGCGCGCGGGATCGACACATCGTAGTAATCCAAGTCGCCCACCGTGTGCTGCCAGGCCCAGTCCATTTGTAGGTCGCGCTCGTAGTGCGTCTCGATCTGTTTAAGGTCCTTATCCAAGACAAAGTCGGTGATGACCTCGGTGGCGGCGGCCGGCGTGGCTAGGTCAACCAAACGGCCCTGACAGAGCTTCGGATAGCAGTCGTCCATGGCTTCGCCCCAGTCGGGTGGAAGGGCGCGCCACTTCACGGTCAAGTTCATGCCATAGGGAACGTCGCCTGCCGCTCCGGTGGCGCCGTTGACGGTAACTGCGCCCCCCATGTAACCCAACATGTCCTGAAGCTCGGGCGGTATCGAATCGGGGAAATAGGCCGGCCATCTCTTGCTGACAACCATTGTGACGCCGGTGGGGAGAGGGTCGAACTGGACGTCGGCGAACTCGTCCGTGGAGAAAAAGTATCTATCGACGTCGTTGTCGATGAGCCTGATCTGGCCGTGCTCCAAGGGCTTCTCGGTGATGTAACCCGGATGATTCAATTTGGCCGCCGATTCCCCTGGTCTCGGCACGTGGAGAAGGCCGAGGGGCGTCGATCTGTCCGCATTCGGCTCGTCCGCCAGGCGCGGCGCCCAAAAGGCCACGTCGTCGATCACCGGCGGTACGGTGCCGCCGGGGACGATGTGGTAGTACAACGTCCAAGAACTCGACTCCCATCCTTTGCACCCCGGGTCCATGTTGGGGACGCCGTCCGTGGTCGACTTGCACAGCTTCTGGTTTCCGATGAGTTTCGAGAGGGGGCCCAAGTGCCAATTGTCAGTGGTGATTTCATTGTCAGTAATCCACAACAATGTATTATCGAAATCCGTATCGCCCTCATAGCCGGTGACTTGAAACGTCAAGTTCGGTTCTGCGGTTGTGATTGGAATGTTCAGCGGGTACCCTGGCGTTGTAACGCTATCACTTACAGGCGTGCGGAAGAAGATTGGACGCCAAGTGCCGTTCACATTCACGTCGAGAGTCCAAAGAGCCCCGCCGCCTTCAAAGCGGCCTTTATCATGAGCAATATCGATGCTGTCCAGCCACACTGTGTATGCGCGGTCAGCCCCGTCTATCGTCGCGGAGTAATTGCCCAGGTACCCGATCAAGATTTCGAAGTGATATGTGCCAGTCGGCGCCGGCGGCGTGATGCTGACATGGACGGTGTCACCGGTGCGAGTCCATGAAACCTTAGTGGCGTCGCCCGAAGCCACTCGCATAAAGGGCATCTCCCCCACCGGGGGCCAATAAGGCAACTTGAGGTCAAAGTCGAACGATCCGGGGAACGTAATGGAATTATATGGATCGGGATGGCTGTTCAGCCACACTTGCGCCACCCGAACGAGGGTTAGCTTGCCATCGTCGGGTAGGCCGGTGGGCCGCATCTCGAGACGATCGTGCTCGACGATGTAAAGGGGGTGGAGCTCCGTATAGCCGTGCGAACAGTCGAAGACCCATCGACCCAGGGTCGTCACGTGGTCACCAGCGCTGGGCCGCGCCGGGATGGAACTTACCTGATTCGGCGGAAAGCCCCCAGATTCGCTCTCAAGCTGCATCGACCCCGATTTGCTGTCTACGTTAAGCCACCATTGCGACTTAGGCAGGCCTGACGGATCCCTAAGGGTCGACAGGTCCAGCTTCATATCGATGTCGTGGGTCGCATGAATCCCGGCCGAGTCTTCGACGGACAGCTTTATTTCGCCCATAGTCCCCTCCGCCCGCTGGAGGGGATTCAGTGGGTTGACCAACATCCACTTTAGCCCCTGATCCTTCATCCGCGCGTACCCCCACTCAATGGTTTCCTTGTTATACGGCGGGGGCTCCGGCGGACCGCAAGTGCTTCGAAGGTTCTCACTTGAAGGGGCTAAGCCGAACCCGGCGCCCGGGCTGAAGCCATCGCCTGACCGAGTGACAAGATAAGGCGATGGCTGCGGGGATCGTGGAGTATCGGAAGTCAGCCGCGGCCGAATTGGGAGATCGGAGTCCTGGGCTCGACTAGTGCTCGCCTGCCCCCATGTAGCCGGTCGGGCAGGGTCAAAGTCAGCGGGCCAACGACCTCCGAAGATCGCGCCGTTCGGCATCTCGGGCACAACGTTGGGGGTGATGGTGCCTTGATACTGCACGGCCAGCCGCAGCGCCCCGCCAACGCTGAAGGGGGCGAGCGCGGCAATAGGCACCCGCACTTCGCCGGACCAGTAGGGCGCCGACAAGGGGCGCTGGTCTTCTTGGAGATGTAAGCGGGTGCCGGTGATGACTTGGGAAGCCAAGTTGCCGGGGGCCGAGCCGCCGTAGCCCTGGCCATCTCCGGTGCCGACGACCAACCGACCATCGGGTGTCAAACGAAGTCGCAATGCGGTCGGGCCGGCTGCAGGTCCGCCTTCGCCCGCGCGGTCGATCCACAGCGTAACGCCGTCGCCTGTCCCCGCCTGACCGACGATGAGTGTCGTGCACAGATAGAGTGCGTCCGGCTGAAGCACCAAATCCATGGCCACCAAGTGGTCTGGTTCCAAGACGATATGAGCCGCCTGGTGATATTCGCGCGCTGTACAACTGCCGTCTACGACGATCGGCGCAGAAGTTAGGGGAATCCGGCCATCCCATGTCGGGATGGGTGTTGGGGCGGGTGAATTCAGACGGCCAAAGGAAGGTAGCTCTGCGAAGCCGGTGATGTCCGGGGCCTCTCGCGCCAATGAGGCGTTGCCGACCTGTCCGGCGTCGTGACCGCCGGCGATGTCCTGCAGGCCATGGGTGAACGGCCAGAGTGCGACGAGGCCGGGCTCGCGCCCGGTCAGCCTCTTGAACGCTGTACTGCGAATCTCGTCAGCACTAAGAACTCGCCTCCACACGGCGAGGTCGCGAAGATAGCTGTGCAGGTTCGTCTGCCCCTTCGGCGCATCGGGATCAGCTCCAATGCGCAACAGTCCATTCGAGCGACCAAGTTCGGCGTGCCGTTCCTGCTCTTCATGGACGGGCCAGTCTATCGATTGCCAGCCCGGCTGCACATCCAACAGGCCGTCGACATACAACGTCCGGACGCCCTCGGCGTCCATTGTCACGGCGATGTTGTGCCAGCCTTCGCCAAGGGGGGTTTGGCCGCTCGCCGCCGTGCTCGCGCCCGCGTAGCCGAACCGCAGGGTGTTGCACAACGCCAACCAATACGAAGGAGACTGGTCGTGGCTAAGCAAGGGGCCGCAGCTGCCATCGACAACGCGTACCCATGCCTGGATCGTCATTTCGGGCGGGTTGAGTTCGGGCGCGTAAGGCACCACGAAGTAACCCCCGCGACCGTCCATGAAGGCCGATCCGGCGCTAACCTGACCGGCGTAGGCCGGAGCCAGCACAAGATTGCCCCACGTTTGCGGCGAGCGCTCGCTCGCAGACTGGGGCCATTGTTGGAGGATCGTGCCATCCAGTTGCTGTACCGCCAAGTAGAGGCCGTCGGTTCGGGCGTACCCGCCTAGCCAGTCCAGGCGCATACGCAGTTCGGCACTCCAATTCTGATTGGGTGTCATCGACACCCGCGCCTCGAACTCGTGCTGGCGCACGGTCAAGGGTAGGAAATCGCCATTGAGGTTCGCCTGATTGGCGCTCGCGATGCCGCCCGCTGTGAGCCCAAACTCGTAGTCGCCGGGTCTGATCAGAAGAGCGCGCTTGCCACTCGCCGCGCCGTCCACACGGACAACCACTCGTTGACCGATGCCGACAGGCATTTCCGAGAAACAGACATACAAATCCACGGCGGAGTGAAGTATCTTGACCCGAGTGATGAGATGGCCAGACGCATCGAGCATCGCCGCGGTGCCGGCCTCGGCATACGCTGAATCGTTGCACTGCCCATCCACTGTTGGAGTGTCCAACCACTTCGGCGCAATAACGGTGCCGGCGGCCGACTGGGCATATGTGGGCGCGCCCACCAAGGCGCTTAGGACCAGCACTAGCACGAAGACAGATAGCCATCGACCTATGCGTCGGACGCTAAGCTCAAACTTGTACGAATGGCTCACGTTTGACTCCTGTCGCCGCGCGTGGGCGGCGTTCGGTGGCCTGCGGGCTGCCAGGTGTGCCCACTGCTCCCCGCGCGCTTACGAACTTGCGGCGATCGGGTTCTGGCTGGTTCGCCGGGCCCGGCTGCCGACGAACTCGGTTTCCCGATGGAGGCAACAAAATTGGCTACCGGTAGGAGCGACTCCAAATGGCCATGTCTGAGCCTCTTGCAAACACGTCCAGGGTTTTGTAACGGAGCGACACAGCCGCCGGTGGAGAGGTGAGTACTCCGCCTAGTGAACCCCACTTGCCGCGGCCGTTACTACGTAAATCGCCTTGAATCGAGCGAATCGTACCGTCATCGTCGTTGACGTCGATAATCGCGTGCACCCATGCCGTCCAAAGTGCGTCATCAGTCCCCTTGGCGAAAGAGGCCAAGAACGTAGTGGGAGGCGCACTTTCGCCTTCTTTGTACGACCCGTATGCAATGCTAATCGGCAGCGCATCAAGAGTGTCGGGGGAGTTTGCTGCAACGTCGATTGTGTCGAACGGTGGTATAGCGGGGGGGTAGTAAACGGGGGCTTGGTAACCGGGTGGACCAACGCACTGGATCGTGCCCCCTGTGTCCAGGGCGAAGATCCTCCCCAAACTCCAGGCTGGACCTGAGTTGCATTCGATGCAATCCCAGTTGACCCATGGATTCCAATGCATCTCAGCGGGGTCTGCAAGCCAAAAGAACCGCTCGTGCTCAGGGTTGTAGGTGTACGTGCGCGACGAAATGCGGTGCGCCGTGTTGCGAACATAGATGTCGAGAAAGAAGAATCCTGGAAGATGTGGCGGGTAACGCACGTTCGCCAGAGGTGCCGACGACAGAACACCGCCAAGCGAGCCCCACGTGCTCCATCCCGTATCAGGACGCCAATATTTCGTCCACAGCGCGCCGTCTGCGCCCTTGACAAACAGATCGATGCAGGAATCCAGCGCACAAACGGCGGCAGGTGTGTCGGCCAACTGCCCGGGAAGTGGCGATGACAGGCCACCCGGTGGTGCGCCTAACGACCCCCAGGCACTCCATCCCTCATCCGGGTTGTAGTACTTCGTGGAGATCTCATTCGCGGTATTCCGCACGAAGACGTCGATTTGCCCATCATGTTTGCAAACCGCGCAAGGTGCCGAAGTGGCGCTTCCACCGATTGAACCCCAAGCGCTCCAGTCGCTCATGGCTTTCTCCGTCTGGTATCTCTCGCTCAGGGAATCCAGAGTGACAGGGTTACGCCCCCGGGATCGCCGAGATTTGGTCCCCAGACGAAGTGCTGGCATCCAAGTTGAGTTGGGTCATCCGATTTGCAGACGAAGCCATCGACCTCAATGGCCACCAGTGTATAGAGATGCTTCATTTCCATCGTTACCAGCAGGGGAGGCGACCCTGGCGCTGGACAACTGAAGCTTGCCGGGTCGTAGGCCGCCTTGGACGTTCCGAAGTTAGACCAGGTGGCCGCATTGATGTCATACAGCCAGACGGAGACATCTCGGCGAAGCGCATTGCAGTTCCAAACCTGCAACGCAGCGATTCCCGCGACTTGATCAAAGACCCCGTGTGACGACATGCGGTCCACAAGTGCTTTTGCGTTGTCGAGAATCTGCAATCCGTCGAATTTCGGCATGACATCCCCTTGGAGCAGACTTAAGGCAAATTAATTTCCCATCATTGGCCTGCGATTTCGCTGGGTCTGCTGCGCAAGATTGACTCTGTGGCCAACTTCATCGCCTGGGTTAATTTGTCAAAAGGAGGCAGGCTGTCGCTGGAATCAAGCACGGACTGACGCAATTTAGGGTTCATGACAGCGTCGTTCAACTGCGCGATTATGTCTTGATCGACCCCTGCGTCCCCCAGGCTTGCGCGGAATTCCGCAGGCAGTCCGTTGCCCAGTTTCGCGATGCCGGATCGAAGGTTGTCCGACGTGAATGCGCCCGTTTCCGCGAGAGATCGCTTGACTTCGCTTGTGGTGGTTGTCAGTTCGGCCATGAGGCCGTTCAGAGATTGCTCGACCTCAAGGTAGCGCGATGTCTGCAGCCGTTTTCCCTCCGCACTTCCGGCGGCCGCCGCCCCGAGAAATTTGGCGTGAATGGCCTTCAGGGCGCGCTCGCTCGCGAAAAGACGGCTCATGAGGGAGAAATAGCGATCCCCTGCTTCCAAGGGAGGTTCGACGCTTGGCCCTGCCGGCGTATTCAGTTCAACCCGGTCCATGAATGACCGGTCGGCGTCTGGTGGGTGATTGTTGGCAACGATGTTTGCTGCGAGCGCGCTGCCCCAGGCTAGACTAGCGAGGATGGCGCATGCAGGAATAAAACTCACGGCAGTGAGACCTGCCGCCGTAGTAGCCGCGAGCATTGCCACATGAGCATAGTCCTCTTTTTTGTCTGAAACCGTCACGAGTACCTCAGGCCCGACCGCGGAAATTTCAGGATAAACGTTTCCATAGATGTCGGTCATCGTTATGAAGGCGGAGTAGCGGTGGTACTTGAAGTGACCGCCTGCGCTAACGGCAAAGTCTGGGAGGCCGTCTCTCCAGAACCAAGTCTTTCCAGGGATTGCAAACGTGTGAGGAAGCTCTGTTCCTGCCACCACCGGAGAACCGAGGTCCCATTGGTCTGCATATGCATTGGCTTCCCCTTCAATAGCGTAGTGCCAATTGAGTGTGGATTCAGCCAACCGAACGTGAACAACACTCAGGGATGTATATGGCATTTGATTTACAAACTTGCAGTTGAGAGTGAAGTCGTCGTGCCATGCAACGCTCATCTCCGACGTGTCCCACCCAACCCAGGGTGAAGTCCACCCCGCCTCGAGAACCGGCGATGCAATAGTCCATTCGAGCTCCGCCGTATAACTTGGACCCGCATCGCCAGTGACGACCAAGCGGATCGTCTTAGGCCCCATCTTGTAGAAAAGCAGCGCCACTGCTTCGCTTTCCACGACCACATCAACGTTCTGAATGAGAACATTGCGATTCCTCACCGCAATGGGCGGGCTCGTGTAGAGAACGTGCGAGTCATACTCGATGCGTGCCGTGACGGTCCCTCCGACCGCGGCATTCCCTGCATGGAAGCGCCACTTGACGCGCACCGGCTCCCCTGGAGTTCCGCCCAGGTGCGAGGTGACCCAAGGCTTGACGGGACCACTGTCCGGCCCTCCTGACAAGCGACCGCCAAACAAGACATAGGGATCCGCTTCAGTAACGACGCCGATGTCGGTCACGTCTCCCGGAGCCAGGCGCTGCAAATCGGAGATCGTCGAGGTTGACATGATGAAATACCTTTGCAACTGAAGTCGGCAGCGCGGTTGCAGATCTACGTCTGCGCTACAGCCGAGGCGGGCGAACCGCAAGGCGAAACTGTCATTGAATTGCGCGCGAAAGTACTGATCGTTCGCCGAAAATTCCCGAAAACAACCGAATGCCTCGATATGCGGGACGCGGGAACGGTCGCCATCCGTCAGAATCAGCAGGCCATCGTCGAGTACGTGGCACCACCCACCCCCTCGCGACCCGAAAGCCCGGGCCTTGCGTGGGCAATGGAATGCTCTGTAAACGTCTGTGCCTGAAGCGTCTGAATCCCCCGGCATTTGCCGAGATCTACTTCCGCTCAAACTTCACTTTCCTGGTGGGCGCATCGCGGCCCGAGGAACTGGTCGAGCGCGCGGCGGCGAGCCGCGAAGGGCAGCTACACGGCGCTGGTGTTATGTCCGCCACTGTCCGAGAAGAAACAGGCCTCTTTGTCTCGCGCTAAATGTGGGCGTTGCGGTTGTCGGCCCTTGAGTACGGTGGGCCGTCTGTAGGTGCAGGCGCCACAGGGGCTTGTGTGTCGAATGTCTCGCAGTGTTCAGCGGCTGAGAATTTGCGTGGGACAACGAAATGAGGGCGTGAAAATCTATTCCCGGATGGGACGCAGCGGGGTCCGGGGGGTGTTTCCTGGTCTTCCCGCCGAAGCGGTGTTAAGGGGTGTTAAGGGCGGGCGCCAGCCCGGCGCAGCGGACCCTTGACACTGCGCAGGGGGGTCAGATGCTTGCGTATGGCTGTGGGGGGCGGCATGCCGCTCCCCACAGCCATAGCGGCACGCATTGTGCTTTTGGAATATCCGGCGCAACCGCTGCAGCGAGCACAGCGAGGCACTTGTTGCCGCACGCACCGCAGATGTGCGGCGACGCCCCACAAGCGGGCAGCGAATCTCTCCATCAAATTAATGACGTAGCCGGGGTAGCCTCGCGTTACATTGGCCCACGTCCGAGGAGGGCGCCACGATGGAGAAATCCGCGGCCCCGAGTCCTAAGGACACGGAGCAGAGCTTCCTGGTGAAAGCGCCTGAGCTCTCGATGCCCAAGGGTGGTGGCGCCATCCGTGGCATCGGCGAGAAGTTCGCCGCTAATCCGGTAACCGGCTCCTCGACCTTCTCCATCCCACTGCCTGCGTCGCCGGGCCGAGGTGGGTTCGGTCCTCAGTTCGCATTGAGCTACGACTCAGGGTCAGGCAACGGTCCTTTCGGATTCGGCTGGAGCCTTGCATTGCCTGCCATCACGCGCAAGACCGACAAAGGGCTGCCTCGCTACCTGGATGCGACTGACACGTTCCTGATTTCAGGCGCTGAAGACCTCGTTCCGGTGCTCGATGCAGCAGGGGTGATCACGGACGATCGCACCTCGGTGGCGAACTACGTAATACGCCGCTACGTGCCGCGCATCGAGGGCCTGTTCGCGCGGATCGAGCGATGGACCCACAGCGATGGCGAAACGCATTGGCGGTCGATCTCATCCGATAACGTGCTCAGCATCTACGGGAAAGACTCTGCGCATCGCATCGTCGACCCTGCCGACCCCTCGCGCATCTTCAGCTGGCTCATCAGCGAAACGCGTGACGACAAGGGCAATGCCGTCGTCTTTGACTACGAGCCCGAAGACGGCACGGGCCTGGACCTCACGCAGTCGCACGAGCAGCAACGCGGTGATGCCGGCGACCCTTCACGCCTTGCCAATCGCTACATCCATCGCATCCGCTACGGCAATGCCAAGACGCTTCTGGGGCCGGCCACGGCGCCGCGCACGGAGCCCTTGAGCCAGCAAACGATCGACGCCACGCGCTGGATGTTTGAACTCGCGTTCGACTATGGCAAACCTGATCCCGTCCGCCCCAGCGTGGTGGGGCCGTGGACGCGTCGTGACGATCCCTTCTCCACCTATCGCGCCGGCTTCGAGGTGCGCACGTACCGCCTTTGCCAGCGCGTGCTGATGTTTCACGACTTTGCTGAGTTCAAAGTCACACCGGCCGATGCGTCGGTCGGCCCGCGCCGTCTTGTCCGTTCACTTGACTTCTCTTATCGCACGACTCCGAGCGACAGCACCAGCAGCGACCCCGGGTACAGCTTTCTGCAGTCCGCCACGCAGTGGAGCTACCAGCACCACGCCGGAGCTTGGCATCGCCGCGCGTTACCTCCGGTCGAGTTCAGCTACAGCGAACCGAAGATCGACGATCACGTGCGCGAGGTTGACGCCCAGGCGCTCGAAAATCTCCCTGTCGGCCTTGGCGCTGGCTACCAATGGATCGATCTTGACGGCGAGGGCCTCTCCGGCATCCTGACGGAGCAGGCCGGTGCCTGGTACTACAAGCCCAACCTCGGCGATGGATTGTCCGGGCCGGTGTTTGGCCCCATACGGTCCGTCAATCCCCAGCCATCCGTCGCCGCACTGAACGCTGGCCGCCAGCAGCTGATGGATGTGCAGGGCAATGGCGCGCTGGATCTGGTCGACTTCCACCCGCCACTTGCCGGCTTTCAGGAGCGCGATGACCAGCAGGGTTGGAAGCAGTTCATTCCTTTCGCGAGCCTGCCCAATATCGATTGGAACGACCCCAACCTGCGCTTCGTCGACCTCACCGGCGACGGGCATGCCGATGCTCTGCTCACCGAGCAGGAGGTCTTCACCTGGTATCCCTCCCAGGCGGAGAAGGGTTTCGGCGCGGCCGAGCGTACGGCACAACCCCTCGACGAACGCGACGGCCCGCGCCTCGTCTTTGCGGATGGCGAGCAGGCCATCTACCTCGCCGACATGTCCGGCGATGGTCTCGCCGACATCGTCCGCATCCGCAACGGCCACGTCTGCTACTGGCCCAACCTCGGCTACGGCCGCTTCGGCAAGCAGGTGGTGATGGACCGCTCGCCGTGGTTCGATCATCCCGACCAGTTCGACCAGCGCCGCATTCGCCTGGCCGACATCGACGGCAGCGGAACCACCGACCTCTTCTACCTCGGTCGCGATGGCGCGTGCTTGTGGTTCAACTGCAGCGGAAACGGTTGGAGCGCATTGCGCAAACTGCCGTTTCCGATCGCCACCAGCAACGTTGGACAGATCCAGGTTGCCGATCTGTTGGGTAACGGCACCGCTTGCCTTGTCTGGTCGTCCGACCTGCCTGGCGACGCGCGCCAGCCAATGCGCTACCTCGATCTAATGGGTGGGCACAAGCCGCACTTGATGGTCCAGATGCGCAACAACCTCGGCGCGGTGACGACCATTGACTACGCCGCATCCACCAAGTTCTACCTGCGGGACAAGGCCGCTGGCACACCCTGGGTCACCAAGCTGCCGTTCCCAGTGCATTGCGTCGAGAAGGTGACCGTCGAGGACCTGCGTCGCAAGACTGTCTTTGCGAACACGTACAGCTACCACCACGGGTACTTCGATGGGGTCGAGCGCGAATTCCGCGGCTTCGGCCGCGTCGAGCAGGTCGACACGCAACGCTTCGACGACGTTTCAGCCGCAAACAGTGACAGCTCCTTCGTTGCGGCGGACCACAAGCCCTACCAGTCGCCCGTCAAGACCATCACCTGGTTTCACACCGGCATCGCCACCGACCGCTCGCGAATCCTGGGGCTATACGAGCGAGAGTACTTCCCGTCGCGCTACGCCGACCGACTTCCGGCCGTGGGGTTCGCCGAGCATGAATTGCCGCAACCCGAGATTGAGACCACTGGCCCCGAACTAGAGGCCGACGAGTGGCGCGAAGCGATGCGCGCGTGCAAAGGCATGGCGCTGCGGCAAGAGGTGGTCGAGCTCGACGTCAGGGCGCTGCACGATCGCGGTGAGCACAAGCCCGCGCGCCTCTTCTCCGCCGCGCAGCACAACTGCCATATACGTCGCGTCCAACCGCGTGGCCTCAACCGGCATGCGGTCTTTCTTGTCACGGAGAGCGAGGCCGTCACATATCACTACGAACTGGCCCTCAACGGCGCACTGCCCTTGGACCCCGACCCGCGGATCGCGCACACGCTCAACCTGCGCTTCGATGACTATGGCCGCGTCCGGCAATCTGTCGCCGCCGCGTATCCGCGGCGCAAGCAGCATTCCGATGCCGCGCTGAACGCCCAGGAGCTTGCGTTGATTCGCGCGGTTCAGAACGATGAAAGGCACCTCGCCTACACCGAAACACGATTCACCGATGAGCTGCTGCCGGCAGACACCCACACCCACCGCCTTCCTGCGCCTTGCGAGGCGTGCACCTTTGAACTCACCGGCATCGACGTACCGGCAGGCAAGCGTTACTTTTCAGTCGGCGTACTGCGCGATCACGAACTCAATTCCGCGCTCGACACACAAGCCAGCAAGACGGTGGGTTCGCTCGGCTATCACGAACAACCGCCGGACGGAACACCACACAAGCGCCTGGTCGAGAATGCGGCCACCCTGTACTTCAAGGACGATCTTTCGGGCCCGCTTGATCTCGGCAAACCCAGCCGGCTCGGCCTGACCTGTGAGGCTTACAAGCTCGCGCTCACGGCGTCGCTGCTGGACGACGTTTTCAAGAGCACAGCCTCGCAGGACAACTTCGTCGCAGAAGCTCGCGCGGCGCTCGGTGTGCCCGGTGCGCAGGCTGGCTTCCTCGCCAGCGGCTACCAGACCGGCTCGGCGATCTTCGGCACAGACGCAGCCGTCGCGCCGGCCTGGTGGCTGCGTTCCGGTGTGGCGGGCTTCGCCACCGACGCTGCCCAACACTTCTATCTGCCCGAGCGCTACATCGATCCCTTCGGCAACCAGATGACGCTCGCCTATGACACCGACGACCTGTTTATCGAATCCAGCACCGACGCACTCGGCAATACCACCACCGTGGAAGCGTTCGACCACCGTGTCCTCGCTCCCGCCCGGCTGAAGGATGTCAACGACAACGTCAGCGAGGCCGCGTTCGACATCCGCGGCCTTCCGGTCGCCACGGCACTGATGGGCAAGGTTTCCATCGGCGTGTCCAAGACGGGTGACACGGTCGCCGCATTGAACTTCCTCGAACTCAATCCGAGTCCCGGTGATGTCGCTCAGTTCTTCGACACGACCCCACTGAACGAAGCACAGGCCCGGACTTGGCTCGCGAAGGCCACCACCCGTTTTGCCTACCACTTCGGCGAATCGGTCGATGCGCAAGGCCACATCACGTGGGGCGTCACCGCGGCCGGTGCCTGCAGCATCGTGCGCGAGAAGCACGAGCGCGACGCTGCGAACGACCACCCCGAACTCGGACTCAAGGGCATCCCGATCCAAGTCGCCTTCGAATACTCCGACGGCGCCGGCCAGGCCTTCGTCAAGAAGGCTCAGGCCGAGCCCGATCCCATGCTCGGCCAACCCGATAGCCCCTCCCGCTGGATCGCCAACGGCAAGACCATCGTCAACAACAAGGGCAAACCTGTTCTGCAATACGAGCAGTACTTTTCGGGCACTGATCACCGCTTCGAAGAGCCCGTGCCGTTGGGTGTCTCGGCAGTCATGTTTTACGACGCACCCGGTCGCCTCGTCCGCACCGAGTTCCCGGACGGCTCGCTGAGCCGCGTCGAGTTCTCGCCCTGGTTCAGCCGCAGCTTCGATCAGAACGATACGGTCCTGGAAAGTCGCTGGTATCGTGACCACGGCAGCCCGGACCCGACCATACCGCTGTCGCGGGACGTTGCCGGGAAGATCACTGCAACCCAAGAGTTCCGCGCTGCGTGGCTTGCCGCACGGCACGCGAACACGCCCGCCGAGACCCACCTCGACAGCCTGGGCCGCGACGTCATCGTCATCGCGCACAACCGCCTGCCCGATGAAGGCTCGGTGCCATTGATCAATTGGTCCGTCGCCGACTGGGGCTGGAAGGACGAACGCATCTTCACCTTCACCAAGCTCGACGCCGAAGGCAAGCCGCTGTGGATTTGCGACGCGCGCGGCAACCTGGTGATGCAATACATCGCGCCGCCGAAGGCCGACCACACGCCGCTGTACGACGCACCCAGCCCCGACCACAGGCCGACCTACGCCATGCCGGCGAAGGCGCTGCCGTGCTACGACATCGCCGGCAACCTGCTGTTCCAGCACAGTATGGACACTGGCGACCGCCGCATGCTGATGGATGCAGCCGGCCAGCCGATGCTGGCGTGGGACTACAACGAACGCGCGGACGCGACGACGGCGACCGTGTTCAAGGAGCACCGCCGCTTCGAAACCCGCCACGACAAGCTGCATCGCCCCACCGAGCGAGTGCTGCGCGTCCGCGACGAGGACACTGGCAATGTCGAAGCGTTCCTCATCGAGCACTTCCGCTACGGCGAGGGCCGGCCCGCCGACAAGATCAACAACCTACGCGGCGAAGTCTGGCAGCAATACGACGCCAGCGGCATCGTGCAGACCGACGCCGTCGATCTCTACGGCAAACCGCTCGCGGTGCGCAGGCGGCTGGTGGGCGACATCGAAGCGCCTGTCATCGATTGGACCGGCCGCGCGCTGGACGATGTACATGTCGCGCCCGCCCCGGGCTTCGACGGCGAAATCTTCACCCAACGCACCGACTACGACGCTCTCGGCCGCACGACACGCCACTACAACTGGTATGTCGAGAGCCCCGGCAATTCGGGCCACAGCGAGCGGGTGGCAGTTTACCTGCCGCAATACAGCCGGCGCGGCGTGCTGGCGGCAGAAACCCTGCTCGTTCGCGCGCGCAAGACCCCTGCCGGCCATGACGACGTCGCCAACGTCACACGCAGCCAACAGGCGATCAAGGGCATCAGCTACGACGCCAAGGGCCAGAAGCTCAGGCTCGAACTCGGCAACGGCACGACCACCCGCTACACGTACGACCCGAACACGTTTCGCCTTGTGCACCTCTACACCCGCCGCGATGCCAGCTTCACCGAAGACTGCGGCGGCGACCCCCCGCCTCCGCGTACGGCGGCCCCCGACACTGACACACCGCCTCGTTCCTGCGGCGTGCAGAACCTGCGCTACACGTACGACCCGGCAGGCAACATCGCCCACATCCAGGACGACGCGCAGCAGACGATCTGGTTTGCGAACCAGCAGGTCGAGCCCAGCAACGACTACGTCTACGACGCGCTGTACCGCCTGATCGAAGCCACCGGCCGCGAAAACGCCGCGGCGATGGGCGCGCCGACGCAGCCCGAAGGCCCGTGGCCGAGCGGCGCGTTCCCATCCCCTGCTGCCAATGCGACGCGCAGCTACATCCAGCGCTACCGCTACGACCGGGTTGGCAACATCGAAGAAATGCGCCACCTCGCGCCAAGCACGGGCCCGGCCGAGCCACCGGGCTGGACGCGCAACTACCGCTACGCGCAACGCAGCAACCGTTTGCTCGAGACCTGGCACGGCCGCACGCGCGATCCGAGCCTGGGGCGCGACAACGTCGCGTACGACTACGACACGCACGGCAGCATGCTCAATCTCAATGCCGCGCCGAGCCGGTTCGACCTGCGCGGGGACTGGAACGACATGATCCACGCCATCGACCTTGGTGGCGGTGGCTTGGCTTGGTACCAGTACAGCGGCAAGCAGCGGACACGCAAGCGCATCGAGGACCAGAATGGTCTCGGAGGTTACCGGGAGCGCATTTACTTGGGCGGCTACGAGCTTTATAGGCGGTACAACGCGGCTAATCCGGCAATACCCGTCGAGGAGATCGAATCGCTGCATCTGTCTGAAGGCGAGCAGCGGATCTTATTGGTGGAGGACGTGATCAACACCGACCGCACGCACGCTGACGGCACGCCCTATAAGAAAGAGCCGATCTTTCGTTACCAGTATGGCAATCACCTCTGCTCTGTAGGCGTGGAACTGGAGAAAAATGCGCGCGTGATCTCGTATGAGGAGTTTTATCCGTATGGGACTAGTGCGTATCGGTTGATGAATTCTGCGGCGGAGGCACCGGCGAAGCGGTATCGGCATACGGGAATGGAGAGGGACGAGGAGAGTGGGTTGGGTTACCACGGGGCGAGGTACTACGCAGCGTGGTTGGGGAGGTGGGTGGGTGCCGACCCAGCGGGGATCAGCGACTCGATATGCATTTACGGCTATTGTCGAAACAGACCGACATCACATGTCGATGTCGATGGTGCAGCTAGTCGAGGGGTCGTATACAGATTCGAGGACACAGTCCATCAAGCCAGTGGCAGCATCTATGCTCAGATATATCCTTACTGGAACTCTATTGAGATTTTGGAGGGCAGTGCAGCTCCCGAGCGGATAGAACTTTCAGCCGGGATTGTTGCGGTTAGGGCTGAACCTGATTGGCAGGGTCCACCAGAGGCACCCCTTTCTCCGCCTCCGTTGGTGACTGTTCCACTGCAGCGAAAGCCGACACAAGAGCCTGTGAAACCGACTGTGGAACCGCCTCCTCCAGCGCCAGCTAATCCAGAGGGATGCGCACCTGGCTATATGCCAACCAAATCGGGGGCGGCGTGCATCACGACGCCGGAGGAGGATAAGAAGCGAGCTGAGGAATTCGATAAACGGGAAGAGAAAAGGGCGATTCGTGATTATACGGATGCGACGCTTGGCGAAGGATTTGACAATGCAGCAAAAGTCGCAGAGGGGGCTAGCAAAATCATTCCCGGACCCGCAGGGAAAGGATTTGGAGTCGCGGCCAAGATATTTAAGGGGGTACACGATGCCTATGAAGGCGCCAAGTTAATAGAGGAGCTTGTGAATACTCTAAGAGAATCTGATGCGTTATCTAAAGGGTCAAAGGAATTGGCTAAAAAGGGGGAAGACGTATTCGAGAAGGGAGCAAATGACGTTATTGACAACTTCCTAAAGAAGAAAAGGGCCCAGATTCCAGCCGCTATCAGAAAGAAGCTGATCAAGGAGGCACGAGACTATTTCGACAAGAAGGTCAGAGACCCCGCTATTGACAAGGGTAGGGAAGAATTCGAGAAACATCAAGACCCGACGGAAAAGGACAAAACCCTTTGGGACGAACTTAATAACTTCGTCAACCCCACAGTATTTCGCTGATTGGGAGCCGGGCTTGGTGTAAGGCCTTCTCTTTTACATAAGTGATTTTCTATGGCAAATGAATCAAAGGGGGCTGGCGTCATGCGCCCTGCCGCAATCCAGCCACGCCACTTGGACCAGCGGCAGTAATGCCGCGGCGGCAGCCTCACAACCGATCGCGCGTGATCTTCCCAGCAGGGATTGCGCCAAACCAATAGCGAGGGAGATCCTCATGCAAGCGATCCAGGCACCCATCAAGCCCGGCGAGTCCGGCCCGCAAGTTGCCAACCTGCAGGATGGGCTGCGCCTGCTGTTCGAGCGCGGTGTCATCCGCAGCCTTGACCCCCCCGACAGCCCCACGGCCAAGCAGCTCGCGCAATTTGCCCAAGTGTTGGGCGACGAGCGCACGCAATCCCTCTACGCCAAGGCCACGCAGCGCCTCGTGCAGATCGTCCAGATCCAGCAAGACCTGGGCGACAGCCTGGGCGGGGTCGTGGACGACGGGACAGCCGATCTGCTGAATCGTCTGCTGAAGGAGCTCGGGGCCTTCGATGCGGCCGGCGCCGATGAGTTTGTCGTCAAAGGCAGGGTCACGCAGGTCGGTGGCGCGCCAGCGCCCGGGCTCACAGTCCGCGCGCTCGATCGCGACTTGCGCACCTTTGAGCCGTTGGGCAACGAGGTCGTCACCGACGCGAACGGGCGATATGAAATCCGCTACTCGAGAGGCCAATCCAGCCGGGCGGAAAAGGACAACGCCGATCTGCTCATACGCGTTCTTTCCCCAAATAGCACCAGCGATCAGGATCGGCCGCTAATCGAATCCCACACGATGTTCAACGCTCCCGCGGTGGCGGAGATTGATCTTCAGGTTCCCCACATGGAACTGAGACTATCCGAGTACGAACGCCACCTTGACGCCATCACTCCGCTGCTTGTAGGGCAAGCCGACGATGGGGATGATTTGCCTATTGCGGCATTGACCGAACGTGACGTCGACTTTATCGCTAACGATTCCGGTATCGCGCCCCAACACATTGCAATGCTGGCTCAAGCCGCCCAGTTCGAGATCGAGACACGACAGATCAACTCGGACATCCACACGCATGTAGCCTATCGATACATTCCGGCGGCTGCGTTTTACGGCTGGCTCCGTCTTGACTTGCCCACCGATGTCGAGAAGCTTTCTGCACAGCCCGTCGAAAAGCTTCAATCCAGCCTCGAGCTCGCCGCACAGCTAAACACGGTGCCCGCTGCGGTAGGCGAGCGCGCGACAGAGTACGCGCGTCAACTCTTCAGCCGTCGCGTCCACAAGATCGTCGGATCCGCCAGCGATGGTGGCAAAAGCGAGCGCGACCCATGGCTAGTCCGGATCCGGCGCTCACTCGGACCGGATCAGTTCGCGAACTTCGCCGACGCCTATGCGGTGCACGGGTCAGATGTGGAGGCGCTGTCAACGTCATTGATCAGAATCGGACTTGGTGCACAAGATATCGCACGAGCAAGCCATGTGCTGATACTGAAATCCATGAGCCGCGACCACGCGCCATTGCTGGAGGCTGTGGAGCAGGCAGCGGCTACGGATGGGCGCTGGAACGATCCAAAGGGATTGGCCGCGTTCGACGTGGCGGATTGGCGCAAGGTGCTTGATTCGTCGACTTCGGCAGGTTCGCGTGTGGGCGCCCCGAGCGATACGCCAGGTGACACGCCCGAGGCGAAGCTCGACAACTATGCCCGGATTCTGACGGCCGAGGTCGAGGCGCGACTGCCGAACGAAAGCTTTCAGGAGAGGGCGCTGCGTGACCTGGACAACCCCGATCGCGAGATTCCGCAGGGGCGGCGTCAGGACTGGTTGCGCTTTTTCAAGGCTAACCCCGACTTCGACATTCGCACGACGAAGCTCAAGGATCTGCTCGGCGATGACACCGAGCGCGACCACCGGTTCGAGGGTGTCACTGACCGCGAAACATTGGTGCAGGACCTGGAATCGATCCAGCGTGTGTTTCGACTCGTTCCCGAACCGAAAGCTGTGAGCGCGGGCCCGGAGCAGGGCCCAGCGCTAACTGATCGCTATAGCCCCGTGGTGGCTCTCATAGAGAGGGGATACCACTCGGCGACAAAGGTGTTGAAAGATCCAAAACGTGTTTTCGAAGTGGAGCTTGCATCCCCACTCGGCGGCCCCGTGGTGGCCAAGCACGTGTACATGCGGGCAGCCTACGTCGGCGACGCGGCTTTGCTGGCGCTCATGAACGCCCGCTCGCTGAGCGATGCCGCATCGCCCGCCTTTGTCAACGCTGCAGACTATCAAACCCTTTTCGGCGATGGTGATCTCTGCGACTGTGAGCATTGCCGCTCATTCCTGGGCCCAGCCGCGTATTTCGTTGACACGCTTCAATTTTTGCGGGAGGCGGGCGACGGCAATGATCCCCAGGCCCCGTGGAGCTTGCTCAACGCACGTCGGCCCGATCTCAAACGGATTGCACTTTCGTGCGCCAACGCCAACACGGAACTGCCGTACATCGACATCGTGAACGAGGTGCTGGAGGAGGCGGTCGCGCCCACGGCGTTCGCGCCCTTCACGGTTGCCGCAAACCTCATGTTCAGCATCTCCTGGGATGGGAGTAGCTGGGCGGGCTGGAGCCCGCTCGGGGACCGGCCCTTCAACTCGGGGCCCGCCGCGGCATCGACGGGTCCCAACCGGCTCGACGTGTTCGCGCGCGGCACCGATGACACCCTGTACACGATATCTTGGGCAGGCTCGTCGTGGTCCACGTGGCGTCAGCTCGGTCCGCAGCCGATCAGCTCCGATCCCGCCGCCGTCGCATGGGGTCCCGGGCGCATCGACGTGTTCGCGCGTGGCACCGACAACCGCATGTACACGATTTCCTGGGACGGCAGTACCTGGACGGGTTGGAGCCCGCTTGGGGACAGTCTGTTCAAGTCGGGACCCGCCGTGGCATCGATGGGTCCCGACCGGCTCGACGTGTTCGCGCGCAGCACCGATGACACCCTGTACACGATTTCTTGGACAGGCTCGTCGTGGTCCGCGTGGCGCCAGCTCGCTCCGCAGCCGATCAGCTCCGATCCCGCCGCCGTCGCATGGGGTCCCGGGCGCATCGACGTGTTCGCGCGCGGCACCGACAACCGCATGTACAAGATCTCCTGGGTCGGCAGTAGCTGGACGGGTTGGAGCTTGCTCGGGGGCGGTCTGTTCAACTCGGGACCGGCTGTGGCATCGATGGCTCCCAACCGGCTCGACGTGTTCGCGCGCAGCACCGATGACACCCTGCACACGATTTCTTGGAACGGCTCGTCGTGGTCCACGTGGCGCCAAGTCGCTCCGGAGCCGATCAGCTCCGATCCCGCCGCCGTCGCATGGGGTCCCGGGCGCATCGACGTGTTCGCGCGCGGCACTAACAACGTCGGCTTCAATCCCGTCACCGATCTGGATGCGCGCAGCGTCACACAGGGGATCCGATCAGCGTTCAAAGATTCCGCGAACGCCATTGAGTTGAGCTCTGAAGCGGAGATTTTCCTGCTTCAGGACACAGTGCTGTCAGAACGGCATTTCAAGAAGTGGTTCATCACGGACGGTGGATACCTGTATTCGGTTTCCAACAACGGGGAAAACGCGTCCGTACAGGTCATCGCGAGGAGCCGGCAGACCAGCGGTGTCAGCGAGGAACTGATGGCTGCCCCTGAATACATCAACCGGGGTGCCTACGCCAAACTCAAGGCCAGCACGTTTCCCTGGTCACTACCGCTCGATCTCGATTGGGAAGAGACGCGAGCTCTCCTGGATCAAGGCGGATTGAGTCGGCAGGATGCTCTGGTAGCTTTCGCTGTGCTGGGAACCAACGGCGTGACCCCAATCGCGGCGCTTGAGTCCTTGCCGGCCGTGAGCGAATGCCTCGGCATGCCGTTGGCTGAGGCGGACATTGTCCAAAGCCCCTTGGTCGGCGCGAGCTTGGATAAGTTCTGGACCCAGTTCTGGCCTACCCTGGCTGTCATCCCTTCGGTCGCGATGCTCATCGAGCGCACCGGTCTCACCTATGTAGACCTCGTTCAACTACTCGAAACACGCTTTCTGAACCCTGCGGCTGGAGTTGGACGGAAGCTGTCCGTCGTGCCTATCGATCTGACGGCGCCCGCGACCTGTGACCAGACGAAGCTCGCCGTGGCAGGATTCGATGCGGCCACGCTCGACAGGCTGCATCGATTTGTTCGCCTGTGGCGGCGGCTCGGCTGGGCGATTCGCGATCTTGATGTCGTTCTGCGTTCTCTGAGTGCGCCCGACATCACAAGCGACGTGCTCGTCGCGCTGAGCCATGTTGAGCGGTTGCGCCAATCGTTGAAACTGCCTCTCGAACACATTGCGGCCTTCTTCGGCGATGTCGATACGGTCTCCTGGCGGAACCCTTCGGACGAAGGGCCGCGGCCGCTACAGTCGCTGTACGAACGCGTCTTCCGGGCAAGGTTGGGGCAAGATGTGTTGGACCCAGCGTTCGTCGAAGATCCTGCACTGTTGCAAGGTAGCGTGGAGGACCACCTTCCCGGGATCAGGGCCGCTCTTGCGTTGGACGAACGAGCCGTTCTCGCACTTACCGCCAGCGCACTCAGAGGCGCCGCACCTCACAGCTTGACGCTGGCCAATCTGTCACGGCTGTTTCGCTACGCCGCTTTGGCCCGAGGTCTTGGCTTGGCCCAGAATGATCTGGTCCGCGTCATGGCCCTTGTTGCCAAGGTTCCATTTGCTACGGGGACATTGGGCAACGCTGCGACCGGGCCGCGTGTCACATGGCAGCTCGTCGAGGCGGTATCGCGACTTCGCGCCACCGGGCTGGCGATTGACGAGCTTGAATACATTCTCGCGAGCCTCCCCGAAGTCGACGCACGCCTGGGACGTTCCGACGCGGACGTTCAATCCGTCCTCGACGAACTGCGCCGCGCCATGCTCGACGTGGGCACCGAAGAGCAAACGGCGGACCAAGTGCTCGCACAGCGGAACGAGCGACTCATCCAGGGTTTGGCACATGCGTCGGGCATGGGCCCGTTGACTATCGCTGCAGTCAAGCCTGCGTGGACTTCGCTGCTGCAGAGCTTGACGACCTCAGGCAAGCCCGCGCCGCTGGAGGGCTCGGCGGCGATCCGTCTTCTTGACAAGCTCGCGAAGCTGCTCCAATTTACACAACTCCCGGACGACGAAGCCGCTTGGCTGTGCACCAACGCAGCGCTCCTGGAACTCCCCAGCAGCCTCAATCTCTCTTCGGCTGGCAGCCCGGCATTGACCTTTTCTGCCTTTGAAGGCTTGTTGGACTATCTCGAGGCGCGACGTGCAGCGGTCAACCCGCACCTGCCGCTTTACGGCGTCATCGAGTCGCCCGATCTGAGCCACTTCATCGACGCGCTCGTCGATGTCACAGGCTGGAGCAAGGATGACGTTCGATGGAGTCTGCCGGCGAACGCCGATCCGGTCCAGTCTCCACCAAAGCCATCAACATACGCGCACATGAAGCGGGCGTTCGAGCTCGCGCGCCGCGTGGGTGCGTCCGCAGAGGCTGTGGCTCTCATCGTTGCGAACACGGATGCTGAAGCGCTGAATCGGCTCGTTCGTGCACGGCGTGATCGGGCTTCTTGGCTGGCGGTGTCAAAGCCGCTCGCTGATCGGCTGCGTGAACGGCGGCGAGACGCACTAGTCGACTACCTGCTCCACGTTCGGCCCCGAGGCCTACCGCCCGCCGTGCGAACCGCCGACGATCTCTACGCGCACTACCTCACAGATATAGAGATGAGCTCGTGCATGCGAACGAGCCGTATCAAGAACGCCGTGAGTACCACGCAACTTTTCATTCAGCGTTGCTTGATGGGGCTCGAGTTCGGGCTGAATGGCAAGGCTGTGCAACTGGAGCCGAGCAAGGCCAGTGAATGGACCGAGTGGCGGAGTATCTATCGCATTTGGGAGGCCAATCGGAAGGTGTTTCTCTACCCGGAAAACTGGGTAGAGCCGGAACTGCGCGAGACGAAGTCGCCGTTCTTCAGGGAGCTCGAATCCGAACTCGGCCAAGCCGAGCTGACTCAGGAAAGTGCGGAGCGGGCACTGCAAGCCTACCTCGACAAGCTTGCGACAGTGTCGAATTTGGAACCCGTGGCCATCCACCGCGACCCGCAGGGCCAAGGAGAACTCCTGCACATCGTGGCGCGAACGACCTCCTTGCCTCATGTCCACTGGTACCGGCGCCGCTCAAAGCTCGATTCCACCGACTTGGGCAGATGGACCCCTTGGGAGCGAGTCGAGATGGAGCTCGACAGCGAGCATTTGATCTTGTTGATGCTCCACGGGCGCCTGCGCCTGTATTGGGCTTCCGTCCGAGATGCGTCGCCACCGCAGGAAGGCGCGGGACTAGCCCCGAAGGCCGCTTGGGGAATTACCTTTTATTGGAGCGAGTACGATGCCGGCCGCTGGTCGCGGCGCCACCAGCTCAAGCTGGACAAACCTCTGACAGTGGTAACTGTTACGCAAAGGCCGCCCGGCGAAGTCATCTCGTTTCGCGCGCGGGTATCGACATACGGCATCTTCCTGGATTGTCACATTGCAGACGACTTCAAACCGAAGCAATTGGATAGCCGCCCCGACCCAGTACCCTCCGACGAATTCAATACTTTGCTCAAAGGCACCCCGCTGATTAAGGGGTGGGTCGTAGACAAGGTCGGGCATCTGCTTGCTGGTGCGTCACTCCAATATCGCATCACAAGAGTTGTAGTCCCCGAAACAGGTCTTGCGACCGAGCGGGTACTTAAGGGGCAATCGCCAGGACGCAGCAATGTTGAGGAGCCGTTCTCATGGGACATGCAAATCCACAGAGACGTTTCCAAGGACGGCACATTTTCCCTGCATCTGCCAGAGGACTATTCTTCGTGGGCTACTAACGAGCCGAAAGCAATGGTCCACTGGGAGATTGAGGCCTCATATGCAATCCTGGACTCTAGTGGAATCCATTACGATCAGTTCAGCTTCAAAGCCAACGGCATCTTCAACATATCGGTCTACAAAGGAGAGATGACCTTTTATCGGGTCATACCAATCGATTGCACTCTCAAGCCAGAGGATTCCACCGACCTTGCGTGGCGGCTAGTAAACACCATTGGCATTGATATCGCCGATTGCGGTTCGCACATCCCTTCGGCAAGCGGCCCGCCTATTTCCCCACCAATGGGAACACGTGTCTTCGGGATGGCGTATTGCTACGAAGGATCGGGAAATCGCTTTGTCCTCGGGAAACAGGAATCTCGGGTGCAGAGCGGTGGCAAGCTCGTGCCGATGGCCTGCCTCGACCAAGCCGGGACTGAGGGGGACCTGTTCGCCTATAGTGAGCCAGGGTCATTTGTCCTCATCGAGGAAGGCGTTGGCGGTGTGGCTTCGACGGTTCTCAGCCCCACGCTCGCACTGGGGCTGCGCGAGCATGCGTCGGTACAGGGTCCCATAGGCCTGTACGAGATCGGTTACACCCCGGCTGCCCAATCGCAAAGTGCATGGACACCCGACGATCGTTCCTTGACTCGCCCATTTGACCGAAAGTCCGTGGACCAGGTCTACTACTGGGAAGTCTTCTTCCACATTCCATTCATCATTGCGAATCGACTCTCGCGCAATCGGCGCTTTGCAGACGCGCGACGATGGCTTCACTGCATCTTCGATCCGACGCAGCATTCGACTACGGGCCCAGAGCGCTTCTGGATCGCGCCCCCGTTGCGGGACCTGGCGAAGTCGCGGCCTGGAGAGGTCCGCGCGTTGCTGCCCGTTCACGACGCTGATTTAACAGAGCAGGTCGACGCGATGCGCCGAGACCCCTTCCGTCCGCATGCAATCGCCTCTCTCCGCATTGCGGCTTACATGCGTGCGACATTCTTCCTGTACGTTGATCTGCTCGTCGAGTGGGGCGACAACTCGTTCCGCAGAGAGACAATGGAGAGCCTGAACGAGGCAACGCAGTTTTACGTCCTGGCCCATCGGTTGGTCGGCAAGCGGCCACAGCAAGTGCCGCCCAGAGCGCTACCCTCACCGCAGACTTTTGAGTCTTTGACGTCAAATCTCAGCTTCAACCGCACGGGGCTGGCCAACGCCGAAGTCGAAATCGGTGAGTTGCTGATGCCCGATCTGACCAGCTTGCCAGCCCCGAGCCCATACTTGGGATCGGTGGCGCTATTTTGCTTTCCCAAGAACGACAAGCTTGGCAAATACCAGGACACCATCGAGGATCGACTCTACAAGGTGCGCCACTGCAAGGACATCGAGGGGCGCGCTCTTCTTCTGTCGCTTTGGGACGTGCCCATCGACCCGGCGCTGCTGGTGCGCGCGACGGCGGCGGGCTTGGATCTGCAGCAAATCCTTGATGAACTGACAGGCCCCTCACCACATTTCCGCTTCAATCTCCTCGTTCAAAAGGCGAATGAGCTTTGTGCAGAGGTGAAGTCGTTTGGCGCCGCTTTGCTCTCAGCCCTCGAGAAGCGTGATGCAGAGCTGCTTGGGCGGTTGCGAACTCGTCATGAGGTCGAACTGCTCGAGCGCGTCCGCGCAGTCAAGCAGGCGCAGCTTCAGGAGGCGCAGCGCAGTAAGGCCGCTCTCGAGAAGTCGCTCGCCCTCACAGAGGCCCGCGGCGAGCACTACGCACAGCTCCTGCGTACGTCCCGGCAAACACTGCCGGCCGTTGGCGCGGAGGGCGGGCTGGAAGCTCTAGCGGTCACTGTCGGCGCGCCCGCCATGAAGGCTGCCGAAGGTACGGTGATGATGCAACAGGAAAGCCAAGACTTTGAGGCTATGGCCGAGGCGCAAATAGGACAGAGCGCCGCTGGAACCTGGGAAGTTGCTGCAGCGATAGCCCATCCTCTGTCCGCCAGCATCACCTATAACCTCTCAGCTCCATATCCGTCCCCTACGATTTCGGTCAACCTGGGGCAAGCGTTCAGTGCCGTCGCGGCAAGCTGGCGCGCCTATGCTACCGGAAAGGGGGCCGAAAGCACGCGGCTGTCCAAACAAGCCTCGCTCGTCCTTCGCGCCTACGACTGGGCACTGCAATTGAAACTCGCAGCGCGCGAACGCACACAGATCGAGGCGCAGATCCTGACTGCCGAAATTCGCGAAGCCATTGCTACGACTGAGATCGCGAATCATGAGCAGCAAATCGAGGCATCTCGCGACGTTGAGCAATTCCTGCGCGACAAGTACACCAATGAGCAGCTTTACGAATGGACGGCCGCGGAGATATCGAGGTTGTATTTCTCGTCGTATCGTCTGGCCCAGGGCATGGCGCAGCGGGCGGAGAAGGCTAGTCAGCGCGAGTTGGGAAGCACCTCCCCTTCGGTCATCCGCAATGACCACTGGGATAGCTACCACAGCGGATTGCTTGCCGGAGAACGCCTCTCGCAGGACCTCAAGCGCCTGGAAGTCGCCTACCTGGACGGCTGTGAGCGCCGATTTGAGATCACAAAGCATGTGTCCCTGGCGCGAGTCAGCCCGAAAGAGTTGATGAAGCTCCGCGAAACAGGCCACTGCAGTTTCGATCTTTCGGAGGAGCTGTTCGATACGGACTACCGTGACCACCAACTGCGCCGGATCAAGGCGGTGGCCGTGTCGATTCCGGCGGTGACCGGCCCCTACACCAGCGTGAACTGCAAGCTGTCGTTGACAAGTAGCAGCGTTCGACAAGGCACGGCGGAGCCGGTCAAGGAAACCGTGGCGAGGGACACCATTGTGACGAGCACTGGGGCCAATGACAGCGGCCTGTTCGAGCAGAATCTTCGAGACGAACGCTTCCAGCCCTTCGAGGGAGCAGGCGCCATTAGCACCTGGAACATCGACCTGGAGCTAAGTCAAAACGCATTCGATCTCACGAAGATCGCCGACTTTATCCTTCACTTGCGCTACACAGCCATCGACGGGGACAAGCGGCCAATCCCAAAGGGTCAGCGATTTTGCCTTTTCGACTTGAAGCGAGATTTTCCGGATGCCTGGCGGCTGTGGAAGAGCGACGCCGCAGCAACGAAGCCGCTAACGGTCAAGATCGACAAGGACAGGCTCCCATTCACCATCGGAGTCCCTGAGAAGATCAACGCTGTCGGGTTGTATGCACGCGTGAGTCCAGACCCTCTGCGCGCGACGGTCATTCGCGTGCTTGCGGGCAATCCGGCGGTGATGAACGTACCTAGCACGCCGCCAGGCATCGGCGACGCATACGGAGAACTCTTGTACGAAGAGGGCACTCCGATCCCCGCTAGCGACGATCTCAAGATCGAAGTCGGGACCCCTTCGATCCGCGCAGACGTTGAGGATCTTTACCTGATCTGCAGTTACGAACGAGCTTGAGTTGGCAACGTTTGCAAGAATTGGAGTTCGCCGTGCACTTGGCCAATCTATGCATGATCCAGACCTGTTCCGGACTCAAGTACGCGGACGGCGACCGTGACGCGCGGCACCTCGCGCCCCTGCTGCGCTTGGGCGTCCTGCCATGTGGTGACATCTACCTCCAGAAGCAGCGAGGCCTGCAAGACCTATCGAGCCGGCAGCGCAGTCGCCAGATGATCGCCATCGAGAAACTTCTTTCGCGCGAGAGCGGTGCCGGCATGCGCGCCAACCAGGTCAAGCGGCCCGGTAACGGCGATGTGTGCGGACTAGGGTTGCGCGATGGGTTCCAGGCGCTGCTGGCCGTCATGCGCCTGCTTGCGGAAAAGATCGAGAAGCTCGGGCGGCGGCTACCCGAGCGCGTTCAAAGTCACGAGGAATACTGTGTGCTACTAACAAGCCATGCAGGCCGCCGTACTAGGGCCTTCGCAGCGCTTTGCGAGTCAACTTGGTGGGATGACGACTTTTTCAAGACCAATTGAATATCGGCCACTCCTCAAATACGTCAACCACAGAAAACGCGAGCTCAGATATGTATGACATATTTATTAGCTATCGGCACTCGCTTAAGCCCGGCGTTTTAGCGTTTTGCAATCTTTTAGATGAGGCCAAACTTACGTTCTATCGCGACGAAGATCGAAGGAACGACGATGCTTCTATTCAGAGAAGCATCGAAAGCGGTTTGGCAGCAAGTAAACTACTACTTGCCTGGTTTGACCCTACCTATCTGCAGTCAAAGGCTTGCACTTGGGAGTTAGGCCAGGCCCTGCTTGCCTCACGGGCGAGCGGACTTCAACGCATAGTTTGCATTGATCCGACAGGGACTTTCGACCACATCATTCCTGAATCGCTTGCAGACCAAGCACGGCTTTGTTCCGAACCCTCCAATCTCATATCAATTCTCTCATCGAGATTGGAGCAGATAGATGGGCCAATGGGTGCTACGCGGGCGCAGAAACTCTTACCCCATTGGTATGAACGCGAGCCCCCGAGACATCCCGGATGGGTAGGACGTGACGGTGACTTGCTCAGATTGTTTCACGACCTTGACAAAGGACGACTTGGCATGTATGGGTATGTAAAAGCGCCAGTGGCTATTACAGGGTGGGGCGGCGAAGGTAAGACCATGCTCGCAGAGCAATATGCGCTTCGTTTCGCTGCTATATATCCCGCGGGCATTATTTGGTTGGCAGGCTCCACGGAAGACGGTGTTACGCCCCTCCAAGGCAATTGGCACGAGCGACTCGAGAGTTCGCTAAGTCAGATAGCACAAGGAAAACTCGGCATCTTCACCGATGATCTATTGTCGGGCGTGACGGAACCGGTAGAGCGTATTACAAAGCTAAAAACAGCCATTGACAGAAAATTGCGACGACGCACCAGAGCGCAGCAATTTTCGGCCGAATACCTTTGGATTGTCGACGATTTGCCGCGCTCCGCTAATACCAAATATTTGCGACTTTGGCTTCCTTCTGATTTAAATGTTCATTGCATCGCAACCATACGGGAAGGCAACCCAATAGACACAGGGTTTCACCATTTTTCTGTGTCGTCACTTGATGATAGCGAAGCCCTGAGAATTCTCGGGCGTCGACGTAGACCAATAAATCAACAGGAAAGAATGTGCGCAAAAGAGATTATTTCACAACTGGGAAATCTTCCTTTAGCGCTCGAATTGTGTGCTAATTTGGTATTGATTCAGGGATATAAAGCTTTTCTAGAACTGCTCCAAGAGCCCATCGATCAAAGCTTGGAGAGATTGATTAATTCGCTTGAAACTGCGCTGCCAACTGGCCACGCGCGGAGCATTGTTAAGACGTTTGAGCGAAGCTTGGCGAATCTACCTGGAGACGACGACGAAATCAGTCTTTCAGATAATCGTGCGAGTTGGATTGTTTTGCGGCTTGCGGCGTTGATTTCGCCTCATCCCTTGCCTACCCGACTAGCCGTGAGAGTTATCACTGCCTATGGATACGCTGAAGCGCGAATCGCTTTCGAAATTGCGCGCGTCAAACTTCAGAGCGCTGCGGTTATTCGGGGAGATTCAGGGCTGGATCCGGGATACGTTTACATACATGCGCTATTAGCACGCACTGTGCATGAAATGAGGAATGACATTAGACAGTATTGGTTATTGTTAAATCACTCAATTGAAGCCATCAAGTTCTGGCTAGAAGAAGAGGCTGCCAAGCCGCCAGTTGATGTGGATTGGAGCATGTTTGGAATAACGCTACGTATAGTACGGGAGGTATGCGTTGAATCAGCAAAGACTGACCTTCCCCTCGCACACTCGGTTGCGGATGACGCCTGTTTTTTGGCAGATGAAGTCGGCTTGCTGGCGCGTGGTGTCGGAAAGTTCAGCGATGCCAGGGTTCTGTTCGAACAAGGATTCTTACTTCGAGCATCCATTAGCGGCCCAAATGACCGCCGTGCAATTCGCTCGTTGAGTAACATCGCCTGCACAGTGCTCGATCAGGGTGACTTACGTGGCGCAAAGGAGCGGCTGGAACAACTTTTCCTGCAGACAAGACGATTGTTCAGTGATGACGACCCTGATACATGGGATGCAGCCAACAACTATGCACAAGGACTGTTTGCAATGGGTGAGTTTGGGAGGGCTCTAGACCTCCAACGCTGGGTCTTCAATCTACAGCGGCGTAATGTCGGAGAAATGGATGAAAACACACTCCGCTCGTATCTCAATCTGGCGCTCTTTATGTACTTGCAGGAAAACGAAGAGGACCGATTAAAATCAGTGGAAATGCAGGAGTGGCTATTAGAGGTTCGCCGTAGCGAACTAGGACTTGAACATCCCGACACATTAAGTTCAATGCGAAATTTGGCACTGGCAAAAGTTGATTTTGGAGATTTTGCCGGTGCCTTGAGACTGCAGCAAGCCGAGGCCACCGCCCGAACAAAGATTTTAGGAGAAGAAAACCCTGAGACATTGAGCTGTATGCACAATTTAGCTTTGACTCTGAAGTTGCAGGGCAATGCAAGGGAGGCAAAAAATACTCTAAGGCGCGCTTGGCGAAGAAGAAGGAGCGTGCTCGGGGCGGAGCACATAGAAACTTTGAGCTCATTGCATGAGTTTGCAAATATACTTCATTCTCAGAAGTACTTTTGCCGGGCGAAATTGCTTCAAATTAAAATTTTAGAAGCTCGTAGCGCCAATTTAGGCGACGAGCATATTCTTACGTTAGGCTCCAAGAACAGCTTGGCTGTTACATTAAAGGCTCAAGGACATTTGGGGGAAGCGCGACGATTGTTCCAAGAGGTGTATGACGTTCACCTGCAAATATATCCCTCGCGCTTTCGTGAGAGAGAAGTATTCAGAGCCAATCTTGTTTCCACTATGTATTTAATGGGTGACTCAATTTCTGTTGAAGAACTACAGGCGGGATTTACCTCCGATGAAGATGCTAGTTGATCGACAGGTATCCTCCATTGTCGTTGACCCTGCAAAGTTGATGCTTGAGCTCCAGCGATCCGGCATCGGTCAAACCAGAAATCAATGGCCTGTTCCATGGTTCCAAGGCGAATCGGTTCACCCGGGCTATCCCTTGAAATCCAGTATTCGTACCGGGCTGCGGGGATTCGCAGGGTCGACTATTTTACATCGAGGAGCTTTAAAAGTTCTGGGTCACTAATAGTCTCGCCGCGAGGCAACTCAACACGATAAACGCTACCAGGATGATTGCGAATCCATTCTACGCTTACTGGTTGCTGTGTGGGGAGGGTTGCGGGAGAAAGCTTTGTCGAGGGTGAAGAGCTCAAAAGATTTGACCTTGTCGCTGTCCATTGATTTGGAGATATCTCATGCAAAACATATGGCCCAACGATCTTGACGCCACTATGTAGTGGAGTCGTATGGACAGGAACAACAATGGGGCCAGCGACTGCCCCAGAAATCGCCAATAGGAGTCCTAAGACCGACGCTAGGGAATGGAATATGTGCATGCTTTTCTCCAAAACTGAGCGATTCAAAAATGGCTAATATTTCCGCTTACTAGACTATTCGCAACCGGCGCATGAGGCTGCGACGGTGGATGTTCAAGGGTACGCCGGTCTCATCCGTGATACAATGCTTGTACGAAAAATTAAGGGCTCTGGTGCAAAGTTTGGGGGAAGCCGAGCGACGTCTACAGAGGGCCGCGCAGGTTATGCCGAAAGCACGGCATTCCAGATCGCGGGCGCAGCTTGGCCCCGAACATGCAGCCGACCGAGATTGAACTGACCCTTGCGAACTCGGTGCAGCAGCTCGACGCCGGCGATCGTCACCGCAGCACGGTCGAAGACCTTGAACCCCAGCATCGGGTTGATG
>NZ_JBFUHO010000068.1:0-35071 GCF_056402355.1 Variovorax sp. P4_B11
ACCAGCGGCGCCAGGTACTGGTCGATGATGGCCTTGGCGATGCCCGGCGCCAGCGCCACGTTGCCGAGGCCGACGATGCCGTCGTCGGTCTCGATCTCGACCACCGTCCAGGCATGGAAGCGGAAGGTGCTCATGGTCTCGGCCGGCGAATAGAGCAGGTCCATCGCGTTGGAGCAGAAGTTGCCCTGGGGCGGAACGGTCTTGCCCTTCCATTCGAAAACGCGGGCGCGGACGGATTTGATCTTCATGACTTTTCTCTCTCTCATCTAAGGGCGGGCTTGCGCTCCCCTTGGGGGAGTGCCCGCCAGCCGGGCATTCCCCATTCGGGCCGCGATGCGGAAGGCCTGCCAGGTGGCCTCGACACTGGCCTTGCCCTGGCCGGCGACGTCGTAGGCCGTGCCGTGGGCGGGCGTGGTGATCGGAATCGGCAAGCCGCCCTGCACGGTCACGCCGCGGCTGAAGCCGAGCAGCTTGATCGCGATCTGGCCCTGGTCGTGGTACATGGTCACGATCGCCTGGTGGTCGCCGGCCTGCGCCTTCAGGAAGATGGTGTCGGCCGGGAAGGGGCCGTCGAACGGCGCCTCTGTCGGCCAGTCGCGCGCCTGCAGCGCCTTCACCGCCGGCGCGATGATCTCGACCTCCTCGCGGCCGCAGACCCCGCCGTCGCCGCCGTGGGGATTGAAGGCCGCGATCGCCACCCGCGGCTGCGCGACGCCGCTGGCCAGCAGCGAGCGGTAGATGAGCGTGGCCGCCTGCTCGATGCGCTCGGCCGTGATGTAGCGCGACACGTCCTTCATCGGCACGTGCGAGGAGATGCGCGAAGTCCAGAGATCGCCCAGCGTGTTGAACTCGCAGAAGTAGCCGGTGACGCCCAGGTAGGCGGCGAAGTGGTGCAGCTCGTCCTCGTGCCGCATGCCGCCGATCTTCATCGCCTGCTTGTTCAGCGGCGCGAAGCAGATCGCGTCGACCTCGCCGGCCAGCGTGGCGTCCATGCAGCGGTCGAGCACCTGCAGCACCGAGCGCCCGCCCGCGGCCTCGGCCTGGCCGAGGTGAACCTGCGCCGGGTCGATGCTGTCGATCGCGAGGAAGGCGGGCCGTGCAGTGCCGCCGCGCTCGCGCACCGCGTCGAAGGAGGGCACGTCGTCGGTCTCGACCTTCAGGCCCGCGATGCGCTGGCCGTCTTCCCACAGCCAGCGGTCGCCGACCAGCACGATGTTGGCGAGCGCGGCGGCGTCGCGCCGGGCCAGCAGGCGGGCGATCAGCTCGGCGCCGATGCCGGCGGGGTCGCCGAGGGTGAGGGCCACGACGGGCAGGGGTGAGGAGTCAGGCCGGCGCCGGGCCGCTCCCAAGGCGGCCTGGGCCCCCTCGGGGGGCAGCGACGACACGAAGTGCGGAGCGTGGGGGCTTTTCATGTCAGGCCGGCGCCGGGCCGCTCCCAAGGCGGCCTGGGCCCCCTCGGGGGGCAGCGACGACACGAAGTGCGGAGCGTGGGGGCTTTTCATTTCAGCTTTCCATTGCGCATTCGCGCCACCCGCGACGCATGAAACCGGCACAACCGAGGCGGGAGACACCGCGGAACTGGCTTTGCCAGGCCGCTGGTGTCGCCCCCTTGAGGGGGTACTCGGCTACACGAAGTGAGCCGATACGGGGGTGGGTTTTCATCTCAGTCCAGCCGGATGCCGCTCTTCTTGATGATGTCGCCGAAGCGCTTGTATTCGGCCGCATGAAAGGCCGCGAACCGGGCCTGCGTCATCGGCGTGATCTCGGCGCCGATGGCCTCCAGGCGCGCCTGGGTCTCGGGCATCGCCAGCACCTGGTTGACGGCGTCGTGCACCTTCTCCTGCACCGCCTTCGGCGTCGAGGCCGGCATGTAGATGCCGTACCAGGCGCTCATCTCCACGCCCGGCACACCGGCCTCCGCCAGGGTCGGCACGTCGGGCAGTTGCGGGTTGCGCGTGGCTGCGGCCACGGCCAGGGGGCGGATCTTGTTGTTCCTGATCTGCCCGATCACCGAGGGCAGGGTGTCGAAGCTCAGCTGCACCTGGCCGCCGATCAGGTCGATCAGGGCCGGCCCGCTGCCCTTGTAGGGCACATGCGTGATGTCGATCCGGGTCGCGTCCTTGAACATCTCGGCCGCGATGTGCTGGGTGCTGCCGGCGCCGCTGGTGGCGTAGTTGAGCTTGCCGGGCTCTTGCTTCGCGAGCTGCACCAGGGCCGCCACCGAATCGGCCGGCAGCGTGTTGCTCACCACCAGCACGTTGGGCACGGCGCCGACGAAGGCCACAGGCACCAGGTCGCGGTTGTTGTCGTAGCCGAGCTTGATCAGGTGCGGCGCGATCGCGTGGGCGGTGACCACGCCCATCACCATGGTGTGGCCGTCGGTGGCCTTGGCGGTGGCGTCCGCGGCCAGCGTGTTCGAGACGCCCGGCCGGTTCTCGACCACCATCGGCTGCTTCAACAGCGGGCCCAGCCGATCGGCCACGGCGCGGGCCATGGCGTCGGTGCCGCCACCGGGCGCCGAGCCGACCAGGATCCTGACCGAGCGGGTCGGCCAATCCTCTGCCTGGGCAAGGCCGGCTGTCCAGGCGAGCGCGAGCGCCGCCGTCGCCGCGGCGAGTTGTCGTTTCATTCGCGTGTCTCCAATGTGTGTTTTGAACCGATGCCGGGATGGTAGGAACGCAATTGATTGCCGTAAACTAAAAACTCGTGATCAATCAATAACCAGGGGTGATCAATCATGGGTTCGCTGGATCGCCAGCAGAGCACGCCGCAGCTGCTCAACCGGCTGCGCATGCGGCAGATTGCACTGATCCTCGCGATCGACGAGATGCGCACCTTGAGGGCGGCCGCGCTTCAGCTCGGCATGACGCAGCCGGCGGCCACCAAGATGCTGCAGGAGCTCGAAAGCGCACTGGGCCAGCCGCTGTTCGAGCGCGTCGGCCGCGGCCTGCAGCTCAACGACGCCGGCGTCCGCGTGACCGGCTACTTCCGCGGCATCCGCGGCAGCATGGAAGCGCTGAACCGCGAGCTGGGCGAACTGCGGCTGGGCAGCGCGGGCAGGTTCTCGGTCGGCAGCATCATGGCGGCGTCGCCGGGGCGCCTGTCCGAAGCGCTGCTGGGACTCAAGGCGCTGTTTCCGCTGCTGGCCATCGAGATCGCGGTCGACACCAGCGACCGGCTGCTGGCGCAACTGCGCGAAGGCGTGCTCGAGGTCGTCATCGGCCGCCGGGTCGGATTGCCGCAGTTCGAGTACAGCTTCACGCCGATCGAGGACGAGGGCCTTTCGGTGGTGGTGGGCAACGACCATCCGCTGGCGCGCCGGCGGCGGGTCGAGTTCGCGTCGCTGCTGGCCTATCCGTGGATCCTGCAGCCGCCCGGCAGCCCGATGCGCGACGTCATCGAGCACGAGTTCCGCGACCACGACGCGACGCTGCCGCAAGGACTCATCGAGACCGGCTCGATCCTGACGACCATCAACCTGATCCGACGCTCGGAGCTGGTGGCGGTGATCCCCGAGGCGGTGGCGCGGCGCGACGCCGATCACGGCGTGCTGCGCATCGTGCCCTACCGCATCCGCCAGAAGCTGCCCGCCTACGGCAGCCTGGTGCGCAAGGACTGGCCCTTGAGCCGGCCGGCGCAGCGTTTTCTCGAACTGCTGCATCGAGCGGCCTGACGGGTCGTCGGGAAGCCGCAGCGCCACCGGCACCTGGGTGGACGGGCGCTTTTAGCGATTGCGCGCGCGGCGCGACCTGCGTAGCCTGTCTGAAACTCAAATTCTGCCAAGGAGCATGCATGTTCAGGATCACGATCGGAATGCTTCTGTGCCTGCTGGCCGGCTGTTCCGGCACGCCGCCGCCGCGCCAGTCCACGGTCTGTTCGACGCAGCCCGGCAGCTTCGCATGCCAGGTCGAGCGCTACTCGAATGCGGGCATGTGAGGGCCTCAGGGCCGCGCTGCGGCCGCCACCCCATACAGGACCAGTGCCGCCACCACCACGGCGGTGAAGCCGATGTGGATCGCGAGCAAGGTGGCCAGCACCGCCGCGGTGACGGAGGCGCAGCCGTTGATGCCCCAGGCCCAGGGAATGAGCCGGGCATCGGCTGCCTCCACCCGGGCCAGGCCCAAGGGAAAGGGCATGCCCATGAAGAACGCCAGCGGGGCGATGAGGGCCGCCGTGATCAGGATCCGCGCCGCATCGGGCAAGCCCATCGCGCGCTGGAAGAGCCAGGGCAGAAGGAGCAGGCCGAGCGCCGCCGACACGGCAATGGCGCCCACCACCGCCGCCACCGGGAACCCCTTCAGTCGACCGGACGCACGGCTGCCGATGCCGGCGAAGAGCAGGAACGCGAACAGCACGACGGCGATCGCATACAGCGGATGGCTCAGGAACAGGACGAACTTCTGGATGAACGCGATCTCGATGAACATGAAGCCGAAGCCGATCGCGAGGAAGTAAGCCAGCACGCGCCCACGCGATACGGTGCCCGATACGGCCCCGCCGTGCCGCGCGACCCACGCCAAGGGCAGGCCGATCAGCAGCAGGCTCGCGACCACCGCCTGCAGCAGCGTGGCCACCAGCACCGGATAACCCCATTCGAGCAGCGGCAGCCCACCCTGCCCCTTGAGCGACAGGAGTTCCGGCAGCGAACGCCACTTGAAGAAGTGGAAGAAATGCGGCTTGTCGTCGGTGGCCGGTTCGATATGGAACTTGTAGTGCGCCATGAATTCGTCGCGCCCCGGACCGAGCAGCGCCTGCGCGCCGTCGAACAGGTCCGGGCCTTCGACCACGTTGAAGCGATTCGCTTCGTCCCGCCGCATGCCGGGGTAGAAGGCCACATCGAAGGAGCGGGCGACGCAGAAGCCCCTGATCGCGGCGATGTCCTCGGGGGTGAACGCGCCGTTCTTGACCAGCAGCGTGCTGGTCTTCCAGCTTCGTATCAGCGCCAGCCGCGATCCGGGGTCGGCGATGCCCGATCGCTCCAGCGCCACCACCGCGGCGGCGAAGAGCTTGAGCGCATCGCGCGGCGGCAGCGTGACCCAGCGCGTGACCGCCAGCAGGCCGCCGGGCTCCAGGTGGCGCAGGTCGTCCTGAACGGCCTCGACCGTGTAGAGATAGTTCTCGGCCAGCGCGTAGAGGCCGGCCGAGGAGGCGCTGAAGGAATCGAGCAGCGCCACCTGGATCAGGTCGTAGCGGTCCCGGCTGGCCGCCATGAAGCCGCGCGCCTCGGCCACGTGCACGCGCGCCATCGGTCCGTAGACGCCGCCCGCCGCGGCTGCGAACCGGCCCTGCACCAGTTCGACGACCTGGGGATTCAACTCCACCGCATCGATGCGGCGCGCGCCGTGATAGTGCGCCTGCAGCACGTCCGCCCCGGCGCCGGAGCCCAGCACCAGCACGTGCGGCTGGCGCAGCAGGTGATAGGGCAGCGCCGAGCTGATCTGGTCCAGGTGCGCCAGGCTGTCGCGCCGGCCGTCGAAGCGGGTCAGCGCGTTGAGTCCTTCGCCGTCGGTGAAGACGCCCCATTGCGGCGGCGGCTCGGTCGACGCGCTGAGGCTCAGGCCCGGCACGTGGCGCAGCGGAATGCGCGGGCTCTCTACGACGCTGACCAGGCCCAGGGGGCTCGATCGCTGCGCCACCACCCGGGCGCCGGGGATGCGCAAGGTCTGCGACAGCTCCTTGTAGGGCGACATGACGGGCGCCAGCCACGCTGCGGGCAGCAGCAGGAGCCCTCCGGCCATCGCGATCGGCAAGAGCGCCGGCCAGCGCCGGCGCCCGCCACATTCGATCCACCCCACCGCCGCCGCGACGCACCCCAGCGCGCCGATCACTTGCAATGCGTCGGCCGGCGACAGCACGAAGAGCAGCGCGACGATCCCCAGGCTTCCCGCGCCTGCACCGAGGATGTCGACGCTGTAGATGCGCGAAACCTCGCCGCGAAAGCGTGACAGGGCCATGCACACGCAGGCGCCGGCGCACATGAAGGGCAGCAGGAGCAGCAGGTAGACGGCCAGCAGGTAGGCCGGCTGGCGCGGGTCCCAGAGGATTTCGAGCGGATTGAACGGCACGCGCTGGGCCAACGCGAAGCAGCCGATCGCAGTGAGCCCGAAAGCCGCGGCGGCGGCGCAGAACAGCGGCGCGAATCGCTGCTGCACCGCGCGCTGCGCCAGAGTCAGCAACGCGCCGCTGGCACCCCAGCCGAGCAGCGCGAGGCTGATGATCATGTAGGCGAAGTGGTGCCACAGGATGATCGAGAACAGCCGCATCAGCAGGATCTCGTAGGCCAGCGCCGCGCCCGAGACCAGGGCAACGGCGATCAGTGGCGCGGCGGCCATCGACGCTCCGGGCTCAGCGCTTGCCGGTCAGCGGAACGAAGGCCACCGGCAGGATCTGCCGCGTCGACACCGTGCCATCGGGGCCTTTCTCGATCAGCATCAATTGCTGGACCATGAACGGTGCGCCCACCGGAATCACCATCCGGCCGCCGGGTTTGAGCTGGCGGATGAGCGGCGGCGGGATGTGGCTGGCCGCCGCGGTCACGAGGATGGCGTCGTAGGGCGCATGTTCTTCCCAGCCGTCGTAGCCGTCGCCCAGGCGCACCTGGACATTGCCGTAGCCCAGTTTCTGCAGTCGTTGCGTGGCCTGGAGCCCCAGCGGCTCGATGATCTCGATGGTGTAGACCGCGCGGGCCAGCTGCGACATCACGGCCGCCTGATAGCCCGAGCCGGTCCCGACCTCGAGCACCTTGTCGCCCGGCTGCGCCTTGGCCAGGTCGGTCATCAGCGCCACGATGTAGGGCTGCGAGATGGTCTGCCCATGGCCGATCGGCACCGGCCGGTTCGCGTACGCGACATCGACCTGGTCGACGGGCACGAACTCGTGCCGCGGCACCTTGTCCATGGCCGCCATCACGCGCGCGTCGAAGGCGGGCCTGCCGGTCTCGGCGCGGGTCTGGCGAGCCAGCGCCGCGATCTCCTCCGTCATCCGCCGGCGCTCGGATGCGAAGTCTGGGGTGGCCGCGGCAAGGGCTCCCGTCGTGGTCAGGAGAAGCGCCGCCGCCATTGCACGGACCATGGGCGTGACCATTGTTCGGCGATCATGGCCGAGCACGAAACCGCGGTCCAGTGCGGCCTGCAAGGCCATGGTCGCGAAGAGGGCGAAGCGACTCGCTCAAGAACCGCGCCGTTTGACAGCCTTTCAGCCTGTAGAGCTGTGACCGAAGCCACCCTTGGCCGTTCCGCGGGCGATGGCTTCGTCCCGGGCGTCGGTGACGAGCGATTCATCACGCTGCGGGTCGAACGGCATGGTGGCTACCGGACCACGTAGTACGCAGAGAATTCGCCGGTGCTGTGCGTGCAGCGCTGAAAGCCGGCGCGAAGAAGCCAGCCTTCGAACCTTGGACTCGCGATGTTCTCGAGGTAGAGCACGCGTGCTTGCAGGCCGTCGCTTCCATCCAGGAAGCGCTTGACCAGCCTCGCGAAGTACCCTTGGCTTCTCGCGTCCTCGGACATCTGGATGTGGGCCAGGCAGAGGGCGGGCTCTCCGGGCGTGGAGGCCTTGAACCACGAATAGCGCATGTACGCCTGGAGCGCGCGGCTCGTGTACCAGCGCGAGACGACGCCGTGCGATCGGGGAATGCCGGCCTCGAACTGCGCGAGCCACGCGAAGCAGAGGTCCAACTCGGCCTCAAGTTTGGTCGTGCAGTCCATGAGCCCATCGTAGCGGGCGTCGAAGGCCATCTATTGCGCCGCAACAACAGTGGCGCCGTTGGAAAGCGGTTTCTCGTCCGAGGACTTTCCCCAAGCGCAAATGCCCGCTCGCGTCTCATTGGCGCCAAGCCAATGACCCCGTTCCCTCAGGGCTTCGCCTTCTTCGAAGGTTTGGGCTTGCCGGAACTGTTGAGGGCGACCGCTTGGCGAACGAGCGCGCTGAAGGCGGACGCGTCGACTTCTTCTCCCTCGTGGATGTCGATCGCGCGGCGCACGTTTCCGTCGAGACTCGCGTTGAACAGGCGGGCCGGATCCTTCAGGGACGCGCCCTTGGCGAAGGTGAGCTTCACCTTGTCCTTGTAGGATTCGCCAGTGCAGAGGATGCCGTCGTGCGACCAGACCGGCGTGCCCATCCACTTCCACTCCTCGACGACGTCCGGGGCTGCTTCCTTGATGAGCTTGCGCATTCTGCCAAGGGTTTCCCCGCGCCAGTCCCCGAGTTCGGCGATTCTTTTCGAGATGAGCGCCGATGCCGACTGGCCTTGGCTCGCGTCCGACTTGTTCATGGTCTCATTCTAGAAGTTGCAGATATATTTCATCCGCAGGACCATGGAGGATCGTCACGTGAGGCTTCGGAGCAGTCTGAAGGCGCTGCAAGTGGATCGTCGCAATTTCATTCGGGTGACTGGGGGCGGCTTCGTCGTCGCCGCAACGGCCGCGAGCACGGGCTGCAGCCAACAGATGCCGGCCGCGGCCATCGCGCCGTGGAAGGGGCCGGGGCAGGAAGCGGACGTCCGCCGCTGGATCCTGGGCTACGCCATCCTGGCACCGCATTCCCACAACCTGCAGTCCTGGCTGGTGGACCTGGGCACGCCGGACGAGATCCTGCTGCGCTGCGACCTCGGCCGGCTGCTGCCCGAGACCGACCCGTTCTCGCGCCAGATCATGATGAGCCACGGAACCTTCCTGGAGCTGCTGGACATCGCCGCGCGCGAGCGCGGACTGCGCGCCGAGACCACGCTGTTTCCCGAGGGCGCATTCGGGCCGGACAAGCTCGACCAGCGCCCCGTGGCGCGCATCCGGCTGGTGCCCGACCCGACCGTGACGAAGGATCCGCTGTTTGGCCGAATCCTGGAGCGCCACACCAACCGCAACGTCTACGACATCGAGAGACCGGTGCCGGCCGCCGCCAGAGCCGCCATGGCCGAGGCAGTGAAGCCGCATCCGTTGCGCTTCGGCTTCGCCGGAACGGAGCGGCCCGAGGTGTTGAAGCGGCATCGCGCCATTGCCGCCGAGGCTTGGCGCATCGAGTTGACGACGCCGCGCACGATCCTGGAGTCGTACAAGGTGCTCAGGGTCGGCGCCGCCGAGATCGAGAAGTACCGTGACGGGCTGACCGTGCTGGACCCGATGGTCGTGTTGCTGAACCGTGTCGGCCTGTTCGACCGCGGCAAGGCACCGGCGCCCGATGACTACGCCACCACCAGCCAGATCAAGGATTTCGACCGGAAGATCGAATCGACGCCGGGCTTCCTGTGGATGGTGACCGACGGCAACGACCGCGTGAGTCAGGTCAATGCGGGACGCGCCTACGTGCGGGTTCAGCTTGCCGCCACCGCGCATGGGCTGGCCGTGCAGCCGCTGCAGCAGGCCTTGCAGGAGTACCTGGAGCAGGCCCAGCCGCATGCCGACATCCGGCGCCTGCTCGACCTGTCGCAGCCCGCCCAGACCGTGCAGATGTGGGCGCGCGTGGGCTATGCGCCGGCGGTCGAACCGGCGCCACGCCGCGGCGTGGCGGCGCAACTCGTGCGGGCGTGATCGATCGCGGCGTCCTCAACCGACGAAGCGGGACGGCCGGAACGCAGCCGGGTCGAAGGCGCATGCTTGCCCGGTCATCATGGAGGCCAGCAGGGAGGCGGTGCCGGGGCCGGTGCTGAAGCCGATGTGCTGATGGCCGAACGCGAGCCACAGGCCGGGACGTCGAGGGCATTCGCCGATGATCGGCCGGCTGTCCGGAAGCGTGGGCCGGCTTCCGAGCCAGGCGTCGGCTTCGAGCCGCTGGTCCAGCGGAAATGCTTCCCGCGCGGATCGCTCGGCGAGTTCGAGCTGGATCAGGTCCTTGGGTGCATCGCGCGCGGCGAGCTGCACGCCGGTCGACAGACGCAGCCCCTGCTCCATGGGTGAAAGCACATACCCGCCGGCCGTGTCGTAGATCGGTCGACCGAGCGAGGCGCTGCCCGCCGCGCGATAGTGCATGTGGTAGCCCCGCTCGAACGCCATGGGCACCGACAGGCCGAGCACCTTCTTGGCAAATTCCTTGGTCCAAGGGCCCAGCGCGAGCACGACCCGGGAACTGTCGTGCACTGTGCCGCTCTCCTCGGCAATCTGCCAGGCCTCATTCCCGGCCGACCGGCGAAGTCCGCCGATGAGCGCCTGCCTGATCCGTCCTCCGCGCGAGACGAACAGCTTCGCGTACGCCTCCACCACCCGGCCCGGACTGTCCACGGAGGCCGTGTCCTTGATCCAGAGCGCGCGGGGAAAGATGGGCTTCAGATCGGGCTCGAGATCCGAAAGCTCTGCCGCATCGAGGACCTGTGTCGAGATGCCGTACTGGTCGAAGGTGTCGCGGGAAAGCCTGCTGCCGGCGAAGCCTGGTTCGCTTCGGTAGAGAAACAGCCAGCCGTTGGCGCGCCATCGATGCGTGGCGCCCGCCTCGGCCAGCAAGCGTTGATGTTCCCTGGCGGAAAGCCGGATCAATGCGTCGAGGGCGGCGACGGTCTGCTGGAAGATGCTCGGGCGCGCCCGGTAAAGAAAGCCCAGCGCCCAAGGCAGGTTCCTTGCCAGGAACAGGGGGTCGAAGCGGAACTGCGGCGACTTGTTCTTCAGCAGCTTCGGCAGGGACGCCCACAGCCCGGGGTTGTTGAAGGGCATCAGCGAGCTGCGCGCGATCACTCCGGCATTGCCGTACGAGGTTTCGCGACCTGGCGCCACGCGATCGAAGATCGTCACGTCGAAACCTCGCCGCTGCAGCTCGAGAGCGCAAGACACGCCGACGATTCCGGCGCCCAGAACGGCAACAGTGTTCTTCATCCGAGCAATCGATCCATTCAACGGGGGTCAAACGAAGGTGATGCCTTGCGCCAAGGGGAGTTCCTTGGAGAAGTTGATGGTGTTCGTGGTGCGACGCATGTACTGCTTCCAGGAATCGGAGCCGCTCTCGCGATCACCGCCGGTTTCTTTCTCGCCGCCGAAGGCTCCGCCAATTTCGGCACCGCTCGGACCGATGTTGACGTTGGCCATCCCGCAATCCGAACCGGCCGCGGAGATGAAGGTCTCGACCTCACGCATGTCGTTCGAGAAGATGCACGAGGACAATCCCTGCGGCACGTCATTGTGCACGTCGATCGCCTGCTCGAAGTCGTCGTAGGTGAGCACATAGAGCAAGGGCGCAAAGGTCTCCTGACGCACGATGGCGGTTTGCTCGGGCATCTCGACAATGGCCGGGTGCACGTAGAAGCCCCTCGGGAACTCCTTCTCGAGCGCTCGTTCGCCACCGATCAACACCTTTCCGCCTTGTTCCCTGGCGGCCGCGATCGACTTCTGCAGCGCGTGGTAGGCGTCCTCGTCGATCAGCGGACCGACCAGGGTGCCGGAGGTCAGCGGATTTCCGATCCGAAGCGTCGCGTAGGCCTTCAGCAAATTCTGCAGGAGTGCGTCCTTGACCGAGCGATGCACGATCAGCCGGCGCAGAGAGGTGCAACGCTGACCTGCAGTGCCGACGGCAGCGAACAGGATGGCGCGCAGCGCCATGTCGAGATCCGCCGCGGGCGTGACGACCATGGCGTTGTTGCCGCCCAGTTCCAGGATGCGCTTGCCGAACCGGCTGGCGATCTTGGGACCGACTGCGCGACCCATGCGCGTGGAGCCGGTCGCCGAGACGAGCGGAATCAACGGACTTTCGACCAGGGCCTCGGCCAGCGGCGCCTTGCCAATGACAATCTGCGCCAGGCCTTCGGGGGCCTTGTTGCCGAAGCGGGCGATCGCACGCTCGAGGGCCTTGAAGGTGGCAAGGCTCGACAGCGGCGCCTTCTCCGACGGCTTGAAGATCACCGGGTCGCCGCAGACCAGCGCGAGCGCCGCATTCCAGGCAAACACCGCGCTCGGGAAGTTGAACGCCGTGATGATGGCGACCGGGCCCAGCGGGTGGTATTGCTCCATGATCCGGTGGCCGGGCCGTTCCGACACGATGGTCTTGCCGCACAGCTGCCGGGACTGGCCCAGCGCGAATTCGCAGATGTCTACACCTTCCTGGACCTCGCCCAGGCCTTCTTCGAGGATCTTTCCGACTTCGATCGAGACGAGGTAGCCGATATCCTGCTTCGCCTGGCGCAGCTCCTCGCCCCACAGGCGCACCAGCTCGCCGCGCACGGGGGCCGGCACGTTGCGCCACTGGAGGAAAGCGGCCTTCGACTTGGCGATGATCTCGCTCATCCGGGAGGGGGGCGTCTCGTGCAGACGGGCCAGTTCGGCGCCGTCGACGGGGGAGCGCACGGCCAGCGAGCCCCCTTGAACTTCGTTGGGCTCGATGCCGCAGCGCCGGAAGACGGACAGCAGTTCAGTCATGGTATTTCCTCGATTCGTTGCATCTGGGCGCGCGGCGGTGTGTGCCGGGGGTTACAGGTAGGCGACGTCCTCGGGCTGCAGCGCCAGCGGATCGAGGCCCTTCCTGGTGAGCCACGAATAGACGGGCGGCACCCGCTCGGCGAGCGATTCGACGCGGATGTCCATGAGGCACGGGCCGTCGTATTCGAAGGCTTCGTCCAGCGCGGCGATCAGCTCGTCGGGCGTCGTGACGGTCCAGGCCTTGATGTCGAAGGCCTCGGCGATGGCCTGGCCGCGTGGCGGCAGGAAATCGACGCCGAAGCATTCTTCATGGCCCTTGAGGCGGTGGAGTCCCTTGATCCAGCCGAAGCAGCCGTTGTTGAACAGCATCAGCAGCGCGGGGACCTTCTTGCGCACCAGCGTCTCGAGTTCGCCCACGGCCATGTTGAACGAGCCGTCGCCGAACATGCCGATCGGCCGGCGGTTCTTGTCGGCGTACCAGGCGCCAACCACCGCCGGGATGGCCGAACCCAGCCCGCCGAAGGCACGCGGAATCACGAAACGGGTGCGGCGATCGCCGATCCGCAGGAACCGGGTCATGTAGGGCGTGGGCGTCCCGGCGTCGGAGAGGATGTGGACGGCTTTGCCGTACCGCTCCAGGCACTTGTTGAATTCGCGCACGACGCGTTCGGGCCGCAGCGGCACGTCGTCGAGGGTCAGCACCGATTCGGCGTGCGCCCAGAAATTCGAACGGTACGCGTTGAGATGGTCGACCCACGCCTGGTGCTTCGAGGTGTCGAAGTCGACCGGGGTTTCCTTCAGCAGCTGCTGCAGCACCAGCTGGGCGTCGCCGGCGATCGACAGCAGGTTCTCGTAGTTGTTCGCGAGACGCTCGGGATCGATGTCGATCTGCACCACGCGCTTGTTCAGCGTCGACTTCGGGAAGGTCCAGCCCACCGTGACCACGGAGCCCATCCGCGAGCCGACGAAGACCACCAGGTCGGACTCCTCGAGGGCGCGGTTGGCGTGCGGGTGGAAGCCGTTGTCGCCGATGACGCCGATGGCCAGGACATGGTCGTCCGGCAAGGCGCCCTGCCCGGTGATCGTGTTGACGACCGGGATGTTCAATCGCGTCGCGACATCGGTCAGCGCGCTGCCGGCGCAGGAGCGGTTCACCCCGCCGCCGGCGACAAACAGCGGCTTGCGCGCGGCCTTCAGCAGGCCGCGCAGCGCGTCCAGCTTGCCGGGCGCCGGTGCCATCGGAAATGCGGGAAAAGTCCTGCATTCGGGTTCGGCGTGCAACGAGATGGTGTCCGGATCGATGTCGGCGAGCAGCATGTCCTCGGGGATCTGCAGGTGAACCGCGCCGGGGGTGCCCGAGCAGGCGACCCGGAATGCGCGCCGGATGATCTCGGGCAGCTTGTCGGCCGACTTGATCTGCACCGACATCTTCGTCACCGGCTCGAACAGCTTCGCGCAATCGAGCTCGGTGATCATGCCGCGGCCTTCACCGGGCAGCGGGAGGTCGATCGTCAGCAGAATCACGGGCACCGAGGACGCGTTCGACTCGGCGACGGGGGGCAGCGAATACATCGCGCCAGCGCCCGACGGGCATTCGAAGATGCCCGGCTTGTCGGTCAGGCGCGCATACGCGTCGGCCATGTAGCCCGCCGAGCGCTCGTCGCGCGCCATCACGTGCTCGATATCGGCCGCGCGGCGCGCAAGCGCCTCATAGAACGGGACGTTGGTGTCCCCGGGGACGCCGAAAAGGACGTCGACGCCGTAGTTGATCAACATTTGCACGAGCACGTCTGCACCACGCATGGAAAGCTCCGATTTCAGATGGACGAAAGGGGGTGGCCGCCGGCCCGATACCGGCGTCGCCGTGATGGATCAGGCGGGCGCGAGCTCGCCGTTTGCCGCGGTGACAGACGAGGTCACGCCGAGGCCCTTGTAGTAGTGCCCGACCTTGGTCGCGAGGAACTGTTCGAGAGGGGCCTGCTCCTGGCCGACGAAGCCGCTCGCCGGAAGCTTTCCCTGCTGCAGCAACTCGAACACGCCCACGACGCCGGCGGCGGTGGTGAGCTCGATCGCCGTGCGGTCCTTGCCGCGCAGCGGCGCACCGAACACGCGGCCGACGCGCGTCTCCTGCTCGAAGCGGCCATCGCGCAGGCCCGACGCCGAGGCAAACAGGATCACGACGTCTTCGCGGCTGTGCGGAACGGCGTGCTCGAGCACCTGGCGCAGCAGATCGCGGCGCTCGATCAAGCGCAGATCGTGCAAGAGGAAGTCCATCGCGTTGCGGTGACCGGGATAGCGAATGGTCTTGTAGTCGAGGTTTCGCACCTTTCCCTTCAGCGTCTCGCACAGCGTGCCCAGGCCGCCCGACGTGTTGAAAGCCTCGAACGCTTCCGCGTCCAGCGTGAAGGTCTCGTGTCCTTCCATCGGTTGCACCGACACCAGCTGGCCGTTGACGATGGCCTCGCACGGGTTGCAGTACTCGTTGATGACGCCGTCGATGCTCCAGGTGAAGTTGTAGCGCAGGCTGTTGGTCGCATTGCGGGTGAGGGCGCCCACGCGCAGGCGCAGGTCGTACAGTTCATCGAAGCGGCTGGCCAGGTGGCCCCCGAGCATGCCGATCACGCCGGGCGCCAGGCCGCTCTGCGGCATGAGCACGGATGTCGCCTCCTTGGAGATCTCCCGGATGGCCTTCGTCGCGGCCACGTCCTCGGTGAGGTCGAAGTAGTGGACGCCGCACTTCGCGGCCGCGGTCGCCACACGCTCCGCGAGGTAGAAGGGCAAGCAGTTGATCACGACGGAATGCGCGGAGAGCGCGGCGTTCAAGTCCTCGGCGCTCTCCACGTCGAGAGAGATTCTGCGGACCAGCGCATCGCTCTCGCTGCCGCGCCCCGGCTTCAGATCGGCGAGCGTGACCGGCAGCCGGTGGTACTCCGCGATCATGTCCGCCACGGTGCTGCCGACCTTGCCAGCACCCAGGACCAGCACCCTTTCAATCTGCAACTTCGACATTTCATTTCTCCTGTGGGCACGCTTGCCCGTTGAATGAACTGTAGAAGCGAGTCCTGGCAGATGGTAGAGAGCAGATCGTCGAAAGAATGAGTGGCTTCGTCAATCCGACGAGCGCGTTCGTCAGGTCGAAGCAGGCGATGCCGCACCAACGCGGGCCGACCTGCCGGCTTCGCGTTTCCCCGATGGGCTGAATGCGTTCTGTCTGGAACGCTCGTGACGCTTGGCATCGGTGCACCACGCACCCCGGGCGGTCGCTCGCCGCCGCTTCCCGACGCCGCGGTGGTCCAGATCATGCGCTTTGGGACAGAAGTCGACCGCGCCCGGCGATCTGGCGGGAATCTGTGGAAAGCGGCGGGGAGGCGAGAATGCCTGTGTTTCGCCGAAGATGATGACGGTATGACGAGAGTTTTTCGTCATCTTGACGATGTGCTACGTTGATTGTGACAGCACTGACTTCTAGACTTCGTCTCGGCTGGACAGCGTTTCCTTCCATTTCCTTCCTTTTCTTTCAATGGCGAGCTTCTTGCTTGGAGATACCGTGTTGACCAAACGAAATTTTTTCCGCGCCATCGTGGCGGCCGTGACGACCGTCTGCGTTTTCGGTTCGGCCTCCGCGCAAGAGCCTGAGAGCTCGTTGGCCAGGGTGCAGCGAACCAAGGTCCTGCGCGTCGGCGCGGTTGCCGGCGCCATCCCGTATTTCGCCAAGGACATCGGCAGCGGCAAATGGGAAGGCTTCGGGCCGGATTTCTCGGAAAGCCTGGCCCAGAAGCTTGGGGCGAAGGTCGAGTACGTCGAGACCACCTGGGGCAACGCGGTGCTCGACCTGCAATCCAACAAGATCGACGTGATGTTCGGCATGGCACCGACACCGGCCCGCAAAGAGGTCGTGAACTTCTCCGACACGCTCTTCGACAACACATACACCGTGGTTTGCAAGAAGGGCATTCCGCAGAAAACCTGGGAGCAACTGAATACGCCCGAGACGAAGATCGTCGTGGACGTCGGGTCCAGTCATGATCAACTGGCGACGCGGGTGCTGCCCAAGGCCGACGTCACTCGCCTGGAAAATTCGGGCGCCGCCACGATGTCCCTGCAAGCAGGGCGCTCCGATTGCCAGGTCCTCGTGATCCTGTTGGCGCAGCCGCTGCTCGCAAAGCGCGCCTCCATCGGCACCATGTACATCCCGCAGCCCGTCTACACCGCGCCCGTGAGCATCGGGCTGCGCAAGGAGTCGGACACCGGCATGCAAAAGGAGGTGAACGCCTGGTTGACCGAGGTCCGTGCGAAGGGTGAGGTCCGCGGCGTCATCCTCAAGAACATGGAAAAGCTCGCCGGCGTGCCCGCGAGTGCATTCCCGCCTGAAATCAAGTTCTGACGAGGCTCTCATGGACTACGCGGAATCTTCAGACGCGCCGAGGAGCCGTTCTCCACTCGGCATCGCGCTCTGGGTCCTTCTTGCCCTTGCGGGCATCTGGGCTGCCATGAAGCACTTCTCGGGCGGCGCCCCGGGCGCGGGGGCGGTTGGATACGACTGGGATTTCGGCGTGTTGTGGACGTACCGGGGCTTGTTGCTGAGCGGCCTGATGTACACGCTGATTTTCACGGTGGTCTGCGTGGTCCTCGGGCTGCTGGTTGGCCTGGTGACCGGCTTGGGCCGGCTCTCCAGCAATCCACTGCTGACCGCGCCGCTGCGCGCCTACATCGAGGTGTTCCGCTGCACGCCCGTGCTCGTTCAGCTGGTCTGGTTCTATTACGCCTTGCCCGTCCTGGCCGGCATCGAGATGTCGGCCATGGCCGCCGCCGCGCTCTGCCTGACGCTCTACGGCGGCGCTTTCTACTCGGAGATCGTTCGCGGCGGGATCATCTCGATCGAAAGCGGGCAAACCGAGGCGGCGAAGGCGCTCGGCATGACACGTCTGCAACTGATGCGGCGCGTCATCCTTCCCCAGGCGTTCAAGAAGATGGTTCCGCCGTTGATGAACCAATCCATCATGCAGCTGAAGAACACGTCGCTGCTCTCGGTACTGGCGGTCCCCGATCTGTTGTATCAAGGCCAGGTGATTGCACACGACACCTACCGCCCGCTGGAAATCTACACCTTCATCGCGGTCACGTATTTCGCGGTTCTGTTGCCCATCACGATCTGGGCCAAGCGCATGGAATACGGCGCCGGCGCCGCGAAGGAGGCTTGAGATGTCCCGTCCCTTGATCCAGATCTCCAATCTGAAGAAGGCCTTTGGGCAGAACGTGGTCCTGAAGGACATCAGCCTCGAGGTCGAGCGCGGCCAGGTGGTCGCCATGATCGGACCGTCCGGGTCCGGCAAGTCGACGCTTCTGCGCTGCATCAATCTCCTGTCGGTTCCGAACGCCGGCCGCATCACGGTGGGCGAGCAGACGATCGAGTTCAACGGCGCGCACACGACGCTGCCCAACGAGCGAAAGCTCGCACGGTTCAGGGCGTCCACGGGGATGGTGTTCCAGCACTTCAACCTCTTTCCGCACATGACAGCCCTCCAGAACGTCATGGAAGGCCCGGTCACCGTCCTCAAGACGCCCAAGGCGCAAGCCGAGTCCGAGGCGCGCGCGCTGCTGGCCAAGGTGGGCTTGCTGGAGCGAGCGGACTACTATCCGGACAAGCTTTCCGGCGGACAGAAGCAGCGCGTCGCGATCGCGCGAGCACTCGCCATGAAGCCGACGGTCATGCTGTTCGATGAGGCCACTTCGGCCTTGGATCCGGAATTGGTCGGGGAGGTCTTGAACGTCATCAAGGCGCTGGCCAAGGAAGGCATGACGATGATCCTGGTGACGCACGAGATCGGCTTCGCGCGAGAGGTTGCCGACCAGGTGATCTTCATGCGCGACGGCGTGGTCGCGGAATGCGGTCCGCCAAGCGTCGTGATCGACAACCCGCGCCAGGAATCGACGCGTGCCTTTCTCGGGCGCTTCAAGGCGTCGGAGGCGGCCAACGCAGCGCTGGCATGAGCTGGCATTCCGGGCAGTGCCATTGCGGTGCGGTCCGCTTTGATTTCTCTTCGGATCTCGCCAAGGGGGTGCGCTGCAACTGCAGCTATTGCGTGCGCAAGGCTGCGTTGCACCACCGGGTCGCGGCGGAGCACTTCGTCTTGAGGTCGGGACGAGACGACCTGTGCGTGTATCGCTTCGGCACGCTGCGCGCCAGTCACTACTTCTGCCGGCATTGCGGCATCCACACGCACTGCCACCCGCGTTCGGCGCCTGAACAGGTCAACGTGAACCTGAACTGCGTCGACGAGGTCGCGACCATGGACCCCGCCATCGAGGTCTCAGCGTACGACGGCCGCAGCTGGCTCGCGTGATTTCGCCGGGCCGCGCGGCCGCGACGCGGCCGCCTCGCCGACGAGCCAGTCCCGAAACGCCAGCACCAGGCGATTTTCCGCGCCGGTCTCCGGAACGACGACGTAGTACGCCCTCTGGGTGATCAGCCCCTCGCGGAACAGGACGATCAATCGATCGGACGCGAGTTCTTCCTCGACGAGAAACCTGGGCACCAGCGCCACCCCGAGTCCATTCGCCGCCGCTTGCGCGAGCATTGCGAATTGCTCGAAGCGCGGGCCGCGCATGGCGTGCGGTGCCGCGATCTTGAGCTGCTCGAACCATTCCATCCATTGCATGGGCCGCGACGATTGGTGAAGGAGGCACTGGCTCGCCAGATCCTCGCGGGTGTGGATGCCGCTGCGGCGCTTGAACTCGGGACTGCAAACCGGCACGACGCTTTCGCCGAGCAGGTAGTTGCAGGAGGCGCCCGGCCAGAAATCGGCGCCAAAGTGGATGGCCGCATCGAAAGGCTCACGCGCGAAGTCGAAGGGTTCCGTTCTTGACGCGAAATTGACCGTGACGCCGGGCTGCAGCGCGGCGAAGCGCCTCATCCGGGGAATGAGCCATCGCGTTCCGAACGTCGGCAGCACGGCCAGATTGAGAACATCGCCCATGCCGCCCATGGTCATCACGCGCTGGGTTGCGCTCGATAGCGCCTCGAGGCCCGTGCGCAGTTCCGCCGCGTAGACGCGGCCCGCATCCGTCAGGACGACACGCTGACGCACGCGATGAAAAAGCGCCGTCCCGAGCTGGTCCTCCAGTTGCTTGATCTGGCGCGAGATCGCACTCTGGGTGAGATGAAGTTCCTGTGCCGCGCGCGCAATGCTCGCGTGGCGCGCGGCACTTTCGAACGCCATGAGCTGCCCCACGGAGGGAAGGAATTCTCGTCTGAACATGATGCTCGATGAGCAATAAGTCGGCGGCAACCGCAGAGGGTAGCCTCGGGCCGGATTGGACAAGTTGATTCCATTTTGGCATGAAATCGTTCCGACTTTTCGCTATCCATCGGGCGCCGCATTGACGATAGTACGAGCTTCACATGAAGACGAAAGCCATTGTCGAGCCCGACGACATCCGTTCGCTGTTCTCGCAGGCGCCCGAGACGGGGATCTTGGACGCCGTGGTGGACAGGCCGGATCGTCCTTGGCGGATCCGCCATGCCGTCAGTGAATCGGTGCAGGCGCTCGGGAAGATGGTCGCCTTCGACGTGTCCGTCAGCCGCTCGCGGTTTGCCGCGTTTCGTACGCCTGCCTCGGCCGCGCCACAATCACCTATTTATGCTGCAAGGGCGCCCATGGACTTACGACTGGATGAGCTTGATCGCCATCTTCTGAGCTTGTTGCAGGCCAACGCCCGCGAGCCGGCGGCCAACTTGGCGCGCAAGCTGAAGATCGCCAGGACCACGGTGGTCGCGCGAATCGCACGACTGGAACGCGAGGGCATCGTCTCGGGCTATGGGGTTCGCCTCGGGCAGCGGCTCGAGCAAGCCGGAGTGCGCGCATTTTGCGGGCTCAGCGTCAACGCCAAGGGTGCGCCGGTGGTCATCAAGGCGCTCGAGCGTCTGCCGGAGGTGGAGGAGGTCTGGGCCGTGAGCGGCCAATTCGACTACATGGTGCTTCTCAAGTGCGACACGCCTGAACAGCTGGACAAGCTGCTCGATCAACTGGGCCAGATCGACGGCATCAACCAGACACACACCTCGATCGTGCTCAGCCGAAAGATCGATCGTCGCAGCACGGTCTCGAACAGCGGATAGCCATCCCAAAGAAAAATGACCCCAAGTTCTGAGCGCTTCCTGGGTGTGCTGATGCTCGATACGCGCTTCCCTCGGCCCCCCGGCGACATCGGAAATCCGGAGACCTTTCGCCGCCACGGCATTCCGGTCCGTTTCCGGGTCGTCGAGGGCGCCTCGCCCCGACGCATCGTCAAGGAGGCGGACCCCGCGCTGCTGCGGCCGTTTGTCGACGCCGCCTTGCAGCTGGTCGAGGAGGGCGCCGCGATGATCACGACCAGCTGCGGCTTCCTGGCCGCCTACCAGCACACGCTCGCCGACGCCGTGCCGGTGCCGGTCGTCTCGTCGAGCCTGTTGCAATGCCGGGATTTCGCGCGGCCCGGAATCGTCACCTTCGACTCGGCTTCGTTGGCCGCAAGCATCCTGGAGTCGGTCGGCGCTCCGGCGGCGACGCCGGTGCAAGGCGTTCAGCCAGGTTGCGAGTTCTACCGGCGCATCCTCGACAACGAAGAGCAGCTCGACCTGGCCGAAGCCAGCAGGAACGTGGTCGACGCCGCGCGCCGCCTGGTGAACCTGTTTCCCTCGGTCGAAGACATCGTGCTCGAGTGCACCAACATGCCACCCTACCGAGAGGCTGTTGCGCGAGCGACGGGGCGCCACGTGCATGACATCGAGACTTTGTTGCTCGCCCGGTGGAAGATCTGCACCGCATCGTCCTAGGCGGCGATCCTCTCGAGGTGGCTGAGGACCCTCGCCGAGTGGACTTGCACCCACTCGGCGGGTTGCGCCGTCGCCTACTTGTAGTAGTAGGTCTGGATGTTGCGGCGGTACGGGTCCGGCGACTCGACCCACATGGCGTGCGCCGCGACCGTCGGATTGGCCGCGAACGGCAGGCTGGTGCTGATCCGGCCCGCGGCGGTCGGCGACACGGCTTTCTCCAGTCGGTCGACGACGGCCTGCGCGCTGTCCCTGCGCCACATCTGCACGTAGGACTGCATGAGCGGGTTGAGATTGCTGGCGCCGAACGAGATCGTTCCGCCCACCGATGAGTCGAAGGCATTGAACGCGTCGATCGTCGCCGGGTCGATCACCGGGAAGACAGAGCCCGCCGCGGCTTCGGCCAGCGTCAGGGGCCGCCGTTCCATCCTGACCCGGTAGATGCCATCCGTGGTGCCGGTGGGGAACAGGACCTGCGCGTCGTTGATGTCATACGCCGTCAGCGTGTATTGCGCGTTGTCCGGAATCGCGGCGATCTGCGCGTCGGTGAGCACCGATGGCGGTGCGCCCACGCAGTTCGACGCCACGATGTATTTCTCCATGTTGGCACCGGCGATCATCCAGCGTCCGCCCAGTGCCGGCTCCTCGTAGCGCAGACCCACCGTGGGCAGGCCGGGCCCCTTCACGAGGATGTAGGCGATGGCGCCGTTGTCGTTCGTCTTGTCGGGGTCCTCGATGTTGAACTCGAGGCCGGTGTTGACGCAGGTGCCCGAGCCCGGCAGGCCGTGGTGCAGCGAGGTGCTGTTGAACCAGTCGAGATTGAGCACGCGCTGGTCGCCATGGAGCCGCCAGATGCCGTCCGTGCCTTTGCGCACCTTCCAGTTGTCGAGCCGGCCCATCTCCACGCCCTGCGCCGTCTTGACCGAGAACGACAGGTGCGCGGTGATCTTCGCGGGATCGCTGTAGTCGATCTGGCGGATCGCGATGTCGGTGAACGATGCACCGACGAGATCCGAGTTCTGCGTCAGCTCGGCGAGCGAGGTCGCGAGGTTCATGTCGTTCCAGCGGAAGCCGCTCGTCATGAGGGGCGAGAGGTCCGCCGGCAAGGGAAGGCCGGCCGCGAACTTGGCCGTGAAGTCCTTCAGCACCTGCTTGACGAGTTCCTGGTCGGTCGCGCCCGTCGCGACGTTGGCGCCGCTCAAGGTCGCAGGCGTTGGCTCCGCCGCGGCCTGGGTCGCCAGGTCGTCGACGACGGCGATGGCGTTCACGACGTTGGAGATCGTGGCCGTGTTCGCGGCGGCGTCGTAGCTCACGCGGATGACATCGAGCGCCTTGTCGATCGGGTCGGCCAGCGGCGTGAAGGTGCTGTGAAGCAGGTCGATGGCGGTGTCGACGCCCAGCGCAGCCAGGATCGGCAGCAGCTTTTCTTTCAGCTTGGCGACTTCCGCGTCGACCAGCGCCTTGCTCGCGAGGCCGGCGTTGCCGCTCTGGTCGAACTTGTCGAAGTAGCTCTGGGCGAGCTGGCCCGCGATGTTGGAAACGATCAGGTCGGTCAGCTGGGTGATGTTGATCCGGCCGTTGAGATCGGCCTCGGTGGCAATCGAATGGACGGTCGCCGTCGTGCCGTTCACCGAGCCTTCGGCCCGGAACACGAAAGGCGCCGTCATGCCGCTGACGTCGACGGAATAGCTGCCGTTGGTGCCGATCGCGGCGCTGCGGGTGGCACCCTTCGAATCCTTGACGGTCACGTTGCCGACCAGCGGCGCGCCCACGGCCGCGACGCCGGAAATCAGGGTGGTGCCGGACTGCGAAACGCCGCCGCTGCTGCTCGTGCCGCTGTCCGTGCCGCTGCTGGCGCCGCTGGTGGTTCCACCGCCACCGGTACCTGCACCCGGGGCGACGAAGCCGCCATTGCTGCCGCCTCCCCCGCATGCGGCCAAAGAGGCCGTCAACGCCAGGACGGCGCCATTGATTCCCCAACGTCTTGCTGATTTCATCGATTCCTGCTCCAGTTGCCAAAATGCTTGTTCGTCGCGGCGGTCGCGCAGCGCGCATCCGACGCCACGGAAGGCTATCGGTGTCCTGGTACGCGCACATCCCTTGTTCATGGGGTGGGACCCCCTGCGTGACGGGCCGGCGATCGTGCGAACATCGGGGGTCGAAGCCGCCACAGTCCCATCCCGACATGCCATCCCAAGCGCCCGTCAGCGTTGCCTTGGTCGAAGACGACCCCACCATGCGCGAATCCTTCGAGCGCGTGATCGGCGCCGAGCCCAGCCTGCGCTTCGCCTTCGGTGCTTCGACGGCGGGGCAACTGCTGGCGTGGTTCGCCGGCCATCCCGTCGACGTCCTGCTCGTCGATCTGGGCCTGCCCGACTGCTCGGGGCTGGAAGTCATCCGCCGCTGCCGCGACATGCAGCCCGCCTGCGCGATGATGGTCCTGACCATCTTCGGCGACGAGGCCAACATGCTCAGCGCCTTCGAGGCCGGCGCGAGCGGCTATCTGCTGAAGGACGGCACCGAGGCCGACCTGGCCACGCACATACTGAGTCTCCATGCCGGCGGCTCGCCGATGTCGCCGACCATCGCGCGGCAGTTGCTCGTGCGCTGGCAGGGCCGCCCGGCCGCGCAGCCCATGACGGCCGTGGCGGAAAACGAGGCGCTGTCGCCGCGCGAAACAGAGGTGCTGGGCCTGATTGCCCGGGGTTTCACGTACACCGAGGCGGCGCAGCGCATGGGCATCCTGCTGTCCACCGTCCAAAGCCACGTGCGCAACATCTACAGCAAGCTGGACGTGCACAACAAGGCCGAGGCGGTGTTCGAGGCGCGTCAGCTGGGCCTCTTGCGCTAGCACCGGTCGACAGGCCCTGCGACAACTGCGCATGATCTCCGAACCGTCGAGCCCGATCGTGCGCGTGTGGCGACTGTTCGCGCCCTGGCTGGCCGCCGCGGCGGTCTGCCTCGGGCCGGGCACCGTGCTGGCCGCGGCGGCCGACGCGATCATGACCTTCGAAACCGCGCAGGCCGTGCTCGAGCCCGACGGCGCTCCGCGGCGCGAAGGGCCGGTCGACCTCGGTCGTCGCTGGGACGGCGACTTTCCGGGCTGCGGAGGCCGCGCGGCCTACCGGATCATGCTGCCGCCCCGCAGCGGGCCGGAGCCGATGGCGTTGTTGTTCTCGCGCGTAGGCAATCAGGTCGATGTGTTCATCAACGGAAATGCCGTCCGGCATTGGGGCATGCTGGGCGACCCTTCCTTCGACGCGGCCAAGAGCCCCTTGATGATGGCGGTGCCGGCGGCCTTGCTGCATGCCGATCGGCCGAACGAACTGCGCATCGAGCTCACCATCCAGCCGCAGCGGCTCGGCGGCCTGTCGGTGTTGCGCTACGGGCCTCATGCGGCGGTGGAGGCTGTGTACGACGCCCATCGCCGCTGGCGCGATCTCGCGATGCTCGTCTTCGCTGCCGGCCTGCTCGGCATGGGTGCGTTGACGGGCGTGCTCTGGCTGCGCCAGCGCGAGCCGATGTACGGCTGGTTCAGTCTGGGCGCCTTTCTCGGCGTGACGCGAATCGTCGACCGGGAATGGCCCGACGTGCCCGTGCCCTGGCCCTTGCTGGGTGCCGTGGTGGCGATCTGCTTCATGGCGCACATGGCGCTGATGTGCCGCGTCGCGCTGAAGGCGCTCGGACCCGTGCCGCGCCGCCTCGACCGATCGATCGATGCGGCGATCGGGCTCAGCGCCATGCTCACCGTTCTGTCGTTCTGGCTCCGGCAGCCGCTGCTCCTGACGCTGGCATTGGTGTCGATCGTCCCGATGTCCCTGGCCTCGCTGTGGTCGATCACGCGCCGCGCCTGGGCCGACGGCGCTGCCAAGGCGTGGGCGCTGGCCGCCGCCCTTGGCGCATCGATCGCCACCGGCCTGTACGACCTCATCGCCATCCGGTTCGCGAACGCCTCCGGATTGCGCACCACCTATCTTCAACATGCCATGTTCGCATTCGTCGTCATCATGGGTTGGCTGATCGCCGAGCGCTACAGCCGCACCGTGGCGAACTTCCACGCCCTGAACGCCGACCTCTCCCGCCGCGTCGACGAGCGCGAGCATCAGCTGAAGGAAGCGTTCGACGTGTTGCGGGAGCAGCAGCACCATCAGTCGGTGTCGAACGAGCGGCAGCGCATCATGCGGGAGATCCACGACGGCGTCGGATCGCAGCTCGTGGCGCTGCTCAACATGGTCACCCGGCCCGGCGCAGACGCGGCGTCGCTGCGCGAGCACGTCCAGATCGCGCTCGACGAATTGCGGATGGCGGTCGACTCCCTGCAGCCGGCCAACGACGACCTCGCCACCATGCTGGCGACGCTGCGCTATCGCCTGCAGCCGCGGCTGCAGGCCGCGGGCATCGAGGTGGCCTGGGAGGTTGCCGAGTTGCCGGAGCTGCGGGAACTGTCGCCCCATGTCGTCATGCATGTGCAGCGCATCGTGCTCGAGGCGTTCACCAACGTTCTGAAGCATGCGCGCGCGTCTCGCATCGCCGTCAGGGCCCGTTTGCGTGACGACGCGCCCGCCGTCACGCTTCAGATCGCCGACAACGGCGTCGGACTCCCCGGCAATGCCTCGGCCGCCACCGGGTCCGGCCGGCGGCGCGGTGGGCGCGGGATCGACAACATGCGCTCGCGGGCGGCTGCCATCGGTGCAGGTCTTCGCGTCGAGCAGCCTTCGGGCGGCGGGGTGTGCATCACGCTGAACCTCCAGGTCGAGCGTGGCGATTCGGCCTTCGCGAGCCTGTCCAGGCCGGCGGAGCTCACGTAGGCGCGCTGGTGCACGGCGTCTAAATCCGGACGGCCTGCCTGAATGCGTCGATTCCGAGGCGATCCGCCACGTCGATGAAGCGCTCCGCCTCGCTGTCGCGGAGTGCCAGGTACGTGTCGACGAGCCGTTCGATCGCGTCCGGGCTCAGGTCCCGCACGATGCACCTGCAGATGTCGAGGTCGATGTCGCCGATGTCGAACAGATGGTCCAGGTCTTCGAGGCGCTGCTGGACGGCATCGGCAAGCGCACACGGGTCGCCCCCCGGGATTGGCATGACCTTCGCCGGCAAGCCCGCGGCCGGTGTCGCCAGCCCCAGGACGTCGAGCTCGCGCCACAGCGGCAGGAGATGGTCGCGCCGCACGTCGGGCAGGATCAGCGCCTGTTCCCGGGAGACGCGCAATTCGCCGAAGCCGTGGCGATCCGCGAGATCGGCCACCGCATCCATCGGGTCGGCGCCGATGTCGCCAGGCGGCACGCCGGCCTTCCTGAAAGACAGGCTGACCGCGGCATAGCCCGGCACCCGATGGCCGTGCACCTTGTCCCGCAGCCAGCGCGCGAAGCCGGCGTGGCTCGAAGCGAGGGACGCGCTCCCGTCATCGGCGTCGGCGGCGCGCGGGTCGTAGGGCGGCCAGGTGAAGCGCGCGGCGATCGCTTCGACGTGCGCCTCCTCGAGGGTGTCGGGACCCTTCCTGGTGCGACGCCATGCCTGGTCGACCTGGTCCGCGAAGACCACCGGCGTGAGGTCCCTGACGAGGGCCCTGATGCGTGCCCTGTACTTGCTGTCCTGGCGGCGGTGAAGCTCGTACACCCGCAGCGTGGCATCGAGATAGGTCAGCAGGTGCGGCCACGGCACGAACGGGTGGATCAGCATGCCGACGAGCGGCGTGCGCCCGATGCCGCCGCCGACCCGCACGCTGAATCCCGCCTGTCCTTCGCGTTCGAGCGCCTGCAGGCCGATGTCGCAGGGGTCGGCAGCGGCCCGATCGGTGCGCGCGCCGCTGACCGCGATCCTGAACTGTCGCGGCAGGAAGTCGAACTCGGGATGCCGCAGGGACCATTGCCGGATCAGCTCGCACCACACCAGGGGATCGACCACCTCGGCGGGCCCGATGCCCGCGAATGGATCCGTGGCCGTATGGGGCCTGCCGTTGCCGGTGGCCTGGACCGCATGCATCCGGACCGTCGAGAGTTCCGCGAGGATGGCCGGTACATCCTCCAGCCGCGGCCACTGGAACTCGATGCGCTGTCGCGTGCTGAAGTGGCCGTAGCCGCGGTCCCAGCGTCGCGCCACATGCGCCAGCATGCGAAGCTGCGCGGTGTCGAGCATCCCGTGGGGGATCGCCACCCGGAGCATCGGTGCGTGGCGCTGGATGTGGAGGCCGTTCTGCAGCCGCAGTGCCCGAAATTCTTCCGCGCTCAACTGTCCGGCGAGGAAGCGACGCGTCTGCTCGGCGAACTGCGTGACCCGTTCCTCGGCGAGCCGCCGGTCGGCTTCGTCAGGCACGTACACGGCGGCGGCTCCTGCTAGCGCTGGCCATCGTCGACCGCGATCCGATCGGCACGCAGCCCGCCCACGCGCGCGTGCACCCTGCCGCCGGTCGACATCGCCAGGGCAAAGAGGATCTCGTCCGGGCGCGGCGCATCCTGCATGCCCACTTCCACCGAGGAGAAATGGCTGCGCACATAGGCCGCGCGAATGTGATGCAGCGGAACCATGAGCCGGTAGCCCGCGTTCGCCACCGCCTTGACCGAAGGCACGATCGCCTTCGAGTGGCCGAGCGCTTCGCGCATCGCCCAGCCGCCGGCCTCGTGCCAGACCGCGCCGTGCTCGGTCTCGCCGTTCACGCCGACGATGGCGGCTTTGCCGTAGGCTTCGACGCGCGCCTTGCCGAGCGTGCTCACGAGTTCTTCGGCGAGGCTGGTGCCGAGCGGCTTCAGCGCCTCCATGAAGTCCAGCAGATCGGGCTCGAAGCGTCCCGCGTACGGGTTGCGGACCACCGCGCAGGCGGTGGCCACCAGCACCGGGCGGCTGACGGGCGTTCCGCCTTCATGAAAGATCATCTCCATGCTGAGGTTGCGTTTGCGGATGTCGATCGATGGCATGGGTTGGAACCTGGAAGCGCACGCGCCACGTGCGTCGCGAATTGGCGTGCAGCCAAGCTTAGGCGCGCGGAGTCCCGCCGAACAGCATCAGTGGCCGGGGCAGAGAGCGGATCAGCTTGGCTATGGGGTTGCGAGGCCAGTCAGGTCATGCAGGAACGCAGCGAAAATTTCAGTGCTCTCGTGGGCGCGTCGCACTGCAGGTGCGAATAGGGTCGCCAAGAAAACTGCCCCGTTTGGCTTCGCACTACCGAATGTCGGCGGCTGACGCGCCCTCCGCCTCATACGAGCAGAGGCATTGGCCCTGATCGACAACAAGGAGGATTCATACTTTCCTTCGTTCTCTTGGGTGATCATCTGGGCCGGCTCCAGATCGCGCTCGCCATCTGGGCCGTTCTGCATCATTGCTCGAGGGCTGCCATGAATTCAAGAAGGAATGGGTACGTAGTCGACAAGAGGCGGCCAACTAGGGTTGGTGCAGCGGTGCAGCAGCACGCCGCGACTAACTTCGCCGAGACGGCAGCGGCCACCACTGCGGACATGCTGGAGCTGATTCAGCACATGGCTCCCGAGGCGCGCGCCGAGCTCGACAACATCCTCATGGCTGGCGATGCGCCGATCTGGGTTCCGCACGATGGTCCCCAGCTCGCGGCCTACCTCTCCGAGGCTGACATCGTCTTTTACGGCGGCGCAGCTGGTGGCGGCAAGACTGACCTGCTGATGGGCGTATCGCTCACCACCCAGGAGCACAGCATCCTCTTTCGCCGCGAGGCCGTGCAGCTGGTGGGCATTGAAGAGCGCATGACCAAGATTCTGGGCACGCGCAAGGGCTACAACAGCCAGTCCGGCGTCTGGCGCCTGCCAGGTGACCGCGTGCTCGAGCTGGGCTCCGCGCGAATCACTGAACGGATCCCCGATCGCCGCGTCCAGCACGCAAACCTCGCCATCGGTGACGTACGGCCCGCCCTTGACGGTTGAGAGCCCAGCAACTACCTCCGGGAACCACTTCGTTGCGTCAGCCCCGGTCTTGGTGCGGAGGGCGACGGGCACGCCCGAGCCGAACGCGGCCAGCAGTCGGTAGCCGTCAAATTTCCCGCACGAAGCCCGGCGCATCGAAGGCCAGCGGGCGCATGTCCAGCAGCATCGGTGCCGGGATCGTGGGCGCGGAGGCTTTCGCGGCGGGCATGGAAGTGTTTCTGAGCGCCGCGCAACTCAACAACGATACGCCATTCGTGATATGGAAAATGGGCTCTTTGAGGCGTACAACATTTACGCCCAATGGGCCTTTGCGCCTGTTTGTTCAACCTCCTGAACTTTGGGGGGCTTTGGCCCTGGTATCACCGCCCGTGGCGGGGCAGGGGGACGATCATGAACAAACTTTGCGGAAAGGCTGTGCTTTGCTCTGCCGCGGCAGCGGCGGCGACGATGATGGGCGCTGCATGGGCGCACGAGCAAGGTCGAATGACGGGTGGTGGAAGCTTTTTCTGCAGTGAACTCGCTACCGGGCAGCAGAGGGTGACGCACGGGTTCGAGTTGCATTGCAAAACCGACGAGCAGCCCAGCCCGGCAGAGCCAAACAATCTGGAAATCAATTTCTCCGGTGGCGACAATTTCCATCTAACCACGTTGACGAAGGCCCTGTGCACCGACACTGAGGCGATCCAACAACCTCCAGATGCGCCCTTCGACACCTTCGATGGAGCGGGCACCGGCACCTTCAATGGTCAGCCTGCGTCGATAACATTCACGTTCACCGACGGCGGAGAGCCTGGCACCAAAGACACTGCCCTGGTCATTATCACCTTGGCGGGGTCGACGACTCCCGCGCTCAAATGCGATACGGCCACCCCGTTAGTCTTCGGCAATCATCAGGCGCACAAGGCGACTGGCAGCAATCAGTAGCGGCGCTCTCGGCAATCCGAAGTGCACCGTGTCGAAAAAAAAGCGTGGAACGCGCCGGGCGTTGGCAGGCTTTTGCCTGGCGGCGCTGTCGGCGCTCCCAGGTGAACTGCTGTTGGCGGCCGAAGCCGAGAAGGCGTCCTCCTTCAAGGTGGACTTGATCGAGGAGCCAACTGGTAAGGACGTCGAGCGCGACGAGTCCGGCGCGGTGAGTCTCGGCGGGGCACTCTATAGCCCGTTCAGCCCCGCCTTTGAAGCGGTGGCGCAAACCAGCGCCAGCGCTACGCCGACGCGGCAAACCGTGGACGAAGGGACGCCCGACCTGATAACGACGACCGTCGCCACATCCGTTGCTGCAGGGCTCCTCGCCGCTCTTGTCCGCGTCCTCATTGCGAGTTAGGGGCCAGGGCCTCGACGACGTGCCGAGGTTCGTAGCGCCTGCCGGCGAAAAACTCCGCGTCGAGCGGACCTCGGAAAGACTGACGGGCCACATACGACCGACCGACTTCGAAAAGGATGTTTGCGTCAAGTTGAATCTTCAGAGGCCATAGAGTCGGGTGGATGCGAAAACTGAAGGACCGGCCTGAAGGTCCGGTTGAATCCGCAGCCGGGACCGGGTTTCCACCACGACCACCGCAAGCTGACTTGGCCGGCCGGGCGCAGGCGGTGAAAGTCGGCCTCGGGGCGCGGCTTGGTACACACGCTGCTGTTAAGGGTTGTCGGACTCATGCGTGCGCACGCGGCAATGCGGCAATCCACGCCGTCCTGAGGGCATGTGTCCGACGACCCTTACATTGCCCGGCGGGCGGGTTTGGAGTTGCGGCAGATTACTCGGCGACGCCTCGCGCCCTGTCGCGCAGCGAAATCACGATGTCGTACTCCTTAACGGTAATCTGCACCACGCCTGCGCGGAATCCGGCCGCGTTCGCCTGGACGTATGGGTTTGACCCCTCCGGATCAATCCGCTGCACAGCGACGTCTAACGGCACGCCGCTCGTCCAATCCTCGACGTCGCCAAGCAACACCCCGCTCACCGCTGGACCGGAGGGGGCGGGATCAGAGGGCATTGGATCGAGGAACGTGGTCTTGAGCTCGGCGCGACCGACGAACTCGCGTGTGAGCGCGACGAAGACCAGCACGAGATCGCCGGCAGCCAGGGCATCGCGATGGCGCTCGTCGCGGCTGACCACCCACCTCTTCGCGTGCAAGAACGACTTGGCCCGCTCCCGGTCGCCGTCAGCCAAGTTGAATATGAAGTGCTGCATCTACACAGGGGCGCGCGTTGAAAATTGCTCTCGTGATGATCCTCGATGCGCCCTGCCGAGGTCAAGATTGGGTGCCCAAACGGTCCACGGCGCTGCGACGGCGACGAAGGCGGTCCATTCGCAGCGAGGTTGTGGCACAAAGGTTGGACCAGTCGGCTCCTTTGAGATGAAAGACCGCTTCTATGAGGACTCGTTTGTCAAGCGTTGACGGTCATCTTCTCGGTGGGTGGTATTTCATGGCGGCCTCTCTTCGTCGTAGTCAGTGACTGTCGGGGTTGTCTGGAGAAACGCGTCTGGGTCCAGGTCGGGGCATGACGAGCGTTCGAGCCAGTGCTCGGACGAGCTTCTATCCGTGCGGGTGTGAACACCCAGCACCCCATGCAGCATGCGCGCAAAGCGCACTGGCAAACCCCAGTTACCGACGCGCCCCTTCTCTTTGGACGGTCACTGTGCTGTGACCCGCGGACTTTCCGGGCGCGTCGACCTTTGACCATCAAATGTGCTCCTCGCCAATCCGTGCGGCAGTCCGAATCGCTCGCGTTGTTTCAGTGCGCCCCGGCTGGTATTTCGCCGTGCTCGAGATACCGCCACAACGCGATGGCCAGGCGCCGAGCGAGTGCCACGATGCCCACGCGCCGCATCCGCTTGCCACCGCCAGCGAAGCGGCGGTTGAACCACTGCGTCAACGCGCTGTCGGGCTGCAAGCGCAGCCAGCCCCAGGCGAGCTCGACCAGCAATGCCCGCGCTCGCTTGTTGCCCGCCTTGCTGATGCCTTGCTCTATCTTGCTGCCGCCGCTGTCATACGGCGTGGGCACCAGACCCAGGCAGCCGGCGAGTTCGCGCCGGTTGGCGAAGCGCCTCCAGCCGAAGAGCTCCTTGTCCAGCACCCAGGCCGTCTTGAGACCGATGGCCCGTAGCTGAGTCAGGTGCGCCACCAGCGGCTGCTTGCCGGTCTCCACTTCCAGGCGCCGCTCAGCCTCCAGCGCCTTGACCTGCTGTTTGACCAGCGAAAGCCGCGCGCTCTCGCGCTCGATTTCGGCACGCAACACAGGCGGCACTTCCTCGTGATGACGCTCCCACCAGCTTGCCCAATCGCGCCCGCCGATGACGACGTTCGGGCGCAGGTTGTGCAGCACGAGCAAAGAACCAATGCGGTTCATGTGTGCCGTGCGCTCCGTGGTCAGCCGGGCGAGCTCGCGATGCGTGCGGCGCGCATCTTCGTCCTCTGGCGTCGGTTCGCGCAGCACTGACCAGACGCGCTCGCCACCGTGGTGACGCAGCAGCATCGCCAGCAGCTTGTCGCCGTCGAGGCGGTCGGTCTTGGCTCGCCTGGCGCGTCGGTTCACCTCGATGCTGGCGGCGTCGACCACGATGTTGTCGACGCCTTGCTGAACCAGCCAGCGGTGCAACCACCAGCCGTCGCGCCCCGCCTCGTAGCAGGAATGCGCCTTGCACTGCGGCTCGAGCTTGCAGCGGTCCGCCGCCTTGCGGATGCAATCGGCGACCGCCGTCGTGTCGCCTGCCTCCACGTTGTAGCGGCTCGGCCCGCGGCAGCCATCGCTGGCCGTCACCTTCCACTTCTTGTCGCCCAACTCGAAGCTGATGTACAGCTCGCCGGTCTTCGCCGTATCCTTGCCTGGTAGGACTGTCTGGGTCGTCATTTCCGTCTCCTGTCTAGAGGTTGGAAATCCCGTTGTAGCTAAACGGGGGTGACTCGGGTAGTCCTACATAGCATCTCTCGGCGCGCTCGCTGGATGTCCGTTCCTGGCGACTGTAGCCTGTCGCACCCTCGGACATTTGGGCCCGAAGCGGTCGGTCGCGAACCGAGAGAGCTGACATTTTGCGAAGCCTCGATACTGGTCTCGACACGGCAACGTAGGAGCCCTTTTGACGCAAGATCGTGGTTCGTCACTCGGCGCCGAGCGGTTGCGGAGGTCTCTCCGACGAGCCAACCTTGGCGCCATTACCTGACGCTAGGCCCGAACTCAGAAAATTGACATTGCCCTCGGCGACGAGCAAGCTCGCTGCGGGAGGTGCCGCCATGTACCGACGAACACTCTTGATGGGATTGCCACCCGTTGTGATGTTGCTTGGCCGCGGCGCGAGCGCGCAAGGGAAGAAGGCACCGGCGGTCGGAACCGAAGCGGCCTTGCGCGACACCATTGCTCAGTTCGAGACAGCTTGGAACAAGCACGACGTGAATGCGTGTTTAGCAATGATGACCGAGGATGTTTGGTTCACACAGGCGCTCGACTACTACGGACGCATGAAGGGCAAGAACGCGGTGAAAACCGCCTTCGAGTACGACGTGAAGAACACCGACCTCAAGTGGGAGGCGAAGCGCGTCCGAATGATGCCCGACGGTACGGCCAGCGTAGTTTTGCGCCAGATCGGCCTGATTCCGCCCAAGACCGATGGCAAGTACAAGCGTGAAGACGTGAGTGACCCAAGCTTCAGTCGCTGGCGCTTCGAGGGCGGCAAGTGGAAATTGATCTTCTTCACTTCGCACAAAGGCTGGGCGCTCGATGAAATGAAAAATGACGGCATCGACTAGCGAGGGGACACAGCCCCCCGAAGGTCGGCTACTGGCTGCGAATTGGGCCTCGTCGGTGAATGTCGGCTCCTGGCCGGGATTGCGAGTTCGCAGCTGATCCACAAAGCGGTCTGATGCCCATCATGGCAGCCCGTTGTCGTCCGAGACGAATTCTTCGATCCCGCACGCGCATCCTGGATGGCCCTCAACTTGATGGGAGTCCATCATGGCATCCAATCTCAACGCCCCTTCTCGCGAGCCGTGGAACAAGGGCAAGATCGTCGGTCAGAAGGCTCCGTTCAGGATCAAGGACATCTGGGCGCTCCGAGTGCGCCTCCAAATGGAAGGCCGAGTGCGCGAGCTTGCCTTGTTCAATCTGGGAATCGACAGCAAGCTGCGGTGCTGCGACCTCGTCAGTCTTAGGGTTCGGGACGTCTGCCACGGCGACCAAGTGGCAACTCGCGCCGTAGTGATGCAAAACAAGACGCAGCGTCCTGTGCAGTTCGAGATCACGCCGGTGACGCGCGAAGCGGTGCAGAAGTGGATCAAGCAATCAGGGCTGAGGTCCGAAGATTTCTTGTTCCCAAGCCGCGTCCACGGCTCACCACATCTGGGTACACAGCAGTACGCTCGAATTCTCGAGGGCTGGGTCAAGGAACTTGGTCTTGATCCCGCTGAGTACGGCACGCATTCGATGCGGCGAACCAAGGCAACGTTGATTTACCGCCGCACAAAGAACCTGCGCGCCGTGCAGTTGCTGCTAGGCCATGCCAAGCTGGAGTCAACGGTGCGATACCTTGGCATCGAGGTGGACGACGCATTGGAGATCTCCGAGCAAACTGAGATCTGATTCGGGCGGCGGTCAATCGGGCAGGCCGTCAGATCGCAGAACTCGGTGAAGCGATCGGTCGATATGCCCGCCTTGCCTAAGGACTGCCCTTGGCCCAGCCGAATGGCAGCTTTCTGGGCACACCTCGGAATGGCGGTGCCGGCCCAAATCCGGTCGTACGGACCGCTGAAATGGCTGCCCGGAAGATGTCGTTCGCACCTGTTGACAGGCAACCAAGAGTGCCATGTTGCGTTCGGCACAGCGGCCGGGCATTCGGGCGACATCGGGGGATGAAGCGAAGCTGCCGGGTTGGGTGGAGCCGTCATTTGGCCACTGCTACACTGGCGGAACGATGCAGCCAAGGCCTTCGCAGACGCGCAGCGCGAGCGAGCTTCTCGACCAGAATCGCCGCTTCTACGACTTGCTCTGGTCCGGTGCTCGCCTCGTCGAGCCTCAACGGTTCAATACTTGGCCGCTCGTGCGATCCCTGCTACCC
>NZ_JBFUHO010000069.1:0-34718 GCF_056402355.1 Variovorax sp. P4_B11
GGCCCCCACGCTCCCGGCCCCCACGCTCCCTCACTGCGTGTGGTCGCTGCCCCCCGGGGGGCCGCAGGCCGCCTTGGGGCGGCCCGGCGGCGGCCTGGGCGCCCCTGTCTTCCACCGGCGTGCAGCGCCAAGTCCTTGATTCAGAAGAGATTTCGCGCCTGTTCCCACGCAGCGGAATCGTCTGCAGCCCGGCGCTGCGGCGGGATCCAATGGCACATCTTTTCCGAAGTGCCGCCCCGCCAACCCCTCTCTTCTCTCCAGGAGTCTTCATGCTGTTTCACCCGCGCCTCAAATCCATTGCCACGGTCGCTGTGGCAGTGATGCTCGCGCTGCCCGCTTCCCACGCACAAGACAGGATCAAGCTGAAAGCCGTCGGCCAGCCGCTGGCCACCGGGCTGATCCAGAAGAACAAGGAGCAGCCGTTCTTCGAGAACTTCGCAGGCAGGACCGGACTGCCGATCGACGTCGACTACAAGCCCATCGATACGCTGGGCATCAAGGACACCGAGCAGCTGCGCGTCATGAAGGCGGGGCTGTTCGACATCGTGTCGCTGCGCGTGTCGCAGAACTCCCGCGACGAGCCCACCATCCTGGGGCTCGACCTGGTGGGCGCGGCGCCGGACTACGCCACGGGCCGCAAGGTCGCCAAGGCCTACTTCGATACCGCGGATGCGCGCCTGCAGGCGCAGTTCGGCGTCAAGCTGCTCGGCGTCTGGCCTTTCGGCCCGCAGATCCTCTTCTGCAAGAAACCGGTCGCCAAGCTGGCCGACATCAAGGGCATGAAGGTGCGCGTGTACGACCAGAACCTGGCCAAGTTCATCGAGATGGTGGGCGGCACGCCGGTGCCGGTGTCGTTCGCCGACACGCACCAGTCGCTGTCGCTCGGCGTGGTCGATTGCGCGATCACCGGACCGAGCTCGGCCAACTCGGCGGGTTGGCCGGAAGTGACGACGCATCAGATGGCGATCGGCTTCCAGATGGCGCTCAACGGCTACGGCATGACCTTGAAGTCATGGAACGCGCTGGCGCCCGACCAGCAGGCGAAGCTCAAGAAGGCCTTCGACGCCCTGACCGACGACGTCTGGAAGTACTCCGAGGAGCTGTTCCAGGACGCCCTGAACTGCAATGCGGGCAAGGACCCGTGCACCACCGGCAAGAAGTTCAACCTCGTCAACGTGCCGGTCACGCCGGCTGACATCGAGCTGGTGCGCAGCGCCGTGAACAAGGTGTCGCTGCCGGTGTGGGCCGAAGTGTGCGACAAGTCCAACCCCGCCTGCTCGAAGACCTGGCAGGCGACGGTGGCACCGGTGCTGGGGCTGAAGTGAAAAGCGGCGTCATGACGAGCGAGCGGCGGCCCCTTGCAGCGCCCACCGGGAAGGTGGCGCCCGCCGGGCATGTCGACTTCACGGCGCGCATGGAGACGGTGCTGGCCACCGCCTTCGGCGCGATCTTCCTGGGCCTGGCGGTGATCGTCACCATCGAGACCCTTTCGCGGAAGTTGTTCAACGTTTCGCTGCAAGGGGCCGACGAGCTGGGCGGCTATGCACTGGCCGTGGGTTCGACGATCGCCTTCAGCCTGGCCCTCCTGGGGCGCAATCACATCCGTGTCGACGTCTTCCACGAGAAGTTCCCGTTGCGCGTGCAGGCGCTGCTGAACTGGATATCGATCCTCTCGCTGGCTGCCCTGGCCGTGTTCATCGCCTGGGTCGCGTTCAAGGTGATCCAGGACACGATGGCCTACCGCAGCACCGCGCAGACGCCCTGGGCGACGCCGCTCATCATCCCGCAAGGCGTCTGGTACGCAGGGCTGGTGATCTTCGCGCTGGTGGCCTGCGCCCTGGCATGGCGTGCGACGCGGCTGCTGCTGCGCGGCGACATCGCCACGCTCAACAGCGACTTCCATCCGAAAAGCGCGAAGGAAGAGCTGAAGGAGGAACTCGACGACCTCAAGGTGCGCCAGGCGGCCGAAGGAGCGGCATCATGAACATCGCACTGGTCGGACTCGCGTTCTTCTCGATGCTCGCCCTGATGCTGGCCGGCATGCCGATCGCCGTGTCGATGGCGGCGGTCGGGATCATCGGCGGCATCGCCGCCTACGGCGTCCCCTTCATGGACTCGATCGCGCCGGTGGTGTGGGGCGTGCAGAACGAAGCCCTGCTGACCTCCGTGCCGCTGTTCGTGCTGCTCGGCGAGTTGCTGCTGCGCTCCGGCATCGCGGACCGCATGTACATCGCGTTGTCGGCCTGGCTCGGCCGCCTGCCGGGCGGGCTGCTGCACACCAACATCGGCAGTTGCGCGCTGTTCGCGGCAACCTCCGGCTCGTCGGTCGCCACCGCTGCCACGGTCGGGACGGTGGCATTGCCCTCGCTGCAGAAGCGTGGCTACCCGATGCGCGCCTCGCTCGGCAGCCTGGCGGCCGGTGGAACGCTCGGCATCCTGATTCCGCCGAGCGTGAACATGATCGTCTACGGGTCGCTCACCAACAACTCGATCGGCAAGCTGTTCATCGCCGGCATCATCCCGGGCCTTCTGCTCACGCTGTGCTTCATGCTCTGGATCGCGATCTCGAGCCTGGCCAGCGGCAAGGCGATGCGCGAGCCGAAGGTGCCGCTCGACGAACGGCTGCGCGTGCTCGTGCACCTGATCCCGCCGATGGTGGTGTTCGGCATCGTGATGGGGAGCCTGTACTTCGGGATCGCCACCGCGGCGGAGAGTGCCGCGCTGGGCGTGATGGCGGCGCTCGGCTTCGTCTGGCAGTCTGGCAAGCTGAACCGGGAGCTGCTGCGCAACTGCTGTGTCTCGACGGCGCGCGTGAGCGGCATGATCCTGCTGATCGTCGCGGCGGCCTTCATCCTGAACCTGACGGTGAGTCTCACCGGCGTCGCCGAGGCGATGACGAAGTGGGTCGCGGGACTGGGGCTGTCGGCCACCGGCCTGATCCTGGCCCTGATCGTGTTCTACCTGATCCTCGGCATGTTCATGGACGTGCTGTCGATGCAGGTCGCGACGATCCCGATCACCTACCCGATCGCGACCGCGATCGGCGTCGACCCGATCTGGTTCGGCATCTTCATCGTGCTGATGTGCGAGCTGGGACTGATCACGCCGCCGGTGGGAATGAACCTGTTCGTCGTGCACGGCATCCGTCCGGACAAGGGCGGCATCGAGGACGCGATCTACGGCGCGCTGCCCTATGCGCTGATCATGATCCTGTTCACGCTGCTGCTGATGGCCGTGCCGCAGCTGGTGACCTGGCTGCCGGCGCACATGTGAGGCCGCGATGAACAGCCCGCTCTGGCAACTCACGGCGACGCAGCTCGTGGCCGGCTTTCGCGATGCGTCGTTCACGCCGACCCAGGCGCTGCGGGCCTGCATGGCGCGCAGCGCCGAAGTCAACCCGCGGCTCAACGCGCTCATCACGCTCGACGGCGAAGGTGCGGCGCACGCCGCCGAGCAAAGCAGCGCGCGCTGGCGCCAAGGCCGGGCGCTCGGCGCGCTCGACGGAGTGCCCGTCACGATCAAGGACAACCTGCAGGTGCGGGGCCTGCCGACCCACTGGGGCAGTCGTGCCCTCGGCGGACTCACCGCCGAGCGCGACGAGCTTCCGGTCGCCAGGCTGCGCGAAGGCGGCGCGGTGATCTTCGGCAAGACCAACGTGCCCGAGTTCACGATGCAGGGCTACACCGACAACCCGGTGTTCGGCCCCACGGGCAATCCGTGGAACCCGGCGCTCACGCCGGGCGGCTCATCGGGTGGGGCGGTGGCGCTGGTGGCCGCCGGCGGATGTCCGATCGCCCTGGGCACCGACGGCGGTGGCTCGATCCGCAGGCCCGCCTCGCACACCAACCTGGTCGGCTTCAAGCCTTCCCGGGGGCGGGTGCCGCGCGGCGGCGGATTGCCGCCGATCTTTCTCGACTTCGAGGTGGCGGGGCCGATTGCGCGCAGCGTGGCCGACGTCGAGGCGATGATGCGGGTGATCGGCCGCGGCGCGATGGAGGAGGGCCGTTCGCCAGGCGCGCGCATTCTCTTCATACCGCGCTTCGGCGATCACCCCGTCGATCCGCAGATCGCGGCGTTGACCGCGGCGGCGGCTCGGCGGCTCGCCGCGCTGGGCCACGCGCTCACGACGGCGCAGGACTTCGACATGGTCGAGGCGGTCAATGAACGCTGGCCGCTGCTGGCGCAGGTGGGCCTGGCATGGCTCGTTGCGCACCCGCAGGCCCTGTCCGGCCGGCCCTTCGATTCTTCGCTGTTCGGCCCGGTGATGCAGGCGAATGCCGAAGCCGGCCGCAAGGCCGCCGCTTCCGATCTGTTCGACCTGCTGTTCGAAGCGGAACGGTTGCGCAACGCGCTGTCGCGCCTGTTCGACCGATACGACTTCCTGTTGACGCCGGCGGCGGCTGCGCTGCCGTGGCCGGCGAATCAAACGCATCCGTCGCGCATCGACGGGCGCGAGGTCGGGCCGCGCGGGCACGCGGTGTTCGCGGGCTTCGCGAATGCAGTCGGCCTGCCGGCCATTGCGCTGCCCTGCGGCTTCGCGGACGGCATGCCGGTCGGCATGCAGCTGGTGGCCCGCGAAGGCGCGGACGACGCGCTGCTCGCGCTGGCCCGCTCGATCGAGGAAGCCCATCCATGGCAGCGCTTCCCCGTGCTTTGACGGCGTCGGCAGGCGTGCCGGCCGAGTTCACGCCGGTCGCGGCGGCGCAGGCACTGTGCCTTGCGCGGCGCGATGGCCGGCGTGTGCCGTCGACGCTGCTGAAATCGCGAGATCGCGACGAGGCCTATGCGATCCAGGATGCGACGCTGGCGGCGATCGGCCCGATCGGGGGCTGGAAAGTCGGCGCGAGCGGCCCCGGTCAGGAGCCGGTCTGCGCGCCGCTGCCGGCCGAGGGGCTGATGCCCAACGGGGCGGTGCTCCAGGGCTCGGCGTGGCGTCTGCGCGGTGCCGCAGCCGAGGTCGCCTTCCGCTTGGGCTCCGACCTGCCGCCGCGCGCCAGGCCCTACACGCGCGACGAGGTCGCGCAGGCGATCGCTTCGGTGCTGCCCGCGATCGAGGTGGCGGAAACCCGCCTGGCCGATTGGCTCGATGCGGATCCCGCGGCGCTGCTCGCCGATCTGCAGTGCCATGGCGGACTCGTGCTCGGCGAGCCCGAGGCTTTCGAGCCCGCGTGGTTCGACCTGAAACGGACCGAGGTCGTGATGCGCTTCGACGAGCAGGTCGTCGCGCACACGGTCGGCGAACACGCCCACCCCGACGTCGGCGGGCTGCTGGTGTGGCTTGCCAACCATTGCATGGCGCGCGGCGCGGGTCTCAAGGCCGGCCACGTGGTCACGACCGGCTCGTGTACCGGGATGCTGTTCGCATCGCAAGGTACCGCCGTGCATATGGAAGTGGCCGACCTGGCGTCGCTGAGCGCCTTCTTCTGAGCTTTCCGAAACCGAACAGGAAATCGATATGTCCCTTTCAAGGATCGATGCAGTCGCCGAAGCGCTGGTTCGCGCGCGCCGCGACAACCGCTTGCTCCCTGCCGCCCCGCTGGCCGACGCTCTCGGCGACGCCGGCGACGCCTATGCGGTGCAGCAGCGGGTGGCCGCCGAGTGCGGCTGGTTCGCGCGCTCGCCGCCGCAGTACTGGAAAGCGGGCGGGCCGTCGCGCGACGCGCTGCTGACCTGCGCGCCGCTGCCGCCGGGCGGCGTCTGGACCAGCCCGGCGCGCGCCGTTCACTGGCCGTTCCGGCTGCGCGGCATCGAGGCCGAAGTGGCCTTGCGGCTCGGACGCGAGGTCGATCCATCGCTTGCATCGACGCTGGAGGTCGACAGTGCGCGTGCCCTGGTCGATGCGATGGCGGTCTCGATCGAAATCGTCGATTCGCGTTGGCAGGAAGGCCTCGACGCGCCTGCGCTGTGCAAGCTGGCCGACCTGCAATCGCACGGCGCGCTGGTGCTGGGCGACTGGGTTGCGTTCGCCGGGCGGGACTGGAGCGCGCAGACCTGCGCGGTGCGCATCGGCATGCAGGCGCCCGTCGAACGCTGCGGCAGCCACTCGCTCGGCGACCCTGCGCAGGTGCTGCCGGCGTGGCTGCGTCACGCCACGCGCCATGGCGAGCGCGTCGCGGCCGGCACGATGGTGACCACCGGCACGTGGGTGGGCGTTCTGACTGCGGCCGAGGGCGAGCTCGTCAGCGTTGAATTTCCGGGCATCGGCCGTGCGTCGGTGCAGTTGTAGACCCTTGAACAAGACAAAGGACCGAGACAGACATGATCGCACTCGACAACCATCCCAGCGGCCGGCATTTCCTGCAGATTCCGGGCCCGAGCCCCGTGCCCGACCGCATTCTTCGGGCGATCAGCCTGCCGACCATCGACCATCGCGGGCCCGAGTTCGCAACCCTCGGCATGAAGGTGATCGGCGGGCTGCAGCAGGTGTTCCAGACGCGGCATCCGGTGGTCGTCTATCCGGCGTCGGGCACCGGCGCGTGGGAGGCCGCGCTGGTCAACGTGATGAGTCCCGGCGACAGCGTGCTGATGTTCGAGACCGGCCACTTCGCGTCGCTGTGGCAGAAGATGGCGCAAAGGCTGGGTCTGGAGCCCGAGTTCCTGGCCTTGCCGGGCATCGACGAGACCGGCCTGCCGCGCAGCTGGCGCCATGGCGTGCAGGCCGACCTGATCGAGGAGCGCCTGCGCAAGGACGGCGCGCATCGCATCAAGGCCGTGTGCGTCGTGCACAACGAGACCTCCACGGGCGTCACCTCCGACATCGTCGCCGTGCGCCGCGCGATCGACGCGGCGGGCCATCCGGCGCTGCTGATGGTCGACACCATCTCCGGCCTGGCCAGTGCCGACTACCGCCACGACGCGTGGGGTGTCGACGTCACCATCAGCGGCTCGCAAAAGGGGCTGATGCTGCCGCCGGGCATCAGCTTCAACGCGCTGTCGCCCAAGGCGATCGAGGTCGGCAGGACGGCGCGCCTGCCCAAGGCCTTCTGGGCCTGGGACGAGATCGTCGAGATGAACAAGGGCGGCTACTGGCCCTACACGCCCAGCACGAACCTGCTCTACGGACTCAGCGAAGCGCTCGACATGCTGCTCGAGCAAGGCCTGCCAGCGGTGTTCGAGCGCCACCAGCGCTGGGGCGAGGGCGTTCGCACCGCGGTGCGTGCCTGGGGGCTGCCGACGCAATGCGCGGACGAGCGGGTTCATTCGCCGGTGCTGACCGGCGTCATCACACCGCAAGGGGTCGATGCCGATGCGCTGCGCAAGCTGATCCACGAGCGCTTCGATCTCTCGCTCGGCGCCGGGCTGGGCAAGCTGAAGGGCCGCATGTTCCGCATCGGGCACCTGGGCGATTGCAACGACCTGACGCTGATGGCCGCCCTGACGGGGGTCGAGATGGGCCTGAAGCTGGCAGGGGTGCCGCTGGCCGGCAGTGGCGTGCTGGCCGCCATGGCGTACTTTGCGCAAATGCCTGCCGCGAAGGCGGGGTGAGTCCTGCGGGGCAGGCGGACTTCCTAGGTGTTTTCACTAACGTCGACATTAATTGTCAACATCATTGTTGACATGAAATTCGACAAAATCTAAAGTCCGCCCACAGCCTCGGTGGTGCATTGGTCAGACCCGCCCCGACTCGCGGCTGCAAGCTCGCCAGCCTGCCGGGTGCGTCCCTGCAGGCTGGCACCCCGCCACGCAAGGAGACAAACCGATGCAACCCACCATGACGGCCGGCGCGACAGCGATCGCCGCAGCGCCCGACACCGCCCTCCAGCCCTCGAAGGTTCGCTGGAAGATCTTCCTGATGATGTTGTTCCTCATCTCGATCAACTACATCGATCGGGCGTCGCTGTCCGTGGCCATGCCGCTGATCGCCAAGGAGTTCGACATCGGACCGGCCGTGCAGGGCCTGCTGCTCAGTTCATTCTTCTGGACCTATGCGCTGATGCAGATTCCGGGCGGCATGCTGGCCGACCGCTTCGGTCCTCGCGTCGTCATTGCCGGCGCGACGCTCGGCTGGGGTTTCTTCCAGGCCATCGCCGCCTTCTGCACCGGCTGGGTCCCCCTGCTGCTGACCCGCCTGGGCCTGGGGGCCGCCGAGGCGCCGATCTATCCGGCGGGCGGCAAGCTCAACGGGATCTGGATGACGCAGAACGAGCGCGGCCGGGGCGCGACCCTGCTCGACGGCGGCGCGCCACTGGGCGCCGCACTGGGCGCGATCCTGATCTCGGGCCTCATCGCGGTGCTCGGCTCGTGGCGCCTGTCCTTCGTGATCGCGGGCGTCGGCACCGTCGTCGCCGGCTTCTTCGCCTGGAGCTACATCCGCAACCATCCGCGCCAGCATCCCGGCGTCAACGAGGCGGAAGCCCGGTACATCGAGGCCAGCCATGCCCAGGACGCCGCCAGCGAGCCGCAAGGCGCCAGCGGCCGCCTGCTCGACTTCCTGCGCTTCCGTTCGGTCTGGGGCATGTTCTTCGGCTGGATGTGCTTCAACGCGCTCTTCTACGGCCTGCTCACGTGGATGCCGAACTACCTGTCCAAGGTCCATGGCTTCGACATCAAGCAGATGGGCGGGGCGGTGTTCATCATGTTCTTCTCGGGCTTCGTCGGCGAGATGTTCGGCGGCTGGCTGGCCGACAAGTGGAAGGCCGCGGGCGCCTCGACCAGCAAGGTGCTGCGCACGCTGTTCGGCATCTCTTCGGTGATCGCCACCATTGCGATCTACACGGTGTCGCAGATCACGAGCCCGGTCCTGGTCGTCATCCTGCTGTCGATCACGCTGTTCTTCCTGCGCTGGTGCGGCCTGTTCTGGTGCGTGCCGTCGATCCTCGGTCGCCGGGCGCATGTCGGCTTCCTGGGCGGCACGATGAACCTGGGCGGCAACGTCGCGGGCATCGGCGTGCCGATCGTGGTCGGCCTGATCGTGCAGGCGACCGGTTCCTACTTCCTGGCGCTGATGCTCTTCGCCGCGGCGGGTGCAGGCTTGTTCGTCTGCTCCACGCTGTTGATCGACTACAGCAAGAAGCTGCCCGTCTAGTCCACTTTCCAGGCCCGCGACATGTCCCAGAAAAAACGCATCGGCGTCCTGACGCCTTCCTCCAACACGGCGCTCGAGCCGCTGACCAGCGCCATGGTCGCCGGCATGCCGGGCGTCTCGGCGCACTTCTCGCGATTCCGGGTCACCGAGATCTCGATGGGCGAGAAGTCGCAGGGCCAGTTCGACGAGCGCGCGATCCTGGACGCGGCCGGCCTGCTCGCCGACGCGAAGGTCGACGTGATCTGCTGGAGCGGCACCTCGGCGAGCTGGCTCGGCTTCGAGCGCGATCGCGCACTGTGCGCACGCATCGCCGAGGTGACGGGCATTCCCGCCACCACCTCGGTGCTGGCGCTCAATGACCTGCTGGCTGCGCAGGGCGCACGCACGCTGGGCCTGGTGTCGCCCTACGTCGAGGACGTTCAACGGCGCATCGTCGCCAACTACGCGGCACTCGACGTCGAGTGCATCGCCGAACGGCACCTCGACCTGACGGTGAATTTCTCCTTCGCCGAAGTCGCACCCGATACCTTGCGCAAGATGATTCGCGAGGTGGCGCAGGCGAAGCCCGACGCCATCACCGTGATGTGCACCAACCTGCACGGTGCGCCGCTGGTCGACGAGATGGAGCGCGAGCTGGGCATCCCGATCTACGACTCGGTGGCGACCGTGGTCTGGAAGGCGCTGAAGATCACCGGCGTCGACACGCGCGGCGTCAAGGGCTGGGGAGGCCTGTTCTCATGAGCGCCAAGGGTCTCGATCTCGTCGTGCGCAATGCGCGCGTGGCCACGGCCAGCGACACCTTCGACGCCGACATCGGCATCGTCGACGGCCGCATCGTTCAACTCGGCACGGGCTTGCCTGCCGGCGTCCGCGAGATCGATGCGGCCGGCGCCTTCGTCACGCCGGGCGGCGTCGATGCGCACTGCCATCTCGACCAGCCCATGCAGGCGCCGGTGCGGATGGCCGACGATTTCGACACCGGAACCCGTGCCGCGGCATGCGGCGGAACGACCACCGTGATCCCGTTCGCCGCGCAGGAAAAAGGCCAGTCGCTGCGCGCCGCGGTGCGCGACTACCACGAGCGCGCCGAAGGCCGCGCGCACGTCGATCACGCCTTTCACCTGATCGTCAGCGATCCGACCGAAGAGGTGCTCAAGCACGAGTTGCCGCAGCTGATCGCCGAGGGCTACACCTCGTTCAAGATCTACATGACCTACGACGACCTCAAGCTCGACGACGGCCAGATCCTGGACGTGCTCGAAGTGGCGCGGCGCCACGACGCGATGGCGATGATCCACGCCGAGAACGCCGACTGCATCGAATGGCTGACCAGGCGCCTGGAGGCCAGTGGCCGCACGGCGCCGCGTTTTCACGCGCATTCGCGGCCGATGCTGGTCGAGCGCGAGGCGACGCATCGCGCCATCGCCTTGTCGGAACTCGTCGACGTCCCGATCATGATCGTCCACGTGTCGGGCAAGGAAGCCGTCGAGCAGATCCGCTGGGCGCGCGCGCAGGGCCTGCACGTGTTCGCGGAGACCTGTCCGCAGTACCTGTTCCTCACCGCCGAGGACCTCGGCATCGACGACAGCTATGGCGGCGCACGCTGCGTGTGCAGCCCGCCGCCGCGCAACAAGGACAACCAGCAAGTCATCTGGAACGGCCTGGCCGACGGCTTGTTCACGATCTTCTCCTCCGATCACGCGCCGTTCCGCTACGACGCGCCGGAAGGCAAGAAGCCGGGCGGCCAGGAGGTCGGGTTCCGCCACATTCCCAATGGCATCCCGGGCATCGAGACGCGGCTGCCGCTGCTGTTCTCGCACGGCGTGCTCGACGGCCGCATCACCATCAACCGCTTCGTCGAGCTGACGTCGACCAACCCCGCCAAGGCCTACGGCCTGCATCCGCGCAAGGGCACCATCGCGATCGGTGCCGATGCCGACCTCGTGGTCTGGGGCGCGACGCCGCGCCAAGTGCGCAATGCCGATCTTCACCACGCGGTGGACTACACGCCCTACGAGGGCATCGAGGTGAAGGCATGGCCGGCGCTGACGATCGCGCGCGGCGAGGTGGTGTGGGACGGCCACACCTTCCATCCGCGCGCCGGCCGCGGCCAGTTCCTGAAGCGCGGCAGGCCGAGCCTGCTGCCGGCCGCGCGACCCGTCCCCTGACACCACGCAGTCACCGAGGCCTACCATGAACCTGCTGCTGATCAACCCCAACACCTCCCAGAGCGTTTCCGACCTGATCGAGGCAGAGGCGCGCCGCGCCGCTGCGCCGGACACCCGCATCAAAGTACTCACCGCGCCCTTCGGCGTCGCCTACATCGAGACCCGCTTCGAATCGCTGATCGGCGCCTTCGCCACCGCCACGCTGGCCGCCGAGCATTGCGACCAACACGACGCCATCGTCGTCGCCGCCTTCGGCGACCCGGGCATCGACGGGCTGCGCGAAGTGCTCGACATCCCCGTGGTCGGTCTGACCGAGGCGGCGTTGATGAGTGCCTGCCTGCTCGGCAAGCGCTTCTCGATCGTGGCGATCTCGCACCGGATCACCGCGTGGTATCGCGAATGCGTTCGTGCCAACGGCCTGAGTGATCGGCTGGCGAGCATCCGCAACCTGGACAACCCGTTGAAGGATATCGGGCGCGTCCAGGAAGACCACAGCGCGCGCCTGGAAGCGCTGTGTCTGTCGGCCGTGCAGGACGACGGTGCGGACGTGATCATCATCGCCGGCGCACCGCTGGCGGGCCTGGCGCGGGCCATCCGGGACCGGATCCCCGTGCCCGTGGTCGATGGCGTGTCGAGTGCCGTGTGCCATGCGCAGACGCTGGTGTCGCTGGGGACGCTGCCCGCGCGCCAGGGCAGCTTCGCACCGCCGCCGATCAAGCCGAACCATGGATTGCCCGAGGGCATCGCACGGCTGCTCGCGCGAGACCGCACACAGAGATGAACATTCGCCGACATGACGGCTTCCTGATGTCCGAGCTCCGTCGTTAAGATCGCAAGGCATGCCAAAGAAACAGATTTCTCCCAAGGAAGCGAGCGGGCCGGGCCGCGAGCAGAGCGTCGATGCCATCGCCGAGAAGATCTCCACGGCGATCCTCGAACATCGGCTGGCGCCGGGCACCAAGCTCGGTGAAGACCGGCTGGCCACCATCTTCGGCACCAGCCGCGCCAAGGTGCGCGAGGTGCTGGCCCGACTGGCCCACGAGCAGATCGTCGAACTGGTGCCGCAGCGCGGTGCGCATGTCGCCAAGCCGTCCATCGAGCAGGCGCGGGATGTCTTCGAGGCGCGCCGCCTGATCGAGCCCGGCGTGCTGCGCCGGCTTGTCGGCGTGATGGACGACTTCAAGATGCAGCGCCTGCGCCGGCATCTCGAACTCGAGGCCGACGCGCGTCAGCGCAACGATGCGCGGGCCGTGGTGCGCTTGTCCGGCGAATTCCACCTGCTGCTGGCCGAGCTGGCAGGCAACTCGGCGCTGGCGCGCACCATGCGCGAGCTGTCGACCCTGACCTGCCTGATCATCTCGCTGTACGACGCGCCCACCGCCACCAGCTGCCGCGCCGACGAGCATGAGGAGATCGTCGAGGCCATCAAGCGAAACGACGCCCGGCGCGCCGAGACGCTCATGCTTCACCACCTCGATCACATCCAGGAAAGCCTCAAGCTCGACGCCGGCAGCGACGAGGCCGACCTCGAGAGCATTCTGGGATAGGGGGCGGCCTGGACGGCCTGGACGGCCTGGGCGGCCGCTTGCGGGCCGTCGCCGCCGCGCTCAGCCCGGCCGGCTCTCAACCGGACTGGCGAAGCACAAGACGCGGCTCGGCCAGAAAGGTTTGACGCGCGCGGTCGGGTGATTGAATGCGATCCAGGAGGATCGCCGCTGCGTGCTCGCCCAACTCGCCGGGACGAATGTCGATCGTGCTGAGCGGAGGGTTGGAATGCGCCGCATCCTGGACATTGTCAAAACCCATCAAGCCGAAATCCTCGCCGGCGTGCATGCCCTTCTCGCCGAGTGCAGACATGGCGCCAAAGGCAACCACGTCGTTGTAGCAGATGGCTGCGGTCGGTCGCGGCTTCTTGTCCAGCAGGGTGTTCATGGATTCGTACCCGCCTTGTCGCGTCGGATGCGCCGGGACCAGCAGTTCCTCGTCGAACGCAAGCTTGCGTTCGGCCAGCGCCGCCCTGAATCCCTTCAGACGCTGTTCGAGCACAACGCCGGTGCGACCTCCGAGGAATCCGATACGGGTGTGCCCCGAATCGAGGAGGTGCCTGGTGGCCGCGTAGATGCCTCTTTCATTGTCGGCACCCGCGAAATCGTAGGCGCCGGGACCCAAGGTGCGGACCATCACGACCATCGGCATGCCCCACGACGCCACTTCTTTCGTCAAGCTGCGCGGCGTTCCGTAGGCCGGGCACAGCACAAGGCCGGCAGCCCCTTGCTCCCTCATCGTGCGCAAGACCTGGTTCTGCCGGACCACGTCCTCGCTGGTGTGGGCCATCAACACGATGTATCCCGCCTCGACCAGCTTTCGCTCGACACCGATCAGGATCTCGGCGAAGAAGGGATTGGTGAGGTCGTTGACGATCACGCCGATCGTCTTGGAGGCGCCGCCACGCAATTCGCCGGCTCGGCTGTTGTACACATAGCCGAGCTTGCGCGCTGCTTCGCGAACCCGTCCAGCCGTCTCGGCCGGAATGAGGGGGCTGTGTTTGAGGACCAGCGATACGGTCGACTTGGAAACGTTTGCCTCTGCCGCGACATCGAGGATCGTGACCGAACGGGGCATGGATGGATTGCGCATGGTTGATTGACTGTTTCCCCGACTCTACGACGAGACCTTGCCGCCCGCCGCCCGCGGCAGCCGGGCTCTTCCAAGGCATGGGTGTTTTCCCTAGAACCCGTTGACGCTGCTATTGGAACGATCCAATAATACATTCAACCGTTCCAATGGAGCAATCGGAGGCGATCTTCAGCGTGGTGGGGGCGGTCTATTTCGCCTTGTGCTGGCCGCTCTCGTCGCTGGCAGGACGAATGGAGCAGCGCCTGAAACGCGCAGCCGCTCGGTAGTCCCACGCCAATCCGCTTTCATCGAACCACAGACCAGGAGACATCATGTTCCATTCCCATGCACGCCGCCGCTTCATGACCTTCGCCACTGCCGCACTGTGCGGGGGTCTGCTGGGTTCCCTCGCAATGAATGCGACTGCGCAGACCGTGGATGAAATCAAGAAGAAGGGGACGGTGACGATCGGCATCCTGGTCGATTTCCCTCCTTACGGCACCGTGGACGGTTCGAATCAGCCGGACGGATACGACGCCGACGTGGCCAAGTTGCTGGCGAAGGACTGGGGCGTCAAGCTCAATCTCGTCCCGGTAACCGGACCGAACCGGATTCCGTTCCTGCTGACCAACAAGGTCGATCTGCTCATCGCGTCGTTCTCGCCGACGCCCGAGCGCGCCAAGCAGGTCCAGTTCTCCCGGCCGCATAGCGCTGCGACGATCGTGCTGTATGGCCAGAAGAAGCTCTCGATCAAGACGCCGGCCGACCTGAAGGGTGTGCGCGTGGCCGTTGCACGAGCGAGCACGCAAGACACTGCGCTGACCGCTGTCGCGCCCGAAGGCACTGAGATCCGTCGCTTCGATGACGATGCGTCGGCGATGCAGGCGCTGCTCTCGGGACAAGTCGATGCGCTGGGCTGCGCGACGACCATCGCGCAGCAAGTCGCCAAGCGGCTCGGGGACGTCTACGAGACCAAGCTGGTGCTGCGGCAACAGTACATGGCGCCGGCGATGCGCCTGGGGCAGCCCGACCTGCTCCATGGCGTCGATGCCTTCGTGGGCAAGTACGCGGACAACGGCGAACTGAACAAGCTCTACAAGAAATGGCTGCAGACGGACTTGCCGACGCTGCCGACCACGCCGATGCCGGCGGCAAACTGAAGCGGCGGGAACCCACGATCGAATGGCAACCCCATGAGCACCGAACCCATCATCCGAATCGAGAAGGCCAACAAGTGGTTTGGGCAGTTCCAGGTCCTGACCGAAGTCGACCTGGAGGTCCGCGCGGGCGAGCGGATCGTCGTTTGCGGGCCCTCGGGGTCGGGCAAGTCCACACTCATTCGCTGCATCAATCACCTGGAAAAGATCGAGAAGGGCCGCATCGTGGTGGACGGCATCGAACTCACCGGACATCGGCGAAGGAATGTGGATGCGGTTCGCCGTGAAGTCGGCATGGTGTTCCAGCAGTTCAACCTGTTCCCCCATCTGACCGTACTGCAGAACTGCACGCTGTCACCGATGCATTCGCGCGGCGTTTCGCACGACGAGGCCGAGGCGACGGCAATGAAGTACCTGGAACGGGTGCGGATTCCCGATCAGGCGCACAAGCATCCAAGCCAGCTTTCCGGGGGGCAACAACAGCGCGTGGCGATCGCGCGGGCGCTGTGCATGCATCCGAAGATCATGCTGTTCGACGAGCCGACCTCCGCGCTGGATCCGGAGATGGTGAAGGAAGTGCTCGACACGATGATCGGCCTGGCGGACGACGGCATGACGATGATATGTGTGACCCACGAGATGGGCTTCGCGCGTCAAGTCGCAGACCGGGTCATCTTCATGGCCGAAGGCCGCGTGCTGGAAGAGGCACGCCCACAGGCCTTCTTCGGCTGCCCGGAGCACCCGAAGCTGAAGGCCTTTCTCGGACAGATTCTCAGTTCGGCCGAGCAGCAGCCGGCACTGCACTGACGGCGCATCCGTCGTCAACGTCCCAACCCCTGGAGAAATCATGAAAATCCGACTTCCGCAATCCGATGGCGCTCTGATGAACTACACGGTCATCGGCGAGCCCGTTGCACCACAGTCCACCGCGCCGGCATTCAACCGCACTGTCTATGCTGCCGCCCACGTCGTCGTCGATCCGATCGCCACGGTGGATCCATGGGACGCGTCGCCGCGCGTCGACTGGGACACCACGCTTGCGTTTCGAGAGCACTTGTACCGCTTGGGCTTCAAGGTCGCTGAAGCAATGGACACGGCCCAGCGCGGCATGGGGGTCGATTGGCCTGTCGCTCGCGAACTGATTCAGCGCAGTTTGCGTCATGCCCGCACGGTCCCAGGGGCCGACCTGGCGTGCGGGGTGGGCACCGACCAACTCGCCATCGGCGCCGAGATCACGCTCGCCGACGTCGAGGCGGCCTACAGGGAGCAACTGTCGGTGGTCGAAGCCGAGGGCGGGCGCGCCATCCTCATGTGCAGCCGTGCGCTGGCCCGCTGCGCCAAGGGGCCGGAGGACTACCTGTCGCTTTATGGGCGCATTCTGCGCGACACGTCGCAGCCCGTCATCCTCCACTGGCTCGGCGAGATGTTCGACCCGGCGCTGCGCGGCTATTGGGGCAGCGCAGATCTGGCCAGCGCGCTGGACACGGTGGCGGCGTTGATTCGAGACAACGCGAAACATGTCGAGGGCATCAAGGTCTCGTTGCTGGACGCAAAGTGGGAACTCGAGCTTCGTCGCCGGCTGCCCGAGGGCATCAAGATGTATACCGGCGACGACTTCAATTACGCCGAACTGATCGCGGGCGATGCCTCCGGCCATTCGCATGGGCTGCTCGGAATCTTCGATCCCATCGCGCCGGTCGCGGCCGTTGCGCTCGGTGAACTCGGCAAGGGCAAACCCGAACGTTTCCGTGCCCTCCTTGATCCCACCGTGGCGCTGTCGCGCGAGATCTTCCGCGCGCCAACGCGACACTACAAGGCGGGCGTCGTGTTCCTGGCCTGGCTCAACGGCCATCAGCAGCACTTCTCGATGGCCGGTGGCGCGCAATCCGCGCGCGGTGCCGTGCACTTTGCCAAGGTCTTCGAGTTGGCCGACCAGAGCGGCGTGCTTGCCGACCCCGAGTTGGCCTGCCAGCGCATGAAGTCCTATCTTGAGGTCGCATGTGGCGTGAACTGACGCGGCGCCCTAGCCGGACTGCCTCAGCACCAACTGCGGTTGCGCCAGGAATGTCTGGCGGGCCCGACCCGGGACCCGGATGCGCTCGAGGAGGATCTCCGCAGCGTGAGCGCCCAGTTCCGCGGGGCGGACGTCTACCGTACTCAGGGGAGGATTCGAGTGCGCCGCGTCCTGGACGTTGTCGAATCCCATCAGGGCGAAGTCGACGCCGGCCCGCATGTCTCGTTCGCCCAGTGCGGAGAGCGCCCCGAAGGCGACGACATCGTTGTAGCAAATCGCTGCGGTCGGCCGCGGCGTCCTGTCGAGCAAGGCATTCATCGTCTCGTAGCCGCCTTGCCGGGTGGGCTTCGTCGCCACGAGCCAGTCGTCGTTGAATGGGACATCGCGCTCGGCCAATGCCGCCCGGAAGCCCTTCAGTCGCTGCTCGAGCACCACGCCCGTCAGGCCGCCGAGGAACCCGATGCGTCGGTGCCCCGCATCCAGCAGGTGCCTGGTGGCCGCGTAGACGCCCCGCTCGTTGTCGGCGCCGGCGAAATCGTATCGACCGGGACCCAGCGTGCGAATCATGACAACCAGGGGAATCGACCAGGACTGCACTTCCTTGGGGAATGTGCGAGGGGTCCCGTAGGCCGGGCACAGCACCAGGCCGGCTGCCCCTTGTTCGCGCATCGTGCGCATGACTTGTGTCTGCCGATCCAGGTCTTCGTTGGTGTGCGCCATCAGCACGACATGGCCGGCCTCGACCAGCGTGCGCTCGACGGCGACGAGGATCTCCGCGAAGAAGGGGTTGGCCAGATCGTTGACGACGACGCCGATGGTCCTGGACGAGCGGCCGCGCAGTTCTCCGGCGCGTCGGTTGTAGACATAGCCAAGCTGGCGTGCCGCTGCCCGGACACGCTCGGCCGTCTCGACGGGAATCAGCGGGCTCGCCTTGAGAACCAACGAAACGGTCGATTTGGAGACCTTCGCGGCTGCCGCGACGTCGAGGATCGTGATCGCCCTGGATGACTCTGATCTGTCCATGATTTAGGTGTTTTCCCTAGCCCGGCACGCAAAGGCTTGATCTTTTACTGGAACGTTCCAATAATTCATTCAACCGTTCCAATGAATGTACCGCAATGGAGACAAAAATGGACAACAAGACGCAGACTGGCTGGGGCTTGATCGGTGCAAGCACCATCGCCGCCGAGCACATGATCGATGCGATTCGCGCGCAGCCCGGGCACGAGGTCGTCGCCGTGATGAGCAGCAGCGCCGAGCGTGCGAGGACATTCGCGACCCAGCACGGAATTGCGGGCGCCCACGATGCCGTGGCGTCATTGCTTGCGGATCCGGCCGTGCAAGTCGTGTATGTCAGCACGACCAACGAACTGCATGCCGAGCAGGTCATTGCGGCTGCCGCGGCGGGCAAGCATGTGCTGTGCGAGAAGCCGCTTGCGCTGAAGCTCGACGATGCGCTGCGGATGGTCCGGGCCTGCGCCGCGGCGGGCGTGGTCATGGCGACCAACCATCACCTGCGAAACGCGGCCACTCACCGCAAGCTGCGGGAGCTGGTCCAGGGAGGCGCCATTGGCCGACCGCTGTTCGCGCGGGTCTTCCATGCGGTCTACCTGCCCGTGCACCTGCAGGGATGGCGCATCGACAAACCGTCCGCAGGCGGCGGGGTCATCCTCGACATCGCGGTGCATGACGCAGACACCTTGAGCTTCATCCTCGACGCCGAACCGACCGAAGCCGTCGGCATGTCGCAATCCGCCGCCCTGGCGCGCGAAGGCCTCGAAGACGGCGCGATGGCTGTTCTGCGTTTCGACAACGGCGTCCTGGCGCAACTGCACGATGCCTTCACCACGCCCTTTGCCGGAACAGGCATCGAGATCCACGGCGACAAGGGCTCCGTCTTCGGGCGCAACGTGATGACGCAGCGCGCAGTGGGCGAAGTGCTGCTGCGCGACGCCCAAGGCGAGCGCGCCATCGAAGTCCGGCACGAAAGCCTGTACGCCCGCGGGGTCGCTCGCTTCTGCGACGCGCTCCGCGGCGAGGGAGCGCCGGCCGCCACCGCCGTCGACGGGCTTCGTTCCCTTGCCACCGCCCTGGCGATCGCCGAGGCCTGCCACACCGGGGGGACGGTTCGCGTCGCCACCACTCAAGCCTAGGAGTTCCCATGAAGAAAGTGATCACCGCCGATCAAGCGGCCGCCCTGATTCGCACCGCAGACGTGGTCAGCATCAGTTCGTCGAGCGGCCTCGGCTGCCCCGACAAGGTATTGGCGGCGCTCGGCGCACGGTTCGACAAAGAAGGTCAACCGCGCGATCTGACGACGTTGAATCCGATCGCCGCCGGCGACATGTACGGCATCAAGGGCATCGACCACATCGCCAAGCCGGGGCTGCTGTCCCGCGTGCTGGCGGGGTCCTACCCCAGCGGTCCTTCCTCGTTGCCGATGCCGGCCATCTGGCGCATGGTGGTCGACAACCAGATCGAGGCCTACAACATCCCGAGCGGCATCCTCTACGACATGCACCGCGACGCCGCAGCCAGGCGCCCCGGCGTGCTGACCAAGATCGGGCTCGGAACCTTCGTCGATCCGGATCAGCAAGGCTGCGCGATGAACGCAGCGGCGGCGGCACATCCTGTTGTTCGCAAGGAGACCTTCGACGGTCAGGAGTGGCTCTACTTTCCCGCCATTGCGCCGCAGGTTGCGATCATCCGTGCCACCACCGCCGACGAGCATGGCAACCTGAGCTACGAGCACGAGGGGGCCCTGCTGGGGGGCCTGGACCAGGCGCTCGCTGCGCGGAACAATGGCGGCATCGTGATCGCCCAGGTCAAGCGCGTCGTGAAGGAGGGCAGCCTGCGCCCGCACGATGTGCACGTGCCGCGCAACCTGGTGGACTACATCGTGGTCGACCCGGACCAGTGGCAGACCACCCAGACGCCCTACGATCCGGCCATCAGTGGCGAGATCGCCCAGCCGCTCGCGACCTTCGAGCCGCAGGCCTGGGGGGCCGAGAAGGTGATTTCGCGCCGCGCGGCCATGGAGCTGGCGCACGGCCACGCAGTGAATCTCGGCTTCGGCATCTCCGCCAATGTGCCGCGTGTCCTTCTCGAAGAAGGGCTGCACGGCGAGGTGACCTGGGCGATCGAGCAGGGCGCGATCGGCGGCATGCCTCTGCTCGGCTTCGCCTTCGGATGCGCATCGAACGCCGACGCGATCATGGCCTCGCCGAACCAGTTCACCTATTTCCAGGGCGGTGGCTTCGACGTGACCTTGCTGTCGTTCCTGCAGGTCGATCGCAATGGGAGCGTGAATGTCTCCAAGCTGGGATCGAAGCCCTACTTGACCGCCGGTTGCGGCGGCTTGGTCGACATCACCTCACACGCCAGGCGCATCGTGTTTTCTGGCTTCTTCACAGCCGGTGCCAAGCTCGAGGTGGGCGACGGCAAGCTGACGATCCTCCAGGAGGGCAAGACGCGGAAGTTCGTGGAGTCTGCCGAGCACATCACCTACAGCGGCGTGATCGGCCGCCAACGCGGACAACGAGTGACCTACGTGACGGAGCGCTGCGTGATCGACCTGGAGGATGACGCCCTGGTGGTGCGGGAGATTGCGCCAGGCATCGACCTCCAGCGCGACGTGCTGGACCAGGCCGACATCCCGTTGCGCGTCGCCGACGACCTTCGATGGATGGACGCCGCTCTGTTTCGCGATACGCCCTTCGGTCTGAAGCTCAAGGCAGAGGAGCTGCGTCGTGGCTGATTCCCTGATTCTTCTCGAGCGCGAGGGGTCCGTGGCGACGGTCACGTTGAACCGGCCGGCGAAACTGAATTCATTGACGCCTTCGATGCTCGACGCGCTCGAGAGCGCGGCGCGGGAGCTCGATGGCGATGCTGGCGTGCGGGTCGTGATCCTCGTGGGCGCAGGCGAGAAGGCGTTCTGCGTGGGCGCCGACATCAACGAGTGGGCGGCACTCCAGCCTTTGGACATGTGGCGCCGATGGGTGCGTCGCGGCCATCAGGTCTTCGACCAGTGGGCGCGCTTGCGCCAGCCCGTCATCTGCGCGATCAACGGACACGCGTTTGGCGGCGGCCTCGAGCTCGCCATCACGGCTGACATTCGCATTGCTGCGGCGCAGGCGCAGTTCGCGCTGCCCGAGGCGTCGATCGCCACCTGCCCTGGCTGGTCGGGTACGCAGCGACTGGTGCAGTTGATGGGCGCCAGCCGCGCCAAGTACCTGGCGCTGAGCGGAATCCGGCAGTCGTCCGCCGACGCCTTGGCTGCAGGGCTCGTTCACGAGGTGCTGCCGGCGGCCGACCTCCGGCGCCGCGCGAGCGCACTGGCACGCGAGATGACGGCCAAGGCGCCTGTTTCGCTGCAGCTGACAAAGCAACTGATCAACGCCGCCGCCGGTGAAGACGCTGCCGCCACGCTGGAGGCCATGGCCGGCGCGCTGGCCGCATCCACCGAGGACGCCGCAGAGGGCATCCGCAGCTTCAAAGAAAAACGCTCACCCAGCTACCTGGGCCGCTGATCTTCCACCCACTGGACACACCCATGCGTACTTCCACAGTCTCCCCCCAAGCCGATGCGCCGAGCCGCGCGCCATTCCAGGGCAAACTCCTCATCGACGGCGCCTGGGTCGATGCCGCAGATGGCGCCACGCTGGAGCGCAACTCGCCCGCCCATGACACGCTGGTGGCTGTCTACGCGCAGGCTGGCGTCGTCGATGCCGAACGGGCCATCGGCGCAGCACGCAAGGCGTTCGACCAAGGTCCGTGGCCGCACATGAAGGGCGCCGAGCGCGCCCGCGTGCTGCGCGCCGTGGCCGACGGGATCCTTGCTCGCAAGCACGACCTGGCGCTGATGGAAACGCTCGAGAACGGCAAGCCGATCGCCCAGTCGCTCGCCGAGATCGAAGGCGCAGCCGACCTCTGGCACTACGCGGCGACACTGGCGCGCAACCTGCACGGCGACAGCTACAACACCCTTGGCGAGAAGACGCTCGGCATCGTACTGCGCGAACCGATCGGCGTGGTCAGCGTCATCACGCCCTGGAACTTCCCGTTTCTGATCGTCAGCCAGAAGCTGCCGTTTGCCCTGGCGGCCGGCTGCACGGCCGTCGTGAAGCCGGCCGAGGTGACCTCCGGCACGACCGTGATGCTCGGCGAGATCCTGCAGGCCGCCGGCCTGCCGGACGGGGTCGTGAACATCCTGGTCGGCCGTGGCAGCGTGGTGGGCGAGGTGCTGGTGACCCATCCGGATGTCGACATGCTGTCTTTCACCGGGTCCACCGCCATCGGCAAGCAGGCCGTTGCGAAGTCCGCCCAGACCTTGAAGAAGGTCTCGATGGAGCTGGGCGGCAAGAACCCGCAGATCATCTTTCCAGACTGCGATTGGGACGCAGCCGTCGACGCGGCCGTGTTCGGCATCTACTTCAATGCCGGCCAGTGCTGCAACAGCGGAAGCCGCATTCTCGTGCACGAAGCGATTGCCGAGCGTTTCACGGCTGCGGTGGTCGAGCGCTCCAAGCGCGTCAAAGTGGGCGACCCGCTGACACCCGGCATGCAGGTCGGCGCGATCACGACAGACAAGCAGCTCGAGACGATCCTGTCGCACGTCGAGGGCGCTCGCCGCGGCGGCGCCACCATTGCCCTCGGTGGCGCGCGGATGGACATGACCGGCATGTACGTGGAACCGACCGTCGTGACCGGCGTCACCCGCGACATGGCCATCGCCAAGGAGGAAGTCTTCGGCCCGGTGCTGGCGGTCCTGAGCTTCAAGAACCTGGACCAGGCCGTCGAGTTGGCCAACAGCACGCTCTATGGCCTGTCGGCTGCCGTCTGGAGCCAGGACTTCAGCACCTGCCTCAGCGCGGCGCGCCGCATCAAGGCCGGCACGGTCTGGGTCAACACCTTCCTCGAAGGCCACGCCGAGCTGCCCTTCGGCGGCTACCGCGAGAGCGGAATCGGCCGCGAACTCGGCCGCTTTGCGACCGAGGATTACACCGAAACCAAGACCCTGCACATGCATCTCGGTGAACGCACCGACTGGTACCTGTCCCGTTAATCACCACAAAGGAGACTTCCATGAAAAAGCAGCTCATCAGCATGGCGATCGTTGCATCCGCGGCAATGCCGGCATTCGCCCAGAAGGAAAGCGTCGAGGTCCTCCATTGGTGGACCTCCGGCGGCGAAGCCTCGGCGCTCAACGTGCTCAAGACCAACCTCGAGAAGCAAGGCGTCACCTGGAACGACATGCCCGTCGCTGGCGGAGGCGGCGAAGCGGCCATGACTGCCGTGCGGGCACGCGTCACGGCCGGCAACCCGCCCACCGCTGTGCAGTTGCTCGGTTTCGACGTCCAGGATTGGGCGAAGCAGGGCGTGCTCGCCGACCTGAACGACCTGGCGGCCAAAGGCAATTGGGACAAGATCGTCCCGCCGCAACTGCAGAAGTTCGCCAAGTACAACGGCAAGTGGATCGCCGTCCCGGTCAACCTCCACACGACCAACTGGATCTGGGCCAACAAGGAGGTGCTTGCAAAGTCGGGCGTGACCACCGAACCCAAGGATTTCGACGAATTCATCGCCAGCGCCGAGAAGGTGCAGAAGGCCGGCTTCATCGCGATCGCTCACGGCGGCCAGCCGTGGCAGGACGCGACCGTCTTCGACAGCGTCGTCTTGTCGACGGGCGGTGTCGACTACTACAGGAAGGCGTTCATCGACCTGGACCCGAAGGCGCTGAACTCGCCGACCACGCTGAAGGTGTTCCAGCGCATGACGCAGATCCGCAAGCTGGTCGACAAGGACTTCTCGGGACGCGACTGGAACGTCGCTTCGGGCTTGGTCATCAGCGGCAAGGCCGGCTTCCAGATCATGGGTGACTGGGCCAAGGGCGAGTTCGTCAACGCCAAGAAGGTGCCAGGCAAGGACTTCGCGTGCTACCGCTTCCCGGGGACTCAGGGCTCCGCGTCATTCAACACCGACAACTTCGCGATGTTCAAGTTGAGCGATCCGGCAAAGACCGCGGCACAGATGAAGATGGCCGCGGACGTCATGGACCCCTCGTTCCAGTCGTCGTTCAATGTCATCAAGGGCGCGGCGCCGGCGCGCAATGATGTGTCGGACGCCGCGTTCGACGAGTGCGGCAAGAAGGCGATCAAGGACGCGGCCGAGGCCAGCAAGAACAACACGCTGGTCGGCTCCATCGCGCACGGCCATGCGGTTCCGGCTTCGATGAAGAGTTCCTTCTACGATGTCATCACGCGTCACTTCAACGGCCAGATCGACGACAAGAAGGCCGTCGCGGAACTGCTGTCGGCCGCCAGGAACTGAGCGATCCGATCAACCCTTGACCTTCGGGTGATCCCCATCACCCGGCTATCGGAGCACTGCCATGAAAGCCGGTTACCTGCCGAAGTTGTTGTTCAGCCCCAGCGCGTTTCTCGTGCTGGTGTGCGTGTACGGCTACATCATGTTCACGATGTACCTGTCCTTCACCACGTCGACGATGATGCCGTCGTTCGAATGGGCGGGCACGGCCAACTACACGCGATTGCTCGGACTGGAGAACTGGCAGGTCTCCCTCGTCAACCTGGCGACCTTCGCGAGTCTCTACATCGTGATCGCCATGGCCTTGGGTCTCGGGCTGGCGATCCTGATCGACCAGAAGATCCGCTCCGAAAGCGTCTTCAGGTCCATCTTCCTCTACCCGATGGCACTGTCGTTCATCGTCACCGGTACGGCCTGGAAGTGGTTGCTGGACCCGGGCGTCGGGTTGGAACGCTCGATCCATCTGCTGGGCTGGGAAAGCTTCTCCTTCACCTGGATCAAGGACAGCGAGATGGCGATCTACTGCGTGGTGATCGCCGCCGTGTGGCAGACCAGCGGTTTCGTGATGGCGATGTTCCTCGCGGGACTGCGCGGCGTGGACACCGAACAGGTCAACGCGGCCAAGGTGGACGGCGCGAAGACCTGGCAGATCTACCTGCGAATCATCCTGCCGCAGCTGGGCCCGGTGTTCGTCTCGGCCTTCGTGATCCTCGCGCACATGGCCATCAAGTCCTATGACCTGGTCATCGCCTTGACCAACGGCGGCCCAGGCCGCTCGACGTGGCTCCCGTCGGTGTTCATGTATCAGTACACGTTCACCCGCAACGAGATGGCCGTCGGTGCCGCGAGTTCGGTGCTGATGCTGGTGGCCATCGGTGCGGTGGTGCTTCCCTACCTCTTGAGCGAAATGCGGAAGGTCAAAAATGGCTAATGCAGCTACGCATGCCGCCGTGCATGTACACGGGGCCAGCGGGGTCCAGCCCAGGCTGGACATCGCGCGCATCGTCCTCTACGTCGTGCTGTTCCTGTGCGCCGTGGTCTTCCTGATGCCTGTCTATGTGATGGCGGTGAATTCGTTCAAGCCGCTCGACGAGATCCGAACCGGCAACATGATGTCCTTGCCTGTCGCCTGGACGATCGCGCCCTGGCTGAGCGCCTGGAGCACGGCGCAGATCGGGGTGCAACCGACCGGTCTGCGGCCCTTCTTCATCAATTCGTTCCTGCTCGTCATTCCCGCGGTGGTGCTGTCCACGCTGATCGGTGCCCTGAACGGCTACATCCTCACGCAGTTCAAGTTCCGCGGCGCGAACCTGATGTTTGCCGCGATGCTTTTCTCGGTCTTCATTCCGTTCCAGATCGTGCTGATCCCGATGGCGAAGACGCTCGGCTTCCTGGGGCTCGCGGGGACGGTCAAGGGCCTGATCTTCGTGAATACCGTGTACGGCATCGGCTTCACGACTCTTTTCTTCCGCAACTACTACGCGGCATTCCCGTCCGAGCTGATCCGCTCGGCCCGCATGGACGGTGCCGGCTTCTTTGGGGTGATGGGTCGGATCCTTCTGCCCAACAGCACGCCGATCATTGTGGTGACCGTGATCTGGCAGTTCACCAACATCTGGAACGAGTTCCTGTTCGGTGCGTCATTCAGCGACTTCAGCTCTTATCCGCTCACGGTGGCATTGAACAACCTGGTGAACAGCAGCACCGGGGTCAAGGAATACAACGTTCACTTCGCCGGCGCGTTCATCGCGGCCATTCCCACGCTGGTCGTGTACCTCGTGTCCGGCAAGTATTTCGTCCGCGGCTTGATGGCCGGTTCGGTCAAGGGCTGAACGCCCGCCCTCTTCAGGAGACATCCATGGCATCCCTCGATCTCGTCAACGTGCAGAAGAGCTTCGGCCCCGTCAAGATCCTGCACGACATCTCCATCGGCTTGCTCGACGGCGAGTTCCTCGTGCTCGTCGGCCCCTCCGGCTGCGGCAAGAGTACGCTGATGAACATCATCGCGGGGCTCGAAGAACCGACGAGCGGATCATTGAGCCTCCAGGGCCGCGACATCACGAATGTCGCACCGGCGGAGCGAAACATCTCGATGGTGTTCCAGTCGTACGCGCTGTACCCGAACATGACCGTTGCGAAGAATATCGAGTTCCCGCTGGAGATGCGGAAGTTGGAGAAATCGGCGCGGGCCGAGCGTGTCAAGTCGGTTTCGAAGCTTCTTCAGATCGAGCATCTGCTCGACCGCAAACCACGCCAGCTCTCGGGCGGCCAGCGACAGCGCGTCGCCATCGGGCGTGCGCTCGCCCGGGAGCCGCAGCTGTACCTTTTCGACGAACCACTCTCGAATCTCGATGCGCAGCTTCGCGTGGACATGCGCACCGAGATTAAGAAGCTGCATCAGCGACTGAAGGCGACGATCGTCTACGTGACCCACGACCAGATCGAGGCGATGACGCTGGCGACGAGGATCGCCGTGATGAAAGGCGGTGTGCTGCAGCAGCTCGGCACCCCGTACGAGGTCTACAACCGCCCGGCCAATACCTTCGTCGCCAGCTTCATGGGCTCTCCGCGCATGAATCTCGTCAAGGCGCGCATGGCCGTTGCGGAGGGTGCCTCGAGCCTGGTGATCCAGTCGGGCCAAAGTCCGCGTGTGAGCATTCCGCTGCCGCCGCCCGTGAACTTGGCCGCGTTGCAGGCTTACGCTGGCCAGGAAGTCATCGCCGGGATTCGCGCCGAAGCCGTGAGCCTCGCGCGGGACGGCATGGTCGCCGGGCCGTTGCAGTGCTTTGTCGATGCCAGGGTGGAAGTCATCGAGCCGACCGGCGCGGATACCCTGGTGGTCCTGAACCTGGGGGGCAGCGAGTTCACCGTGCGCCTGGAGCCCGATGCGCCGTTGAAGCCGGAGCAGAACGCGCGCTTCCTCGTCGATCTGTCGAAGCTGGTGTGCTTCGACGCCAAGACCGAGATGCTGATTGCGTGACGGCCATGACAGCGCGCGACTACGACGTGGTGATCATCGGCTCCGGGGTCGGCGGCGGGGCCGTTGCCCGGCAATTGGCCGGCACCCGCGCGCGCGTCCTGATCCTGGAGCGTGGCCCCGTGCTGCCGCGCGAACCCGAGAACTGGAGCGCCGAGTCGGTGTTCGTCGACCTGCGCTACCGCAGCACGGAAACGTGGACGAGCGGCGCGCGTCGTTTCAGGCCGGGGCAATACTATTTCGTCGGCGGCCATACCAAGTTTTACGGCACCGCCATGTTCCGCTTCCGGGAGCGCGACTTTCTTGCGCACGATCTCGAAGATGGAGCCACCACAGCGTGGCCCATTGGCTATGAGGAGCTGGAGGCCTGGTATGGCCAGGCCGAGAATCTGTTCGGAGTGCGTGGACAGGCGGGAATCGACCCGACCGAGGCGCCACGCAGCGCTCCGTACGCGCATGCGCCCATTCCGCACGAGCCGATCCTGGCCGACATCGAGCGACGATTGAAGGCGCAGGGCCTGCATCCGTTCCCGATGCCGGCAGCAGTGGACTTGGGCCCCGGCGGTCGATGCCAGCGCTGCGGCACTTGCGATGCGTTCCCCTGCCGGATCGATGCCAAGGGGGATGCCGAGATGTGCCTGGTGCGCCCGGCGCTGTTGCAGCCGAACGTCGAGTTGCGCAGCGAGACGATGGTCGAGCGATTGATCACGGATGGGACCGGCCGGCGCATCGTGGCGGCAGAGATCCAGGAGCGGGGCCTGAGGTCGCGCATTCGTGCCGGCCTGTTCGTGCTCAGTGCGGGCGCAGTCAACTCCGCAGCCCTGTTGCAACGGTCTGCCAACGATCGCCATCCTCGCGGGCTGGCGAACTCCAGCGACGTGGTGGGTCGGCATTTCATGAACCACAACTGCACCGGCTTGATGGCCCTTCATCCGACCCGGCGCAACGACACCCGGTTTCCGAAGACGCTGTCGCTGAACGACTACTACTTCGGCGACGCCGACGAAGGTGGGAGCGGGCCGCCGCTCGGGAACCTGCAGCTGCTCGGCAAGTTGAGCGAGCCCATCCTGCGCGGGGCCATGCCCGCCTGGACGCCGCGCGCCGTGCGCCGGTGGTTGGCCTCGCACAGTGTCGATTGGTACGTGATGTCCGAAGATCTCCCGCACCGTGACAGCACGGTGCGTGTCAACGCGGACGGCAGCGTCGACCTGCGCTGGCAGCGGACCAACATGGGCGCGCATCGCAAGTGGGTGCGCAAAGCCGCCGGAATCATCCGGCGCACCGGCTATCCGATCGTGTTGACCAAGCCCTTCACGATGGACACGCCTTCGCACCAGTGCGGCACCGTGCGCTTCGGCCGTGACCCGGCGACCTCGGCGCTCGATCCCCTGTGCAAGGCCTGGGACCACGACAACCTGTACGTGGTCGACGCGAGCTTCTTCCCCTCGTCGGCCGCGGTCAATCCGGCCCTGACCATCGCGGCCCAGGCGCTGCGGGTCGGCCACCATCTGCGTACGGAGGTTTTGCAATGAACACCCCGAGGCCTCTGGCCGTTGTGACCGGCGCCCGACGCGGCATTGGCGCGGGCATTGCGATCGAACTCGCCTCTCGCGGCTTCGACATCGCCCTGACTGACATCGATGCGAGCGGTGCCGAGCCCACGCTGGCCGGCATCGTCGAGCATGGCGGGGAGGCCCGGATCTTCGAGTCGGACCTGGGCCGTGTCGAGGATCACGCGAGCGTGATAGCTCGCGTCGTCGACTGGCGCGGCCCCATCTCTTGCCTCGTCAACAACGCCGGGATCCCCGCACCGAGCCGTGGCGACCTTCTGGACGTGACGACCGCGTCGTTCGACCGGGTGCTCGACGTCAACCTGCGCGGCACCTTCTTCTTCACGCAGGCCGTCGCACGCCACATGGTGGATACGCCGTCGCCGGGACCCCGCGCGATCGTCACCGTCTCTTCGGTCAGCGTCGAGATGGCCTCGGTCGAACGCGGCGAGTATTGCCTGTCGAAATCCGGCCTCGGCATGCTGACAAAGCTGTTCGCGCTGCGGCTGGCGCCCCTGGGCATCGGTGTCTTCGAGGTCCGCCCCGGCGTGATCCGAACGCCAATGACCGAGGGCGTGGCCGGCGCCTATGACCAACGGATCGCGGAGGGTCTCGTCCCCATGGGGCGCTGGGGGTATCCAGAGGATGTGGCGCGCGCCGTGTCGGCGTTGGCCGGCGGGCAGCTGGGCTTTTCAACCGGCAGCGTCGTGCATGTCGACGGCGCCCTTTCGATTCCAAGACTATGACCACCGAGAGCTACGACTACATCATCACCGGCGGCGGTTCCGCGGGGTGCGTCTTGGCGAGCCGGCTGAGCGCCGACCCCTCCATCAGGGTGCTGCTGCTCGAGGCAGGCGGCTCCGACCGGCATCCTTTCTTCCATATGCCTGCCGGCTTTGCGAAGATGACCCGTGGCATCGGATCCTGGGGCTGGCACACCGTGCCTCAGAAGCACCTGAAGGACCGTGTGCTGCGCTTCACTCAGGCGAAGGTGATCGGCGGCGGTTCATCGATCAATGCGCAGCTGTATACGCGTGGCGCTGCGGCGGATTACGACGAGTGGGTGAGCGAGGAGGGCGCCAGAGGCTGGTCCTACCGCGACGTCCTGCCCTACTTCAAGCGATCAGAGAACAACCAGCGATTCGCGAACGAATTCCACGCCTACGGCGGGCCTCTGGGCGTCTCCAACCCCATCAGCCCGTTGCCGATTTGCGAGGCCTTCTTTCAGGCAGGGCAGGAGCTCGGCATCCCCTTCAACCCCGACTTCAATGGTGCCAGGCAGGACGGGCTCGGCTACTACCAGCTCACGCAACTGAACGCGCGCCGATCGTCGACATCGACGGGATTCCTCGACAAGCAGGTTCGGGCACGATCGAACCTGCGCGTGATGATGAACACGCGCGCGCTGCGCATCGTCACGGAGCGCGGTCGCGCCATTGGCGTCGAGATCGTGAGCGCCGACAACGCGAGGCCGCGCCTGATTCGGGCCGACCGGGAAGTCGTCGTTTCGTCCGGCGCCATCGGCTCTCCGAAGCTCCTGATGCAATCGGGGATCGGACCCGCCGACCACCTGCGTGCGGTCGGCGTGCCGGTGGTGCATGACCTGCCGGGTGTGGGGGGCAACCTGCAGGATCATCTGGACCTGTTCGTCATCGCGGAGTGCACCGGCGATCACACCTATGACAAGTTCAACAAGCCCCAGCATGCCGCGTTGGCGGGCCTGCAGTACTTGCTGCTCAAGACGGGGCCGGTCGCGTCGAGTCTCTTCGAGACCGGAGGCTTCTGGTACGCCGATCCGAACGCCAACGCGCGCTCGCCCGACATCCAGTTTCACCTGGGCCTGGGGTCGGGTATCGAGGCGGGAATGGCGAAACTGCAGAATGCCGGAGTCACGCTCAATACGGCATACCTCCGGCCACGTTCTCGCGGCACGGTGCGGCTCGCGAGCCAGGACCCCGCGGCTGCGCCGCTTCTGGATCCCAACTATTGGTCGGATCCCCACGACCGGGAGATGTCGATCAAGGGGCTGCGGCTGGCGCGCGAGATCCTGTCGCAGGCGGCAATGCACCGCTACGTTCAAACCGAGATCCTTCCAGGCACGCGCCTCTCGAGCGACCAGGACCTCTTCGACTATGCGTGTGCCAATGCGAAGACGGATCATCACCCCGTCGGTACCTGCCGGATAGGGCCCGAGAGTGACCCGGCAAGCGTCGTGTCCCCCGACTTGCGCGTGATAGGCATGCAAGGGCTGCGGGTCGTCGATGCTTCCGTCATGCCACGTGTTCCTTCGTGCAATACGAACGCGCCGACCATCATGGTCGCCGAGAAAGCCGTCGACCATATCCTCGGGCGCATTGCCTAGCGACATCCACTTCAACGAACGGCGCAGGATCGGGGGTGTCCGCAGTCCTGGTCGAGCAGTCAGCAAGGCGTATCGAATGAATATCGATCAAGATCTGGAGCGCATGGCTCAACAGGAGCGGCGCCTTCGTCTCACCCACTTCGACAACGCCGTGGCTTGGGAACTGGGGACAAGGCTCCGGGCCCGTTGCGAAGCGGTCGGCGTGAACTTGACCATCGAGATTCGCCACGCGGGCGAGACGGTCTTTTTCTTTGCGATGCCGGGCACCCAGCCAGAGAACGCCGATTGGGCTCGACGCAAGCGCAACACGGTCGAGTTGCTCCAAAGAAGTTCTTACGCGGTCGGAAGATCACTCGAGAAGGAAGGTGTCTCGCTCGAGCAAGACAGTCGACTGCCGGTGCGCGACTATGCCGTTCACGGCGGCGGATTCCCAATTCGAGTGGTCCATGGCGATTGCGTGGGTGCCGTCGCGGTTTCCGGCGCGCCGCAACGCCGGGACCATGCCATCGTTGTCGAGGTATTGGCCGAGATGTGCGGCGTTGCGCTCGGGGATGTCGCGCTCGATTGAAGAATATCCGCCCCGCGCCCGGGCAAGCGCTACTCGATCGCCTTGGCCATGTCCTCGACGACCTTCTTGGCGTCGCCGAAGACCATCAGGGTCTTGTCCATGTAGAACAGCTCGTTGTCCAGGCCGGCGTAGCCCGCGGCCATGCTGCGCTTGTTCACGATCACGGTCTTGGCCTTGTAGGCCTCCAGGATCGGCATGCCGTAGATCGGCGTGCCCTTCTGCAGCGCCGCCGGGTTCACCACGTCGTTGGCCCCCAGGATGATCGCCACGTCGGCCTGGCCGAACTCGCCGTTGATGTCCTCCATCTCGAACACCTGGTCGTAGGGCACCTCGGCCTCGGCCAAGAGCACGTTCATGTGGCCCGGCATGCGCCCGGCCACCGGATGGATSGCGTACTTSACCGTCACGCCGTGCTCGGTGAGCTTGGCSGCGAGCTCCTTCACCGCGTGCTGGGCCCGGGCCACCGCSAGGCCGTAGCCCGGCACGATGATCACGGTCTCGGCRTTGGAGAGCACGAAGGCCGCGTCGTCGGCGCTGCCGCTCTTGACCGGGCGCTGCTCCTTGGCGCCGGTGGCCGCACTGGCCGCCTCGCCGCCGAAGCCGCCCAGGATCACGTTGAAGAACGAGCGGTTCATCGCCTTGCACATGATGTAGCTCAGGATCGCRCCCGAGSWGCCCACCAGCGAGCCGGCCACGATCAGCATCGCGTTGTTCAGGCTGAAGCCGATGCCCGCGGCCGCCCAGCCCGAGTAGCTGTTGAGCATCGAGACCACCACCGGCATGTCGGCGCCGCCGATCGGGATGATGATCAGCACGCCCATCACGAAGGCCAGCAGCACCATCGCGAGGAAGGCGGCCCAGCTCTCGGTGGCCATGTACAGCAGGCCGAGCGCGATCGTCAGCAGGCCCAGGATGAGGTTCAGCATGTGCTGGCCCTTGAACTGCACCGGCGCGCCCTGGAACAGGCGRAACTTGTACTTGCCCGAGAGCTTGCCGAAGGCGATCACCGAGCCGCTGAAGGTGATCGCGCCGATGGCCGCGCCCAGGAAGAGTTCCAGCCGGTTGCCCGCCGGAATCGCATAGCGCAGGAAACCGTCGATGATCGCGGCGCCCTCGGGTGTCTGCACGCCGACGGCAGCGGCCACCGGCGGCGGCGTGATGCCGAAGGCCCAGGGCTCGACCACCGCAGCGACCGCAATGAACACGGCCGCCAGGCCGATCATGCTGTGGAAGAAAGCCACCAGCTCGGGCATCTGCGTCATCTCGACGGTCTTGGCCCGGTAGGCGCCGTAGCCGCCGCCGACCACCACGCCCAGCAGCACCCAGGCCATGCCGATCGCCTTGCCGCCCGAGAGCTGGACGATCAGCGCCGCGGTGGTCAGCATGGCGATCGCCATGCCGACCATGCCGAAGAGGTTGCCGCGGATCGAGGTGGTGGGGTGACTCAGCCCTTTCAGGGCCTGGATGAAGCAGACGCTGGCGATCAGGTACAGCAGCGTGACGACATTCATGCTCATGCTGCGTTCCCCTTGTCACCGGCAGGCGCGGCCTTCTTGTCCTTCTTCTTGAACATCTCGAGCATGCGCCGGGTGACCAGGAAGCCGCCGAAGACGTTGACCGCGGCCAGCGCCACGGCCAGCACGCCCATGGTCTTGCCCAGGCCGGTCTCGGTCAGCGCGGCCGCGAGCATGGCGCCCACGATCACGATCGCCGAGATCGCATTGGTGACCGCCATCAGCGGCGTGTGCAGCGCCGGCGTGACGGTCCACACCACGTGGTAGCCGACATAGATCGCCAGCACGAAGATGATCAGGTTGATGACGGTATGGGATACGGGATCCATGGCGGTGCTCCTCCGGGGGTTCTCGGTGCTTATTTCTTGGTGACCTGGCCGTCCTGCGCCATGCGGCAGGCCGCGACGATGTCGTCCTCGAGGTCGATCTTGAGCGTGCCTTCCTTGGCCACGATCAGCTTGAGGAAGTCGAGCACGTTGCGCGCATAGAGCGAGGACGCATCGGCCGCCACCAGCGCCGCCAGGTTGGTCTCGCCGACGATGGTCACGCCGTGCTTGACCACCGTCTTGTCGGCCTCGGACAGCGGGCAGTTGCCGCCCACGCCGTCGGGGCCCTTGCCGGCGGCGATGTCGACGATCACCGAGCCCGGCTTCATCGACTTGACCATGTCCTCGGTGATCAGGGTGGGCGCCGCGCGGCCCGGGATCAGCGCGGTGCTGATCATGATGTCGGCCAGCGCCACGCGCTTGGCGACCTCCACCTGCTGGCGCGCCAGCCAGCTCGGGGGCATCGGCTTGGCGTAGCCGCCGACGCCGACCGCGGCCTCTTTCTCTTCGTCGGTGTCGTAGGAGACCTCGATGAACTTGCCGCCCAGCGACTCGATCTGCTCCTTGACCGAGGGCCGCACGTCGGAGGCCTCGATCACCGCGCCCAGGCGCTTGGCCGTCGCGATGGCCTGCAGGCCGGCCACCCCGACGCCCAGGATCACCACCCGGGCCGCCTTCACGGTGCCGGCGGCCGTCATCAGCATCGGGAAGAAGCGCTGGTAGCGGTCGGCCGCGATCATCACGGCCTTGTAGCCGGCGATATTGGCCTGCGAGCTCAGCACGTCCATGCTCTGGGCGCGGGTGGTGCGCGGGGCGGCCTCGAGCGCGAAGGCGGTCAGGCCGGCCGCGGCCAGGCGCTGCAGGCCCGCGGCGTCGAAGGGGTTGAGCATGCCGATGAGCACCGTGCCCGGCTTCATCAGCGCGCACTCGCGGTCGTCGGGGCTGCGCACCTTGAGCACGATGTCGCAGCCGAAGGCCCCCGCGGCATCGGCGATCTCGGCACCGGCGGCCTGGTAGGCCGCATCGGTGACGCTGGCGGCCACGCCGGCGCCCGATTGCACCCGCACTACATGGCCTTGCGCCACCAGCTTCTTCGCGGTCTCCGGGGTCACGGC
>NZ_JBFUHO010000070.1:0-34380 GCF_056402355.1 Variovorax sp. P4_B11
GGTGAAGAACTACGAGGAAGCGCTGGCCACGGCCAACGACACCGAGTTCGGCCTGTCGGCCGGCATCGCCACCACCTCGCTGAAGTACGCGACGCACTTCAAGCGCCACAGCCAGGCGGGCATGGTGATGGTCAACCTGCCGACGGCGGGGGTGGACTACCACGTGCCCTTCGGCGGGCGCAAGGGATCGAGCTACGGCCCGCGCGAGCAGGGCAGGTACGCGCAGGAGTTCTTCACCGTGGTGAAGACCGCCTACACGATGGCCTAGGCAGGACGAATCGCCGACTTCGGCCGAAACGCCTTGCAGATCGCCTCGTCGGTCTCGAGGTACGGTCCGCCGATCAGGTCGATGCAGTAGGGCACGGCGGCGAAGATGCCCGGCACGGCCTGCGAGCCGTCGGCGTTGCGCAGCCCTTCGAGGGTTTCGGCGATCGCCTTCGGCTGGCCCGGCAGGTTGATGATCAGGCTGCGCTCGCGGATCACCGCGACCTGGCGCGACAGGATCGCGGTCGGCACGAAGCGCAGGCTGATCTGCCGCATCTGCTCGCCGAAGCCCGGCATTTCCTTGTGGGCCACGGCCAGCGTGGCTTCGGGCGTGACGTCGCGCAGGGCCGGGCCGGTGCCGCCGGTGGTCAGCACCAGCGAGCAGCCGGCATCGACCAGCGCGATCAGCGCCGTGCTGATGCCGGCCTGCTCGTCGGGGATCAGGCGCGAGTCGAAGGTGATCGGATTGCGCACGGCGCGCTGCAGCCATTCCTTCAGTGCGGGCAGGCCCTTGTCCTCGTAGACGCCGCTGGAAGCGCGGTCGCTGACCGAGACGATGCCGATCCGCACCGGATCGAGCGCTGTCATGCGTCTTCCTCGCGCGACTGCTCCGCGGCCTCGTCACTGAGGTCGGCCGTGCCATGCACGCGCAGCTGGGCGCGCACGAGCTGGAACACCTCGCGGTAGGCCTTGCCCTGGCGTGGGGCAACGCCTGCCGGGCCGGCCTTGATGTCCTTGCGGGCCTGGCGCACCAGCGCGCGCAGCTGCTGCGCGTCGGAGGCGGGGTGGGTTTCGATCCAGCCGCCGAGCGCATCGTCGTCGGCGATCAGCCGGTCGCGCCAGCGCTCGGCGTCGTGCAGCGCCGCGGTCTCCTCGGCCGGCAGGCGATCCTGCTCGGCCAGGGCGGCGCGCACCGCGTCGAGGGTCTCGGCATCGAGGCCGCGCATCAGCTTGCCGATGAACTGCATCTGGCGCCGCTTGCCCTCGAAGTTGGTGATGCGCTTGGCGTCGGCGATCGCGTCCTTGAGCTTGTCGCCCAGGTCAAGGGCGTCGAACAGGCCGGCCCGCAGGCCGAGCAGGGCTTCGCCCAGCGCCTGCAGTTCGGCGCTCTCGCGCTTGAGGTCGGTCTTGCTGGCGGCGTCGGTGCCCTTGAGCTCGCGCTTGAGCTCCAGATCGAGTTCGCTGCCTTCGGCTACGAACTCGCCACGGACGAAGTAGCCTTTTTTGGGTTTGCGGGACATAGATGCAATCGTTGGCCGCACCATCGGGAACAGGGGGCGCAAGTATCATAGCCAACACATGACCACATCTTCATCGCGCGCCGACTCCGGCTTCGCCTACAGCCGTCCCTTCTTCGAAAACCTGGTCGATTCCGCCTTGGCGCATGCCAAGAAGCTCGGAGCGACCGATGCCGGCGCGGAGGCGTCCGAAGGCTGCGGCCTGAGCGTCTCGGTGCGCAAGGGCGAGCTCGAGAACGTCGAGCGCAACCGCGACAAGTCGCTCGGCGTCACGGTCTACGTCGGCCATCGCCGCGGCAACGCCAGCACCTCCGACTTCTCCGAGGCCGCCATCGCGCAGACCGTGCAGGCGGCCTATGACATCGCCCGCTTCACGGCCGAAGACCCGGTCAGCGGCCTGCCCGACGAGGCCGACATCGCCAAGGAGCAGCCCGACCTCGACCTGTTCCATCCCTGGGACATCAGCAGTGAGCAGGCGGCCCGGCTGGCGCTCGAATGCGAGGCGGCGGCCCTCTCGACCGACAAGCGCATCACCAACAGCGAAGGCGCCGGCGTCTCGGCGCAACAGAGCCATTTCTTCAGTGCCCACACGCGGGGCTTCCGCGGCGGCTACGCGAGTTCGCGCCATTCGATCTCGGTGGCGCCGATCGCCGGCCGCGGCGACGACATGCAGCGCGACGCCTGGTACAGCTCGATGCGCTCGGCCGACGAGCTCGCGAGTCCCGCGGCGGTGGGCCGCTACGCCGCCGAACGTGCGCTCAGCCGCCTCAAGTCGCGAAAGATCAAGACCACCGAATGCCCGGTGCTGTTCGAGTCGCCGCTGGCGGCCGGCCTGCTGGGCGGCCTGGTGCAGGCCACCAGCGGCGGTGCGCTCTACCGCAAGAGCAGCTTCCTGCTCGATTCGCTGGGCAAGAAGGTGCTGCCCAAGCACATCGACGTGGTCGAGGATCCGCACGTGCCGCGCGGCAAGGGCAGCTCGCCCTTCGACGACGAAGGCGTGACGACGCGCAAGCGCAAGGTGGTCGACGCCGGACGGCTCGAGGGTTATTTCCTCAGCACCTATTCGGCCCGCAAGCTGGGCATGAAGACCACCGGCAATGCCGGCGGCTCGCACAATTTGACGCTGACTTCCCGCCTGACGAAAAAGGACGACGATCTCGACGCCATGCTGGCCAAGCTCGGCACCGGCCTGCTGGTGATCGAGCTGATGGGGCAGGGGGTCAACTACGTCACCGGCGATTATTCGCGCGGCGCCAGCGGCTTCTGGGTCGAGAAGGGCCGGATCGCGTTCCCGGTGCAGGAGATCACGATCGCCGGCAATCTCAAGGACATGCTGCTGGGCATCGAGGCGGTGGGGGCCGATGCCTACAACTACGGCGCCAAGACCACCGGTTCCGTGCTGGTCAACCGCATGAAGGTCGCGGGGGCATAGGCTCGCCCCCAGGTTGCCCGGCACTTCGTGTCCGGGCGCCCACCCCCTACCGGGGGCAACACCAGCGGCCTGGCAAAGCCAGATCCGCGGTGTTTCACCAACGGGCCTGGCTGCGCCGGCCAAAGCGATCGGCGCAGTGGTTGTCCTAGGCTGCGCGCAGCGCGCCTGTTCGTGAGCAGTCGCGGAACCGGCTTCGCCGGGCCGCTGACTGTGCCCCCGGCAGGGGGTGGGCGCCGACACGAAGTGCCGGGCAACCTGGGGGCGAGCCACATTTCTGTGCGCTGTGCACGATATGGAGCGTGAGGCACCGCAGTGAAGCGTGTTTGGCACCATTTTTGCTTCCTGGTGACGCGCCAGCCCTTGATTCAGGGCTGAATGCACCACATCGACGCAAACTTCAAAAAACAAACTTCATGGACGCACTGACTCGGGGCGCGAACGCGCTATTTCTTCTTCTGGGCGCCATCATGGTGTTGTCGATGCATGCGGGCTTCGCCTTTCTCGAACTGGGCACGGTACGCAAGAAGAACCAGGTCAACGCGCTGGTCAAGATCCTGGTCGATTTCTCGGTCTCGACCATCGTCTACTTCCTGGTCGGCTTCGGCGTCGCCTATGGCACGCACTTCTTCGTCGGCGCCGATCAGCTGGCGCTCGGCAGCGGCTTCGAGCTGGTGCGCTTCTTCTTCCTGCTCACCTTTGCCGCCGCGATCCCGGCGATCATCTCGGGCGGCATCGCGGAACGCGCCAAGTTCTGGCCGCAGCTGATCGCCACGGCGGTCATCGTGGGCTTCGTCTACCCGCTGTACGAGGGCATTGCCTGGAACCGGGCCTTCGGCATCCAGGACTGGCTGGTCCGGGCGACCGGCAATGAATTCCATGACTTCGCGGGCTCGGTCGTGGTCCACGCGATGGGCGGCTGGCTCGCGTTGCCGGCGGTGCTGCTGCTGGGCGCGCGCCGCAACCGCTACCGCGGCGACGGCTCGCTGAGCGCCCATCCGCCATCGAACATCCCGTTCCTGGCCCTCGGCGCCTGGGTCCTGTGCGTCGGCTGGTTCGGCTTCAACGTGATGAGCGCGCAGACGATCGACAAGATCTCCGGCCTGGTGGCGGTGAATTCGCTGATGGCGATGGTGGGCGGCACGCTGGTGGCGCTGGCGCTGGGCAAGAACGATCCGGGCTTCGTCTACAACGGCCCGCTGGCCGGCCTGGTGGCCGTCTGTGCGGGCTCGGACCTGATGCACCCGATCGGCGCGCTGGTGGCGGGTGGCGTGGCCGGCGCGATCTTCGTCAAGCTCTTCACCCTCACGCAGAACAAATGGAAGATCGACGACGTGCTCGGCGTCTGGCCGCTCCACGGCTTGTGCGGCACCTGGGGCGGCATCGCGGCGGGCATCTTCGGCAGCCGGGCGCTGGGCGGCATCGGCGGCGTGAACCTGTGGGCCCAGCTCATCGGCGTGGTGATCGGCGTGGGGTGGGCGCTGGTGGCGGGCGGCGCGGTGTACGGCGTGCTGCAGGCCACGCTCGGACTGCGCCTGTCGCAGGAAGAGGAATACGAGGGGGCCGATTTGTCGATCCACCACATCAGTGCCACGCCCGAGCGCGAAGCCAATTGGTGACTCGCCCCCAGGTCGGGCTCACTGCGTGTAGCCCTCCCACCCCCTACCGGGGGCAACACCGGTGGCCCGGCGAAGCCGGTTCCACGGTGTTTCACCAACGGGCCTGGCTGCACCGGCCGGGCCCGCGCGGAATGCGGCTCAGGGCAGAAGGGCGGCGCGGACTTTTTCGATCACCCGGACGTAGGGGGCTGCGAAGTCGTCCAGCGGGGCGTCGGGCGCCAGCCAGCTGAAGCTGAAGACCAGGCCGTCTTCCTCGGGGCTGCCCGAGGCGACATGTTCGAAGCTTTCGGGCAGCGGCGCTTCGGCGCGCATCAGGTACAGGTGCCAGAGCTGCGGGTGGCGGTGCTTGTTGCCTTCGATGCCGGCCTCGCAGCAGCGGTCGATGGTGCCCAGCGGCAGCAGTTCACCCAGGTAGTCGATGCCGGATTCCTCCAGCAGTTCGCGCCGTACCGCGTCCTCGGGCGCTTCCCCGGCCTCGACGGTGCCCTTGGGCAACTGCATGCTCCGGTCCTCGGGGTGATGGAACACCAGCAGCCGACCCTGGACGTCGACCAGGCAGGCGCAGGCCTTGAGGACCGGGCTTGCCTTCGCCACGCTCAGGCGCCCGAGAGCGCGGCCTTGACGGCGGCGCTGACCTGGCCCATGTCGGCCTTGCCGGCCAGCCGGGTCTTGACTGCGCCCATGACCTTGCCCATGTCGCCCGGGCCCTTGGCGCCGAGTTCGGCGACGATCGCCTTGACCTCGACCGCGACCTCGTCGGCGCTCATGCGCTGCGGCAGGTAGACCTCCAACACCTTGATCTCGGCCGCTTCCTTGTCGGCCAGGTCGGTGCGTCCGCCCTGGGTGAAGGCGGCGACCGAGTCCTTGCGCTGCTTGACCAGCTTGTCGACGATCGCGACGACCATCGCGTCATCGAGTTCGATCCGCTCGTCGACTTCTTTCTGCTTGAGGGCCGCGAGCAGCAGGCGGATGGGACCCAGGCGCTCGGAGTCCTTGGCGCGCATCGCGGTCTTCATGTCTTCGGTGATCTGGTCCTTGAGGCTCATGGCAGGCTTTCGTTGATGGAGCGAAAAACAAAAGCCGCGGCAGGGTTTCCCTGGCGCGGCTCGATCCGGGTTGAACCGGGCGGTGGCCGTGAAGCCAACGCTGCGAAGTGCTTAGTACAGCTTCTTCGGGAGCTGCATGCTGCGCACGCGCTTGTAGTGGCGCTTGACGGCCGCGGCCTTCTTGCGCTTGCGCTCGGCGGTCGGCTTCTCGTAGAACTCGCGAGCGCGCAGGTCGGTCAGCAGGCCGAGCTTTTCGATGGTGCGCTTGAAGCGGCGCAGTGCGACGTCGAAGGGCTCGTTTTCTTTTACGCGGATGGTGGTCATTGAAGGATCGGTTGGTTCAATTTGGCCAGGGGAGATCGAGGCCCCGGGCCGGGGTTCCTCAACTGAAAAATGGGGTGGGCCGTTGAGGGGAGGCCGAAGTTAGCCCAACATTATAGCGTCAGCTTTGCCTTCCGGCGCCAGTGCCTGTGCACAGGCGTGAGCGCTGGCCCACGCCCACTGGAAGTTGTAACCGCCGAGCCAGCCCGTGACGTCCACCACCTCGCCGATGAAGTAGAGGCCGGGCTGCTTCGATTCCAGGGTCTGGGACGAGAGGTCGCGGGTGTCGACGCCGCCGGCCGTCACTTCGGCCTTCTTGTAGCCTTCGGTGCCGCTGGGCGTGATCTGCCAGCGCGCGATGCGTTCCGCCAGGGCGGCCAGCGCCCGGTCGGCGGCTTCGTTGATCGGGCGCTGTAGAGCGGCGTCCTGGCCGACCCAGGCGTCGGCCAGCCGGGAGGGCACCCAGGCGGCCAATTCATTCCCGATCCGCTTGCGGGAGCGCTGCTTGGCCTCGCCGAGGGCGGCCGCGACGTCGGTGCCGGGGGCGAAGTCGAGGGTCAGCGGCGCGCCGGGCTTCCAGTAGCTCGAGATCTGCAGCACCGCCGGCCCCGACAGGCCGCGGTGCGTGAACAGCAGGTCCTCGTGGAAGCTCATGCGCTCCTTCTTGCTGCCGGTCTCGATCTGCACCGGCAGCGCGAGGCCGGCCAGGCCCGCGTAGGGCTCCCAGGCCTCGCCGCCGAAGGTCAGCGGCACCAGGGCCGGCCGCGGCGCGACCACGCGCAGGCCGAATTGGGCCGCGATGCGATAGCCGAAGTCGCTGGCGCCGATCTGCGGGATCGAGAGGCCGCCGGTGGCGATGACGAGGCGAGGCGACTTCATGGTGCCGCGACTGGTTTCGAGGCCGTAGCCGCCTTCTGCCGACCAGGCGATCCCGCCGACGCTGCAGGGCTGCCAGTGGGTCACGCCGCCGGCCGCGCATTCGGCCAGCAGCATGTCGATGATCTGCTGCGACGGGCCATCGCAGAACAGCTGGCCCTTGTGCTTTTCGTGGAAGGCAATGCCATGGCGCTGGACGAGGGCGATGAACTGCTGCGGCGTGTAGCGCGACAGGGCCGAGCGGCAGAAGTTCGGGTTGTCGCCGATGAAGTGCCGCTGCGGCGAGCGCACGTCGAGGTCGCGGTTGGTGAAGTTCGCGCGGCCGCCGCCCGAGATGCGGATCTTCTCGGCGATGCGCTCGCCATGGTCGAGCAGCAGCACCTTCAGGCCGCGCTGGCCTGCGAGGCTGGCGCAGAAGAGGCCGGCAGCGCCGGCGCCGATGACAACGACGTCGAAGGCGTTCAAACGGCCGGGCTCACGGGAGTACCTTCGTGTTGCGCACTGCGGTGCGAGCTTGCTTGGGGCGGCCCGGCGCTGCGCTCATGTGCCGAAGCGGGTCCACGGCAGGCCGGCCGCGGCCAGGCCGCGCAGCACGTCGCCGACCACGATCACCGACGGACTGGTCATCGCCGCGCTCGCGATGTCGGCGCGCAGTTGCGCCAGCGTGGTCGCGATATGGCGCTGCTGCGGCAGGCTGGCGTGCTGGATCACGGCGGCGGGGGTGTCGCCGGGCAGGCCGTGCAGCAGCTCGTGCTGGATGTGCGCGACGCCGGCGACACCCATGTAGATCACCAGCGTCAGGCGGGCGTCGCGCGCGGTGGCGGCCAGCTGGCGCCAGTCGGTCGGGTGCTCGCCGGCCGCGTAGCCGGTCTTGGCATGGCCGGTGACGAACACCACGCCCTGGGCGTGGTCGCGGTGGGTCAGCGGGACGCCCAGCGCAGTGACCGCGGCCAGTCCGGCCGTGATGCCGTTGACCACCCGCACCTCGATGCCGGCCTCGCGCAGGTGCTCGACCTCCTCGCCGCCGCGGCCGAAGATGAAGGGGTCGCCACCTTTGAGGCGCACCACGGTCTCGCCTTCCTGCACCGCGGTGATCATGAGCCGCTCGATGAAGGCCTGCGGCGTGCTGCGGCAGCCGCCGCGCTTGCCGACGTGGACGATGCGGGCGCCCGGTCGGGCATAGGCCAGGACCTCGTCGTTGACCAGGTCGTCGACCAGCAGCACGGTCGCGGCCTGGATCGCCTTGACCGCCTTGAGCGTCAGCAATTCGGGGTCGCCGGGGCCGGCACCGACCAGGGTGCAGCTGCCTTGGGGTGAAAGTGGGCTCATGGGGTCTCCGCGGTTTGCGTTTCTTGCGCGCGCTGCGCCAGTTGAATGATGTGCGCGACCTGCTGCGCGATGGCGCCCGGCACCGGCAGTTCGCCGGCCAGCACGCTGCGGGTGTAGCGGGCCGTGGTCTGGATGTCGATCTCGCTGGGCAGGCCGGGCACTTCGGCCTGGGTGCCGGGCTGCTGCGCCTGCAAGGCGATGCGCTGCCCGCGCACGAAGCCGTCGACCTGCGCGGTGCGGCGCGGATCGGCTGCGCTCTCGCCCTCGAGGCCGCGCGAGAGCAGGGCAGTCATGCCGGTCAGCTCGAAGGTGGCGGCCATCGAGCGCGCGTATTCGGGATGGGTGTAGCTGCCGACCACCACGCAGTCGCCGAGGCCGGGCTGCATCAGCTTGACCACGCTGTGGCCGGGGTTGCGCAGGCCGACCACGCGGCGCACGTCGAGCAGGCGCTTGAGCCCGGGGCTCAGCAGCTCGGTGGGCGCGAACACCGCCTCGCCCTCGGCGATCGGGCGGATCGCCGCCAGCGCCGGCACGTCGAGCGCGGCCAGCACGCTGGACGCCAGCACCCGGGCCGATTCGGTGGCCGCGCCGTGCACCAGCACCGGCAGCCCCTCGCGCGCCAGCAGCAGCGCCAGCAGCGGTGTCAGCACCGGCAGCCGGCGGGCGCCGTTGTAGCTCGGCAGCACCACCAGCGGCCGGTCGGTGGCCGGAAAGCGCGCCAGCCGCGCATGGGTGGCATCGAGGAAACCGGCCAGCTCCTCGGGCGTCTCGCCCTTGATGCGCATCGCCAGGCAAAAGGCGCCCATCTCGAGGTCTGAGATGCTGCCGTCGAGCACCTGGCCGAACAGGTCCGAGGCCTGTTCGCGGGCGAGCGGCTTCGCACCGCGCGCGCCGCGGCCGATTTCCTTGATGTAGTGGCTGATTCCCATGGGTGCTGGATTGTCCCGCATGCCTTATGCCGGTTGGGCAGTGGGCTTATGCCCCGCGGCGGCGGCGCGCACCATGCGCTTGAGCTCGGGCAGGCAGGAGCCGCAGTTGCTGCCGCACTTCAGCGCGCCCTGCAGCCCGGCCAGGCGCTGGTGTTCGTCGCCCGAACCGGTCGCCAGCTGGGCCTCGATGGCGGTCTGCGTGACGCCGAGGCAGCTGCAGATGACCTTGCCGCGCGCGGCCACGCCGGCCGGGGCCGCGGCACCGGGGCGCAGCAGCTGGCGGCCGTAGGCCTGGGCCGGCAGGCGATCCTGCAGCAGCGCCTTGATCCAGGCCTCCGCGCGGGTGTCGCCGCCGAGCAGGAAGCCCTCGAGCCGGGCATCCTCGCCATCGCGCACCAGGCGCACGGCGCGCCGCTGGCCGCGCCGGGCATCGGCATAGCGCAGGGTGTCGCTGCCGCCCAGCGCCAGCAGGCTTTCGATCCGGGCCAGCACGGCGTCGGGCGGGGCCTCGTAGGCCGCGGCGCGGAACAGGATGCCGGTGCGCTCGGGGGCGCTGCCTTCGAGCGCAGCGCCGGCCCCGAAGGGCACGCAGCTGGCGAAGGGAAAGCTCTGCATCAGCCCGCGCAGCACACCGGCGGTGTCCAGCGCCGCGTCCTGCGGCAGCCAGGCGGCGGCGAGCAGCGACCAGGGCAGTTCGGCCTTGAGGATCTTGACCGCCGTGTGCTTGAGCTCGGGCTGCTTCGAGTCGGGGCAGTAGCTCGGCGTGGTGAGCGCGTTGACGCCTGCCAGCCGTTCGCCGGTGCTCGAGCTGCCGCTCAGGTACTCGCCGCCCCAGTGCATCGCGATGAAGGCCTGGGACAGGCCGACCTCGGCGCTGGCCGCGACCGGCAGCACGATCGAGCCGCGGCGCGATGTCACATGCACCAGGTCGCCTTCGGCCAGCTGGCGGCGCGCCATGTCCTGCGGATGCATCTGCACGCTCGGCTCGGCCACGTGGCCGAACAGGCGGCCCAGCGTGCCGGTGCGGCTCATGCCATGCCACTGGTCGCGCAGCCGGCCGGTGTTGAGCGAGAACGGATAGCGCGCCTCGCGGGCCTCGGCCACGGGCTTGTAGGGCGTGTCGACGAAACGGGCACGGCCGTCGGCTGTCGGGAAGACGCCGTCCTCGTAGAGCCGCGCGCGGCCCGTGGCCTCGCCCTCGCGCAGCGGCCATTGCTGCGGCGCGGCCTCGAGCATCGCGTAGCTCATGCCGGTGATATCGAGGTCGCGCCCGCGGGTGCTTTCGCGGTGCTCGTTCCAGACCGATTCGGCGTCGCCGTAGGGGAAGAGGGTGTTCGGCGCGCCGGTACGCGCGAGCCGTGCCTCGAGCCTGCGCGCGAAGGCCACGCCGATCGCCCAGTCGTCGCGGGCCTGGCCCGGCGCCGTGACCGCCGGGCGCACGCGCGAGATCCGGCGCTCGCTGTTGGTGACCGTGCCTTCCTTCTCGCCCCAGGTGGTGGCCGGCAGCAGCAGATCGGCGAAGTCGCAGGTCGAGGTGGTCGAGAAGGCCTCTTGCACCACCACGAACTCGCAGCGTTCGAGCGCCCGGCGCACGGTCGCCTGGTCGGGCATCGACTGCGCCGGGTTGGTGCAGGCGATCCACAGCGCGCGGATCTCGCCGTCGGCGGCGGCCTGGAACATCTCGACCGCAGTCTTGCCGGGCTTCTGGGGGACCTCGGGCACGCCCCAGAGCGCCGCGACTTCGGCGCGGTGCGCGGGGTTCGCAAGATCGCGGTGCGCCGACAGCAGGTTGGCCAGTCCGCCGACCTCGCGGCCGCCCATCGCGTTGGGCTGGCCGGTCAGCGAGAACGGGCCGGCGCCGGGCTTGCCGATCTGCGCCGTCGCCAGGTGCAGGTTGATCAGCGCCGCATTCTTGGCCGTGCCCGAGGACGACTGGTTGAGGCCCTGGCAGTACAGGCTCAGCGTGGCCGCCGAGGTCGCGAACAGGCGCGCGGCCTGCAGCAGGTCGTCCTTGGCGATGCCGCAGACCTGCGCCACGCGGTCGGGCGTGCAGTCGCGCACCGTGGCCTTGAGCGCGTCGAAGCCGCTCGTGTGCTCGGCGATGTAGCGGGCGTCGGTCCAGCCTTCCCACAGCATCAGGTGCAGCATGCCGTTGAACAGCATGACGTCGGTGCCGGGCTGGATCGGTAGGAACAGGTCGGCGATCTCGACCGTGTCGGTGCGGCGCGGGTCGGCCACGATGATCTTCAGCGCCGGGTTGGCGGCCTTCGCGTCCTCGATGCGCCGGAACAGGATCGGGTGCGCCCAGGCCGTGTTGCTGCCGACGATGAACAGGCAGTCGGCGAACTGGAGGTCGTCGTAGCAGGCCGGCGGCGCATCGGCGCCGAGCGTCTTCTTGTAGCCGGCCACCGCGCTGCTCATGCACAGGCGCGAGTTGGTGTCGATGTTGTTGGTGCCGATCAGGCCCTTGGCGAGCTTGTTGAAAACGTAGTAGTCCTCGGTCAGCAGCTGGCCCGAGACGTAGAAGCCCACGGCGTCCGGGCCGTGGTCGCGGATCACCTGCGCGAACTTCTCGACGGCGAGGTCGAGCGCGCCGTCCCAGCTGGTCGGCTCGGGCGCCGAGCCTCGCGTGGCGCGCTGCATGGGCCGCAGCAGGCGCGTCTGCATCGTGACCGCGGCGCTGGCCGTGAGGTGCAGCGTGGAGCCCTTGGTGCACAGGCGGCCGAAGTTGGCCGGGTGTTCGGGATCGCCGCGCACGCCGGTGATCTGCGCGCCATCGGATTCGATGATCACGCCGCAGCCCACGCCACAGTAAGGGCAGGTCGAGCGTGTTTCCTTCATGGCTCGTGACCTTAGACTTCGATGGTGCGCTTGGGGCCAGCGACCGGCCGCGCGAGATCGGTCGCGTGCGATTCGAGCTCCTGCGCATCCAGGTGCACCACGCCATCCGCCACCTGGACCGCGAAGCGTGGCGTGCAGCCTTCGTCGGGCGACTTGGCGCAGCCGTCGTCGATCCCGATCGCCCAGTTGTGCAGCGGGCAGGCCACGCTGGTTCCGAAGACGATGCCCTGGCTCAGCGGGCCGCCCTTGTGCGGGCAGCGGTCGAGCAACGCGAAGACCTGGTTCTCGGCATTGCGGAACACCGCGACGTCGATGCCCGCAGGCCGGGCCACGCGCCGCGCACCCAGTACCGGGATGTCGTCGACGCGGCAGATTGGTTTCCATTCGTTCATGCTCGTGCGCTCCTTCAAACGGTTTGCGGCCGCGTGTCGACCACCGCCACCGGCGTGAACTGGCGGACATCGACCGCGGCCTGGCTCGATTCGAACCACGGATCGGGCTCGCCGTCGAGTGCGAACTGCAGCCGCTCCCACAGCGCCTTGCGGCCCTCGGCGTCCTCCAGGATCTTCTTCTTCACGTAGTCGAGCCCGACGCGGCCGATGTAGTGCACCGTGCGCTCCAGGTACCAGCCTTCCTCGCGGTACAGCTGCAGGAAGGCGCCGGCGTACGCCATCACCTCCTCGGCGCTTTTCACCTTGACCAGGAAGTGCGCCACCTCGGTCTTGATGCCGCCGTTGCCGCCGACGTAGATTTCCCAGCCCGAGTCGACGCCGATCACGCCGACATCCTTGATGCCCGATTCGGCGCAGTTGCGCGGGCAGCCCGAGACCGCCAGCTTGACCTTGTGCGGCGAGTACATCGCCCACAGCGCGCGTTCCAGGTCCTTGCCCATCTGCGTCGAGTCCTGGGTGCCGAAGCGGCACCATTCGCTGCCGACGCAGGTCTTCACCGTGCGCAGCGACTTGGCGTAGGCGAAGCCCGAGGGCATGCCGATGTCCTTCCAGACGTTCTCGAGGTCTTCCTTCCTGACGCCCAGCAGGTCGATGCGCTGGCCGCCCGTGACCTTGACGGTCGGGATCTTGTATTTGTCGGCCGCGTCGGCGATGCGGCGCAGCTCGTCGGGCGTGGTATGGCCGCCCCACATGCGCGGGATCACCGAGTAGGTGCCGTCCTTCTGGATGTTGGCGTGGCTGCGCTCGTTGATGAAGCGGCTCTGCGGATCGTCCTTGGCTTCCTTGGGCCAGGTCGAGATCAGGTAGTAGTTGACGGCCGGGCGGCAGGTCGCGCAGCCGTTGGGCGTGCGCCAGCCGAGATTGCGGTACACCTCGTCGTGCGTCAGGAAGTGCTCCTTGCGGATCGCGTCCCGCACGTCCTGGTGGCTGACGTCGGTGCAGCCGCAGACCGCCTTCTTCTTCGGCGTGGCGGAGTAGTCGCCGCCGGCCGTGAACATCAGGATCTGCTCGACCAGGCCGGTGCACGAGCCGCACGAGGCGCTGGCCTTGGTGTGCTTCTTGACCTCTTCGAGCGTGAACAGCCCCTTGTCCTTGATCGCCTTGCAGATGGTGCCCTTGTTGACGCCGTTGCAGCCGCAGACCTCGGCGTCGTCGGGCATCGTCGCGGCCTTGCTGTGGCCCTCGTGGCCGGTGTCGCCGATGTTCGATTCGCCGAACATCAGCTTGTCGCGGATGTCGTGCACGCTGCGGCCGTCGCGCAAGAGCTTGAAGTACCAGCTGCCGTCGACGGTGTCGCCGTAGAGGCAGGCGCCGACCAGCTTGTCGTCCTTGATCACCAGCTTCTTGTAGACGCCGCCGAAGGGGTCGCTCATCACGATCTCCTCCGTGCCTTCTCCGCCCATGAACTCGCCGGCCGAGAACAGGTCGATGCCCGTGACCTTGAGCTTGGTCGAGGTCAGCGAGCCCAGGTAGCGGCCGATGCCGAACTGCGCCAGGTGGTTGGCCGCCACCTTGGCCTGCTCGAACAGCGGCGCCACCAGGCCGTAGGCGATGCCGCGATGGGCCGCGCACTCGCCGACCGAGTAGATCCGCGCATCGGTCACGGTCTGCATGGTGTCTGTGACGACGATGCCGCGGTTGACGTGCAGCCGGGCCTTCTCGGCCAGCTCGGTGTTGGGCCGGATGCCGACCGCCATCACGACCAGGTCGGCCGCGACCTCGGTGCCGTCCTTGAAGCGGATCGCGGTGACGCGGCCCTCGGGTCCGCCGACCAGCTCCTGCGTCTGCGCGCCCATCAGGAACGTCAGCCCGCGGTCCTCCAGCGACTTCTGCAGCAGCTTGCCGGCGACGTCGTCGAGCTGGCGCTCCATCAGCCAGGGCATCACGTGCACCACGGTCACGGTCATGCCGCGCAGCATCAGGCCGTTGGCCGCTTCCAGGCCCAGCAGGCCGCCGCCGATCACCACCGCGTTCTTGTGCGTCTTCGCGGTCTCGATCATGTAGTCGGTGTCGGCGATGTCGCGGTAGGCGATCACGCCCTTCAGCTCCTTGCCGGGCACCGGCAGCATGAAGGGGTTGGAGCCGGTGCACAGCAGCAGCCGGTCGTAGGCGGCCTCGGTGCCGTCGTCGGCGCGCACGACGCGCTTGACGCGGTCGATCTCCACCACCTTCTTGCCGGCGTGCAACGTGATGCGGTTCTCGGTGTACCACTCCCAGCTGTTGAGCACGATCTCGTCCACCGTCTGCTCGCCGGCCAGCACCGGCGACAGCAGGATGCGGTTGTAGTTGGGGTGCGGCTCGGCGCCGAACACGGTGATGTCATAGAGATCGGGTTCGATCTTCAGCAGCTCTTCGAGCGTGCGCACGCCGGCCATGCCGTTGCCGACCATCACGAGTTTCATCTTCTTCATGGAGGCTGGACCTTTCGTGGAATCAATCAAGCAGGGTGCCCAGCGCGGGCGTGGAGAATCGCGCCATGAGCTTTGAAGTGGACATCGGCTACAGCAGCCAGCGCGGGCCGCGCGAAGTCAACGAGGATTTCGCCGGCACCGTGCGTGCGCCGGCCGGCGAGGAGGCGCGCGGGCTGATCGCCGCCATCGCCGACGGCGTGTCCACCGGCGGCCGTGGACTGGAGGCCGCGCAAACCACCGTCATGGGCCTGTTGGCCGACTACTTCGCGACGCCCGACACCTGGGAGCCGACCGCCGCGCTGGACCGCCTGATTGGCGCCCAGAACGCCTGGCTGGCCGACCACAACCGGCGCCGGCAGGGCGGGGGCACGGCGCTCACCACGCTGACCGCGCTGGTGCTGCATGGCCAGAGCTACACGCTGGCCCATGTCGGCGACACCCGGGCCTGGCGGGTGCGCGAGGGCGGCGAGCCGGCCGTCGCGCTGACCCAGGACCACGCCTTCGAGCACCCGGACCTGCGCAGCCGGCTGACCCGCGCGATCGGCCTCGACGACCAGGTTCGGGTCGACTACGCGCAGGGCGACGTGCGCATCGGCGACTGCTTCGTGCTGACGTCCGACGGCGTGCACGGGGTGCTCAAGGCGCAGCAACTGGCGCGCTTCGCGCTGCAGGGCACGGCGCGGGAGGGCAGCGAGGCGCTGGTGCGGGCGGCGCTGGCGGCCGGCACGCGCGACAACGCCACCGCGCTGGTGATCCGTGTCATCGGGCTCGACGCGCGCCAGCTCGACGACGAGCTCGGCGACGTCCGCCGGCTGGCACCGCCGGCGGCGCTGAAGGTCGGCGACACGATCGACGGCTACGTCATCACGGCGCGGGTCGCCGACACCGGCGTGCACCTGCTCTACCAGGCGCGCCACCCGGTCACGCGCGAACTGGTCGCCATCAAGACGCTGCATCCCTCGCGCGCCGGCGATCCGCAGGAGCGCGCGATGCTGGCGCACGAGGCCTGGCTGGGCCTGCGCGTCAGCGCGCGTGCCGACAGCGGCTTCATCCGCGTGCACGAACGCGCCGAGAACGCCAGCGCGCTCTACGTCGTGTTCGACTGGCATGGCGGCCGGACGCTCGAGCAGCTGCAGAAATCCGGCCCGCGCGGCAGCGCGGCCGAGGTGGTCGCCGCGGCCATCGCGATCGCCAAGGCGCTGGGCCGGCTGCACCGGCACGGCGTGGTGCACCGCGACATCAAGCCCGGCAACCTGCACCTGGGCGATGACGGCCGCTGGCGCATCCTCGACCTGGGCGTCGCGCTGTCCGGCCGCGAAGGCGCGGCGCAGCGCGAGCTGCATGCCGGCACGCCGAGCTACATCAATCCCGAGCAGTGGGAGGGCGCCGTCGCCGATGCGGGCAGCGACCTGTTCGCGCTCGGCGTCACGCTCTACCAATGGCTGGCGGGGCGCCTGCCGTACGGCGAGATCGAGCCCTACCAGCTGGCGCGCTACCGGCGCGACCCGGGGGCGCTGTCGCGCATCCGGCCCGACGTCCCGGTCTGGCTCGACCACCTGGTGTGCAAGGCGGTGGCGCGCGACCCGCGCCAGCGCTTCGAGACCGCCGAGGAGCTGCTGCTGGCGCTCGAGCGGGGCGCTTCGCGTCCGGTCGGCGCGCCGGGCGCCACGCCGCTGATCCGCCGCGATCCGGCCGCGCTCGTCAAGATCGCGCTGGCCGTGTCGCTGCTGCTCAACGCACTGCTCGTGCTGTGGCTGCTGTTCTTGCCCCGTTGACATGATGGGTGGCCTGTTCAACGCTGGCGCGCCGTCTTGCGCGGGGCGGCGTATTTGACCGTCGACGGGGAAGCCGCAGCCCGGGCGCGGCCGCCTTTTTCGGCCCAGGTGCGGGTCCAGCGGATCTGCATCGCGCGCATCACGCCGAGCATCACCAGCGACAGCAGCGCGAAGAAGACGAAGCCCCAGGTGTAGCTGCCCAAGTACTGCTTGGACAGGCCCATCGCGTTGGGCACCAGGCCGCCGCCGAGGGCGCCGATCTCGCCGATCATCGAGCCGGCCACCGCGGTGCTGGCCGGCCAGCGCAGCGGCACCAGCTGGAACAGGGCGCCGTTGCCCGCGCCCAGTGCCGCGAAGCAGACGATCAGCAGCAGCGTGGTGAGCACCAGCGATGCCGACGAGACGCCCACCAGCACCAGCCCGGCCGCCACCACCGTCAGCACCAGCGTCAGCGTGTTGACGCCGCCCCAGCGGTCGGAGATCCAGCCGCCGACGATGCGCACCGCGGCGCCCATGAAGGCGGCCAGCATCGTCAGCTGGCCGGCCTGCACCTTGCTCACGCCGAACTGGTCGTAGTAGTAGGAGGGCAGGAAGGTCGTGAGGCCGATGAAGCCGCCGAAGGTGACGCCGTAGATCAGGCTGAAGACCCAGCCGTCCTTCTCGAACAGGCAGGCGATGTGCGCGCGGAAGCTGGCGTGGCTGTCGATGTCCGGCGGCTCCTTCGCGAACACGATCATCACGATCATCGGCAGCAGGATCGCGCCGGCGGCGACGCCGTACACGCTCTGCCAGCCCAGCCATTGCGCCAGCGGCGGCGCCACCAGCACCGACACCGCGGTGCCGACGTTGCCGGCGCCCACCAGGCCCATCGCCAGCCCCTTGTGCTGCGGCGGGAACCAGCCCGAGCCGAGCGACAGCGCGACGCCGAAGCTGGCGCCCGCGATGCCCAGCAGCACGCCCATCGCGAGCAGGTCGTTGAAGCTCTTCACGAAGAAGAAGCCGAACAGCATCGCCACCGCGATCAGGCCCATCTCGACCAGCGTCGCGTTCTTGCGGCCGATGTACTGCGACAGGATGCCGAGCGGAAAGCGCATCAGCGCGCCGGCGATGATCGGCACCGACAGCATCAGCCCCTTCTGCGCCGGCGAGAGGTCGAAGGTCTCGCCGATGAAGGGCGCCATGGCGCCGTTCAGCACCCAGATGCAGCACGAGAACGAGAAGTACAGAAAGGCCGCGAACAGCGTCGGGCCGTGGCCTGAATGCAGAAATGTCTTGAAGCTGGTGGACATGGCGGTCAATGCGAAATGCCGCGGCGCGGCCGGGAGCGGGCCGTGTCGTCGGACGGGGTTGGGGGGGTGTGGCCGCGGCGGCAGCCGGCAGCCTGAAGGGTGTGTCCGGCCGTGGATCCGCCGGACTGAGGGCAGGAACCTGCCGCTTCACCAATGCGGTGCTTCGTTACGCCGCGACCTGTATTGAGCAAGAGGCGTGCCAAGAATTCGCAGCTCGCCTGGCCTATGCTTTGCATCACTTTCCAATCCCCGCCGTGACCTCTCTTCTCGTCGTTCTTCCCCCTGAAAGCACCGATGGTGCGATGCCCGCGGCGCTCGGCCGGGCGCTGGCCGGTCGCGACATCGTCGCCGTTGCCTGCCGTGATCTGGTGCGCCAGACCGAGATGTCGGCACCACGACAGGTTCTGCTCTGGCTGCCGGCGTCTTTGCCCGACTCGCTCCGCCAGGGGCTGCGGGTCTGGTCGGGCATGCCGCCCTGTGCCCTGAGCCTGGTCAGCGCGCCGCTGGACGCCGACGCGCACGCGCAGCTGGTGGCGCTCGGCGTGCACGCCTGGGCGCCGATCGACGGGTTCGATGCGCCGTCGCTCGAGGCGTTGCTGGCACGGGCCGGTGCTCGCTGGAAGCGCGAGGCCGCGTTGCGCACCGAACTGGACGCCTTTCGCACCCGCCTGGACGAGCGCAAGTGGGTCGATCGTGCCAAGGGGCTGCTGATGTCGGCGCGCGGCATCGGCGAAGACGAGGCCTTCGGCCTGCTGCGCGGTGCCGCGATGCACGCCAACCTTCGGCTCGGCGAGGTCTCGCGCTCGGTGCTCGAGGCCGCGCAGTGGGCCGATGCGATCAACCGTGCCGGCCAGCTTCGCATGCTGTCGCAGCGGCTGGTACGGGTGGCCGCGCAGGGCCTCGCCGGCATCGATGCGCGGCGCGCCCGCGTGCTGCGCACGCAATCCGCGCAGCGGGTGCAGCACAACCTGGATCATCTCGCCACCCTCGCATTGGGCGAGCCCGGCACGAAGGCGCTGGCCATCGTGCGCAGCGCCTGGCAGGACCTGGAGACGGCGCTCGCGGCGCGGCTGGCGCTGCCGGCGCTGGCCGCGGTCGATGCCCGGGCCGAAGCGCTGCGGATGGCCGCCGAAGCGCTGACCGAGGCGCTCGAAGCCTCCGGCGCCCGCCGGGCGCTGCGCATCGTCAATATCTGCGGCCGGCAGCGGATGCGTGCGCAGCGGCTGGCGAAGGACGCGCTGCTGGCCTCGCTGCTGGCCGTGCCGGCGTCACAGGAGCGGCTGGCTGCGACCATGGACGAATTCGAGGCCGCGTTGCGCGAGCTCGAGGCGGCGCCGCTGAGTTCGCCCGAGATCCGTGCCGCGCTGGCGATCGCGCGCGACGAATGGCTGCACCTGATGCACGGCGTGCGCAGCGCCGACAGCGCCGAGGGCCGGGCCTCGCTGGTGCGTGCCAGCGACGCGCTGGTCGACACCTTCGAGCGTCTCACGGCCTCGTACGAGCACAGCTTGCAGGTCATCATGTCCTGACTCCCGGTGCGCCGCAGGCCGAGATCGCCGGCTCAGGCCGCGACCTTCTCCACGTGCGCCTGGCGCGTGTAGAGGAAGTCGATCACGGCCTTGCGCGCATGCACGTAGACCGGATCCTCGGCCAGCTCGACCCGGTTGCGCGGCCGCGGAATGTCGACCGCCAGCACCTCGCCGATGGTGGCGGCCGGGCCGTTGGTCAGCATCACGATGCGGTCGGACAGCAGCACGGCTTCGTCGACATCGTGCGTCACCATCACCACCGTGCTGCGGGTCTTCTGCACGATCGCGAGCAGTTCGTCCTGCAGCTTGGCGCGGGTCAGCGCATCGAGGGCGCCGAAGGGCTCGTCCATCAGCAGCACCTTGGGTTCCATCGACAGCGCACGGGCGATGCCGACGCGCTGCTTCATGCCACCCGAGATCTCGCCCGGGCGCTTCTGCGCCGCCGGCGCGAGGCCGACCAAGGCCAGTGCCGCTTCGGTGCGGGCCTTGAGCTGCGCCTTGTTCTCGGTCGCCGCGAACACCCGCTCGACGGCCAGGTAGACGTTCTCGTAGCAGGTGAGCCAGGGCAGCAGCGAATGGTTCTGGAACACCACCGCGCGCTCCGGCCCCGGGCCCTTGATCTCGCGGTTGGCGCACAGCAGCACGCCCTGGGTCGGTGTCGTCAGGCCGGCGATCAGGTTCAGCAGCGTCGACTTGCCGCAGCCCGAGTGGCCGATCAGCGTGATGAACTCGCCCTTGGCGACCTGCAGGTTGACGTCGCGCAGCGCCAGGAAGCTGCCCTTGGCGGTCTTGAAGCGCTGCTCGACGCCCTGGATCTCGATGTACTTGTTGTCGTCATTCATTGGAAACCTCCGCGCAGCAGCGCTGCGGTATTCGTCTTCGGAGCGGCCGTGCGACTCATGATTTCACCTCCTCGAACGTGAACGCGGTGGCGATCCTGATGAGCGCGAACTCGAGCACCAGGCCGACGATGCCGATGACGAAGATCGCGATGATGATGTTGGCGACGTTGAGGTTGTTCCACTCGTCCCAGACCCAGAAGCCGATGCCGACGCCGCCGGTCAGCATCTCGGCCGCCACGATCACCAGCCAGGCGGTGCCGACCGCCAGCCGCACGCCGGTCAGCATGTAGGGCAACACGGCCGGGAACAGGATCTTGGTGAAGATCTTCCATTCGCTGAGGTTCAGCACCTTGGCGACATTCATGTAGTCGCTCGGCACGCGCTGCACGCCGACCGCGGTGTTGATGATCATCGGCCAGATCGAGCAGATGAAGATGGTCCAGATCGCGGCCGGGTTGGCGCCCTTGAACACCAGCAGGCCGATCGGCAGCCAGGCCAGCGGCGACACCGGCCGCAACAGGCTGATGAGCGGGTTGAACATGCGCGAGAGGAACTCGAAGCGCCCGATCGCGAAGCCGGCCGGAATGCCGACCGCGGCCGCCAGGCCGAAGCCCAGCGCGACGCGCTGCAGCGACGAGAGCACGTTCCAGCCCACGCCCTGGTCGTTCGGGCCCTTGCTGTAGAACGGATCGCTGAAGACCGTGAGCGCCTGCTGCCAGGTCGCCAGCGGCGACGGAAAGCCGGTGGTGCTCTTCAGCGCCACCAGTTCCCAGACCAGGACCAGCAGCGCGAAGCCCAGCAGCGGCGGCAGCACGCGCAGCCACACGGCGCGGAAGTCGCGCGGCGTGCGCGGCGCCGGTTCGACGGCAGCCGGCGCGGCCGCGGGCCTCGCGGCGTGGGTGACAACCTTGGCGGCCGGGACCACCGGCTTGGCCTCGAGGGGGGAATGGAAGACGGCACTGACCATGGCGGGCTCCTCAGGCATGGACCTTGAACGAATCGGCGTACTGCTTCGGGTTCTTGCCGTCCCAGACGACGCCGTCGAACAACTTGCTGCTGCGCATCGTCTCCTTCGGCACCGCGGTCTTGGTGGCGGCGGCGGCCTGCTTGTAGATCTCGATCTGGTTGATCTGCGTCGCCACCTGCAGGTAGTCGGGGTGTTCCTTCAGCAGGCCCCAGCGCTTGTGCTGGGTCAGGAACCACATGCCGTCCGACAGGTACGGGTAGCTGACCGCGCCGTCGGCGTAGAACTTCATGTAGTTGGGGTCGTCCCAGTTCTTGCCGAGGCCGTTGGTGTAGCGGCCCAGGATGCGCTGGTTGATCGCGTCCACGCTGGTGTTGACGTAGCTCTTGTCGGCGATGGTCTCGGCCATCTTGTTCTTGTTCTGCAGGCCGGCGTCGATCCACTTGCCGGCCTCGAGGATCGCGGCGGTCACGGCGCGTGCCGTGTTCGGGTACTTCTTCACGAAGTCGGCGGTGGTGCCGAGCACCTTCTCGGGATGGTCCTTCCAGATGTCCTGCGTCGTGATTGCCGTGATGCCGATGCCGTCCATGATCGCGCGCTGGCCCCAGGGCTCGCCCACGCAGTAGCCGTCCATGTTGCCGACCCGCATGTTGGCCACCATCTGCGGCGGCGGCACGGTGATGACCTTGGCGTCCTTCAGCGGGTTGATGCCGTTGGCGGCCATCCAGTAGTACAGCCACATCGCGTGGGTGCCGGTGGGGAAGGTCTGGGCGAAGGTGTATTCGGCCTTCTCCTTGGCCATGACCTTGGCCAGCGAGGCGCCGTCGACCACCCCCTTGTCGGCCAGCTTCTTCGACAGCGTGATCGCCTGGCCGTTGTTGTTGAGGGTCATGAGCACCGCCATGTCCTTCTTCGGACCGCCGATCCCCAGGTGCACGCCGTAGACCAGGCCGTACAGCACATGGGCGAAGTCGAGTTCGCCGTTGACCAGCTTGTCGCGCACGCCGGCCCAACTGGCTTCCTTGCTCGGCACGATCTTGACGCCGTACTTCTTGTCGATGCCGAGCACCGAGGCCATCACGACGCTGGCGCAGTCGGTCAGCGGGATGAAGCCGATCTTGACTTCCTCCTTCTCGGGCTTGTCCGAGCCCTGGGCCCAGACGGCGGCGCGCAGCGCAGGGTCGAGGCCGACCACGCCCGCGGCGGCGGCCTGCAGTACTCGGCGGCGACTCAGTTTGTGTTTCAGCGCTTCGGTCATGGGGCGTACTCCGGAAATGAAGAATCGATTCGGAAAAACAAAAAGGCGCCCTTACCGCGCACGGGCTGCTCTGAGTCGAGCCCGTGCGAGACAAGGACGCCTTTGTCCGGTTCGGCGGGCCGCATCCGCCGTTGGGTGCCGCCTGCCTGAAGACCTTCGTTGGTCTATGCGTGGAAAGCAAGCAAGTGACGTGCCAGCCATTGGATGCTATGCAAATGAGAGCATTGAAGGCGCGTCAGGACTCGATTTTGCTGGAATCCAGGGGCGAAATCCTGTGCTGCGCAGCGCTTGTGCGGCGCACCATTCCGGGTGTTCGGCGCACTCAGGAAGCCCGGTCGGCGGGCAGGTACTCGGCCATCGCGAGCACCGATTCGGCGACCTCGACCAGCCGCCGTCCCTGGTTCATCGCGGTCTGGCGCAGCATCTTGTGCGCCTCCTCCTCGCTGATGCGGCGATGGGCCATCAGGAGGCCCTTGGCGCGCTCGACCAGCTTGCGCTCGTTGAGGGCGGCGCGCACGGTGTCGAGCTCGTCGCCCATGGCCTGAAGCCGGCGCGACTGTTCCTGCACCATGTCGAGAATCGATCGTTCGAGCTGTCGGCCGTAGGTCGCGCCGGCGGCCGGCGAAGACGGCGAGGGCGTGGCGTCCGGCATGGCGACCGCATCGAGAAAGAAGTCCGCCGCCGTCCCGTTCTCGCCCTGCAGGCTGGCGAGCAGGGTTTCGTGGGCCTGCAATTCCTTGCGGGCCTGCGCGGTCTTCTGCATGCAGAGCTGCCGCAGGTCGGAGGCCAGCCGTTCCTCGATGGCCTGCATGGCGTCGATGCGGCGCGAGCAGCAGTCGAACCAGGCCTGGCTCAGCTCGCTGTCGAGCGCCACGCCGGCCGGTGCCGCGCAGGCGATGCGGCGCATGCGCTCCTGTTCGGCCAGCTGGGCGGGGGCCTGGAGCGCGCCCCAGGCCTGCGTCAGTCCGGGGGCTGCGAAGTCGGTGAAGAGCTGGAAGCAATGCTCCTGCGAGGCGATCAGGTGCAGCCACTGCTGCTGGCGCGCCGCATCGTTGCGGCCGGAAGCGAAGGCCGCGGCGCCGCAGGCCCGTTCCTGGCCCGCGAATTCCTTGCCCTGCATGAAATTGAACAGCGCCACCAGGCGGCGCGAGATTTCCGGGTCGGTGGCGCCGTCGGCGGCCTCGAACACCACCGCGATCAGGCCGGCGACCAGCTTGACGAAGGCCGCGGTCGAACGGCCGGCGTCGAGCTCCAGCGCGCCGATGCGGCGGCGCAGCTCGGGCAGAGCGTCCAGCCCCGGCAGCACCCAGGCGATGCGGCTGAACAGCCGGGCGCCATTGCCGACGCGGCCGCCTTCGGCATCAAGCTGGTCGAAGGCCAGGCGCACGGCTTCTTCCAGCCGCAGGCATTCGGCGATCTGCTCCTCGCGCTGCGGGGCGAAGCGCTGGCCGCGCGAGGCCAGCAGCACATTCGAAATGCCGCGTTCGCGCTGCAAGGCATGGACCAGCCGGCCGATCGTCGCCACCAGTTCGCTGGTGCGCGCAAGCTGTTCCAGCGCGTCGATTTCGCAACGCAGCGCGCCGACCAGGAAGCTCAAACCGGATTTCATCGTGGTGTTTCGACTTCCATCTGCGTCCAATAGGTCCCCGGGCGGGCAGGCATCGAGCCAACCCTGGGGGCGAGCCTATCGAGCAACATCCGTGCCCCGACTGCATGCCCCGCCTACACTCGCACCATGCTTGTACTGGGAATCGAATCCTCCTGCGACGAAACGGGCGTGGCGCTGGTCGAGGCCGGCGCCAGCGGATTGCCGCGCCTGGCCGCGCACGCGCTGCACAGCCAGATCGCCATGCACCAGGCCTACGGCGGCGTGGTGCCCGAACTGGCGAGCCGGGATCACATCCGCCGCGTCCTGCCGCTGACCGAGACGGTGTTCTCTGAAGCCGGCCGCCGGCTGTCCGAAGTCGACGTCGTCGCCTACACGCGCGGCCCCGGCCTGGCGGGCGCGCTGCTGGTCGGCGCCGGCGTGGCCTGTGCGCTGGGTGCAGCGCTCGGCAAGCCGGTGCTCGGCGTGCATCACCTCGAAGGCCACCTGCTGTCGCCTTTCCTGAGCGCCGATCCGCCCGAGTTCCCCTTCGTCGCGCTGCTGGTGTCGGGCGGCCATACGCAGCTGATGCGGGTCGAGGGGGTCGGGCGCTACGAACTGCTCGGCGAAACCATCGACGACGCTGCCGGCGAAGCCTTCGACAAGAGCGCCAAGCTGATGGGACTGCCCTATCCCGGCGGCCCCTGGCTTGCCAAGCTGGCGGAGGCCGGCGATGCCGAGGCCTTCAAGCTCCCGCGTCCGCTGCTGCACAGCGGCAACCTGGATTTCTCCTTCGCCGGACTGAAGACCGCGGTGCTGACCCAGGCCAGGAAGCTCGGCGAACAGCTCGAGGACCGCAAGGCCGATCTCGCCGCCTCGACCCAGGCCGCGATCGTCGAGGTGCTGTTGAAGAAGTCGATGGCGGCCATCGAGCAGACCGGGCTCGACCGCTTCGTGGTCGCCGGCGGCGTCGGCGCCAACCGCATGCTGCGCCAGCAGCTCGATGCGGCCTGCGCGAAGCGGGGCGTCCGGGTGCACTACCCGGAGCTTCACCTGTGCACCGACAACGGCGCGATGATCGCGATGGCGGCGGCGATGCGGCTCGCGGCCGGCGTGCAGGCGCCGACCGAGCGCTACGCCTTCGACGTCAAGCCGCGATGGCCATTGGCATCGCTGGACTCGTCGCTGCAGGCCGCCTGACGCCTTCGCGGGCCAGCGACGGCAGCGGCAGCACATCGAGCATCTTGCGCCAGAGCTGAGACCATTGCGGCCAGTCGTGGCCGCCCTCGGTGGTGAACACGTGGCCGGGCGGAAGCGCCTCGGCCAGCAGGTGGTGGTTGGAGGCGAAGCGGTCGCCGAGCCCGAAGCCCAGATACAGCGGCGGCAGGTGCTTCGCGCGCTGGGGCGAGGCGTACTGCTGCAGCCACGGCCACAGCTTGCGATCGACTTCCTCGTCCGGCGGCGGTCCTTCGGGCGCCTTCCAGGTGCGCAGTCCGCCGGCCTTGTGAATCTCGGCGCCGATCGGCCGCCGGCCCAGGTAGGGCGCCAGCGCGACGATGCCGTCGACCGCGCCCGGCTTCGCCAGTTCATGGATCAAGGCGCCGAAGCCGCCGATCGAGATGCCCACCAGCCAGATCGACTTGTAGCCGACGGCACGCTGCGGCTGGAGCACGTCCTGGTGCAGCCGCTCGATGAAGGTCTGGTCGTAGTAATAGGAGACGTCTGCATCCACCAGCAGGGCGTCGGCCTCGAATTCGCGTTCCCGGACGGCATTGACGAAACCCTCGCGCTCGAATTCCTCCGGCTTCAGGAAAGCACCCGGAAGGAATACCAGCAGCGTGTCGGACCGGACATGGCTCTTTGCGAACTTCAAGTGCGTTTTCATGGCGCTTCGATCGGCGCCCGCCACCCGCTGCCTGTGCAGTTCGACGACCTTGGACGCTAGTTAAGAAGAAAGCATTGAAAAATACGTCACAGAACGTGACGAATTTCGCACTTATTGTGAGCCATAAATACGTATGTTGCCGCAACAGAAAGTTACAGCGGCGGGCATTTTTCTAAGAAGCATGGCGCCCGGATCGAACCGGGCGCAGGCACTTCTCGCTTCAGTTGATGGCGAGTTGGGCGACGTTGCTGACCGGAACGCGCTTGCCGAGCTTCAGGCTCAGCACGCCGTTCTCGAGCTTGGCTTCGCTGGTGGCGACATCGATGTCCTGCGGCAGCTCGTAGGCGGCCTTGACTTGGCGCTTGGCTTCGGCCTTGCTCTCGATGCGGACCACGGCGCCTTCGATGCCGATGCTCAGGTCGTCGCGCGACAGGCCGGGCACGTCGAGCGTGAGGGTCCAGGTCTTGTCGTCCTGCTCGACGTTGAGCGAACGCTGGACGCCGGCGAAGGCTTCGCTGACGAAGTGCTCCAGGCTGCGGTCGTAGGCGCGCGGAACGTAACGGGCGGTGCGGACTGCGGGTGCGAAGAACATGGTGAGACTCCTGAGTGATGACGATCGGGACAAGAATGTGTGTCCCTTACACTTCGCGGCGATTCAACAGAACATTGCCGCATGCCATCCCATCTAGGCGCGGCGGGAGGGGTTTCAAGACAATGAGTTCGAGCTTTATTTGGCGCCGCAAGGCCTTGAAATTGGCTGCCCTGGCGCTATGCGCGAGCACCGTGCCGGTGTTGCGCGCGCAGGCGAAGCCCGCGATTCGCATTGCACAGATCGAAGGCCTGAGCGGTCCCTTCGCCAATACCGGCGAGGCCTCCTTCCGCAATCTCCTGTGGGCGGTCGAACGGATCAACGATCGTGGCGGCGTCAAGCTGCCCGGCGGCCCACGGCTGCTCGAACTGCTGCGCTACGACAGCAAGAGCCAGAATGAAGAGGCCTTGTCGGCGTTGCGTGCCGCGATCGACGGCGGTGCGCGAATCGTGATGCAGGGCAACTCCTCGGCGGCGGCGGGCGCGTTGATCGACGCCATCGAGAAGCACAATGCGCGCGATCCGGACCGGCGCGTGCTGTACCTCAACTACGCGGCGGTCGATCCGACGCTCACCAACGAACGCTGCAGCTACTGGCATTTCCGTTTCGATGCCCATGCCGACATGCGCGTCACGGCCCTGATGCAGGTGCTGCAGGAAGACAAGGCGCTGCAGCGGGTCTACCTGATCGGGCAGGACTACAGCTTCGGGCAAGCGGTGCTGCGCGAATCCCGGCGGCAGCTCGGCGTGCGCCGAGCCGATGTGCAGATCGTCGGCGAGGAACTGCACCCGATCGGCAGGGTGAAGGACTTCGCGCCGTACGCCAGCAAGATCATCGCGAGCGGCGCGCAGGGCGTCGTCACCGGAAACTGGGGCAACGATCTCACGCTGCTCGTCAAGGCGGCTCGCGAGGCCGGCTTCAACGGCACCTTCTACACCTTCTACGGCAATGCGCTCGGTGCGCCCGCGGCCATCGGCGAGGCCGGCGTCGGCCGGGTGTTCGCCGTCGCCGACTGGCTGCCGAATGTGCAGACACCGCAGTCCGAGGCCTTCTACCGGGCCTTCCGCACGCGCTTCCCCAAGGCCGAGGACGACTACATCCACATGCGCATGCAGCTCATGATCGAGGCGCTGGCACAGGCGTACGAGCGGGCCGGCAGCGTCGATGCGGTGGCTGTCGCGAGAGCCCTCGAAAAGGCCGATGTCACCCTGGCTGGACAGCGCGGACGCATGCGTGCCGCCGACCACCAGTTCCAGCAGTCGCTGGTGGTGGGCGTCATGGATCGGCAGGGCGCGCCGGGCGTGAAGTTCGATGTCGAAGGCTCGGGCTACGGCTTCCGGGTCGTGAAGACCATTCCGGCCGACCGCGCCGAGATGCCCACCAGCTGCAGGATGCAGCGCCCCTGACGTTGCGCGCCGGCAAACTCAATGCAAGGAAAGATGACCATGCGCGATGCGATCCAGAACCTCGAAGCCTCCAAGATCCGCGAGGTGGCCAATGCCGGCCTCGGCCGCAGCGACGTGCTGGCCTTCTGGTTCGGCGAGAGCGACGAGGTGACGCCCGAGGTGGTCCGCCAAGCGGCCATCGATTCGCTGCAGCGCGGCGAGACTTTCTATGCCCACAACCTCGGATTGCCCGAGCTGCGGGAAGCCGTCGCCGCCTACATGAGCGGCCTGCATCCGAAGATCGAGGCCTCGCGCATCGCGATCACCTCGGGCGGCGTCAGCGCGCTGATGCTGGCGGTGCAGGCACTGGTCGACGCCGGCGACGAGGTGGTGGCGGTCACGCCGGTGTGGCCGAACCTCACGGCGCAGCCCGCCATCCTCGGAGCGCGCGTGCGCTGCGTGTCGCTGGTGCCGAGGGCAGGGCAGTGGACGCTGGACCTGGACGCGCTGCGCGCGGCGGTCACGCCGGCCACGAAGCTGCTGATCGTCAATGCGCCCAACAACCCGACCGGCTGGACGCTGACGCGGGCCGAGCAGCAGGCGATCCTCGACCATTGCCGTGGGACGGGCACCTGGATCCTGGCCGACGAGGTCTACGAGCGGCTGTACTACGAGCCGACGCCCAGCGGCTGCGCGCCCAGCTTCCTCGACATCGCGGGTGCCGACGACCGGCTCGTGGTCGCCCACAGCTTCAGCAAGAGCTTCCTGATGACCGGCTGGCGGCTCGGCTGGCTGGTGCTGCCGCCGTCCCTGATGGACGGCATGGGCAAGCTGATCGAGTTCAACACCTCCTGCGCCAGCGTCTTCACGCAGCGCGCGGGGATCGCGGCGCTGGCCCACGGCGACGAGATCACGCCGAGGATCGTGGCCCACCTCAAGGCCTGCCGCGACACGCTGCTGCCCTTGCTGGCCGAGGTTCCCGGCGTCAAGGTCGCGCCGGCGCGCGGCGGCATGTACGCCTTCTTCCAGCTCGAGGGCTTCGGCGATTCGCTCGAGGTCGCCAAGCGCCTGGTGGTCGAGGCCGGGCTCGGCCTGGCCCCCGGCAATGCCTTCGCCCCCGAAGCCCAGGGCTGGCTGCGCTGGTGCTTCGCCTCGAAGGACCCGCAGCGGCTGGTGGAGGGCGTGAACCGTCTCAGGCGCTGGCTGGCCGCACAGCGCTGACCAAAGGCCGGCGCAGCCCGGCCCCTTGGTGAAACACCGAGGAACCGGCTTTGCCGGGCCTCTGGTGTTGCCCCCGGTAGGGGGTGGGCGCCCGGACACGAAGTGCCGGGCAACCTGGGGGGCGAGCTCGGTATATAATCCCAAAGCTTTGCATTCGGCAGAGCGCACGGTGGGTGCAGTTCCAGCGCACACCGCAAGTCAAACATCCCGAAGAGATTTCAATCGCGGGACCGGAACAAAGGAAACACACATGATCGCAGCCTCCATCAAGGCCGAAGTTGTCAAGGACAACGCCCGCGCCGCCAACGACACCGGCAGCCCCGAAGTGCAAGTCGCACTGCTGACCGCCCGCATCAACGAGCTCACGCCTCACTTCAAGACGCACGCCAAGGACCACCACGGTCGCCGCGGCCTGCTGCGCATGGTGAGCCGCCGCCGCAAGCTGCTGGACTACCTCAAGTCCAAGGACGCCGACCGCTACACCGCGCTGATCGCCAAGCTGGGCCTGCGCAAGTAAGTCGAATCGCATGCAAAAACGCCTGGGTTAGTCCGCTAGCTCAGGCGTTTTTTACTTCGGAGCCGCAAAAACAGAGCGAAGCTGTGTCATTCCAGAGAGGTTCTCCGCCGAACTTCCCTGGAATGGCATCGTGTTCTGGCAAGCGCTCCGGCCCCCGCGGGACCCGTGGCCATCACGGAATGCACCGCCATCCAAACAGGAGCACAACATGAGCCTCTTCAACAAAGTCACCAAGTCCTTCCAATGGGGCGGCAAGACCGTCGTCCTGGAAACCGGCGAGATCGCGCGCCAGGCCTCCGGTGCCGTGACCGTCGACATCGAAGGCACCGTGGTGCTGGCCACCGTGGTCGCCTCCAAGTCGGCCAAGCCCGGCCAGGACTTCTTCCCGCTGACCGTCGACTACATCGAGAAGACCTACGCCGCCGGCAAGATCCCGGGCAGCTTCTTCAAGCGCGAAGCCAAGCCCAGCGAACACGAAACCCTGACCTCGCGCCTGATCGACCGCCCGATCCGTCCGCTGTTCCCCGAAGGCTTCCTGAACGAAGTGCACGTGGTCATCCACACGCTGTCGCTCAACCCCGAAGTCGATGCCGACATCGCCGCCATGATCGGCGTCAGCGCCGCGCTGTCGATTTCCGGCATCCCGTTCAGCGGCCCGATCGGCGCCGCCCGCGTCGGCTACATCAATGGCCAGTACGTGCTGAACCCGGGCCAGACCGCGCGCCGCGATTCGCAGATGGACCTGGTCGTCGCCGGCACCGAAGCCGCCGTGCTGATGGTCGAGTCCGAAGCCCTGCAGCTGAGCGAAGAAATCATGCTCGGCGGCGTGGTGTTCGGCCATGAGCAAGCCAACATCGCGATCAACGCGATCCACGAACTGGTGCGCGATGCCGGCAAGCCCGTGTGGGACTGGCAGCCGCCGGCCGAAGACGAAGCCTTCGTCGCCAGGGTCAAGGGCCTGGCCGAAGAGAAGCTGCGCGCGGTCTACCAGATCCGCAGCAAGCAGGCCCGCACGCACGCCCTGCGCGAAGCCAACGCCAGCGTGATGGAAGCGCTGAAGGAAAGCGGCGAGCCCTTCGACGCCGGCAAGGTCAACGACCTGCTGTTCGCGATCGAATCGAAGATCGTCCGCGGCCAGATCCTGTCGGGCGAACCCCGCATCGACGGCCGCGACACGCGCACCGTGCGCCCGATCGAGATCCGCAACGGCGTGCTGCCCCGCACCCACGGCTCGGCCCTGTTCACGCGCGGCGAAACCCAGGCGCTGGTCATCACCACGCTCGGCACCGAGCGCGATGCGCAGCGCATCGACGCGCTGATGGGCGAGTACGAAGACCGCTTCCTGTTCCACTACAACATGCCTCCGTTCGCCACCGGCGAAGTCGGCCGCATGGGCTCGACCAAGCGCCGCGAAGTCGGCCACGGCCGCCTCGCCAAGCGTGCGCTGGTCGCGGTGCTGCCGAACAAGGAAGAGTTCCCCTACACGATCCGCGTGGTCTCCGAAATCACCGAGTCGAACGGCTCCTCGTCGATGGCCTCGGTCTGCGGCGGCTGCCTCTCGATGATGGACGCCGGCGTGCCGATGAAGGCCCACGTGGCCGGCATCGCGATGGGCCTGATCAAGGAAGACAACCGCTTCGCGGTGCTGACCGACATCCTGGGCGACGAAGATCACCTGGGCGACATGGACTTCAAGGTGGCCGGCACGACCAACGGCATCACCGCGCTGCAGATGGACATCAAGATCCAGGGCATCACGAAGGAAATCATGCAGGTCGCCCTGGCGCAGGCCAAGGAAGCGCGCATGCACATCCTCGGCAAGATGCAGGAAGCGATGGGCGAGGCCAAGGCCGAAGTGTCGACCTTCGCGCCGCGCCTGACCACCCTCAAGATCAACCCCGAGAAGATCCGCGACGTGATCGGCAAGGGCGGCTCGGTGATCCGCGGCCTGCAGGAAGAAACCGGCACCACGATCAACATCGACGAGGACGGCACCATCACCATCGCCTCGACCGATCCGGAAAAGGCCGAAGCGGCCAAGAAGCGCATCGAGCAGATCACCGCGGAAGTGGAAATCGGCAAGGTCTACGAAGGCCCGGTCACCAAGATCCTCGACTTCGGCGCGCTGATCAACCTGCTGCCCGGCAAGGACGGCCTGCTGCACATCAGCCAGATCGCGCACGAGCGCGTCGAGAAGGTCACCGACTACCTGAGCGAAGGCCAGATCGTGAAGGTCAAGGTGCTCGAGACCGACGAGAAGGGCCGCGTCAAGCTGTCCATGAAGGCCCTGACCGAGCGTCCGGCCGGCATGGAATTCAGCGAGCGCCCGCCGCGTGAAGACCGGGGTGACCGCGGCGATCGTGGCGATCGTGGCGGCGAGCGCCGCGAGCGTTCGGACCGTGGCGATCGTGGCGGCGACCGTCCGCCGCGCACCGAGCGTGCACCGCGTTTCGAGAACAGCGAGCGTGGTGGCGATCAGCCGGCGGAGCAAGCCGTCGCCGAGCAGCAACCGGCGCAGGAATCGAGCCGCGGCGGCGACCACCAGGCCTGAGGGGCGGCGATGGCGGCAACGCCATCGCACCACCCTGGGCATGCGCGCCGCCCCGCGTTCTGCGCGGCGGCCGCTACTCGGAAAGAGACCATGAAAGCCATTGAGATCACATCGTTCGGCGCCCCCGAGGTGCTGCGCATGGTGGAACGTCCTGCGCCGGTGGCCGGCGCCGGCGAATTGCTGATCCGCGTGGCCGCGAGCGGGGTCAACCGTCCCGACGTGCTGCAGCGGACCGGCAACTACCCGGTGCCCCCGGGTGCCTCCGACCTGCCGGGCCTCGAGGTCGCGGGCGAGATCGTCGCGGGCGACGAGCGCGCGCTGGCCGAGGCCGGATTCAAGATCGGCGACCACGTCTGCGCCCTGGTGGCCGGCGGCGGCTACGCCGAGCTGTGCGTGGCGCCGGTGGCGCAATGCCTGCCGGTGCCCAAGGGCTGGAGCGATGTCGAGGCCGCCACGCTGCCCGAGACCTTCTTCACGGTCTGGAGCAACGTGTTCGAGCGCGGCCGCCTGCAGCAGGGCGAGACCCTGCTGATCCAGGGCGGCTCGAGCGGTATCGGCGTGACCGCGATCCAACTCGGCAAGGCGCTCGGCGCCACCGTGATCGCGACGGCCGGCAGCGACGACAAGTGCGACGCCTGCCTGAAGCTCGGCGCCGACCATGCAATCAACTACAAGACGGCCGATTTCGCCGAGGAGGCCAAGCGCCTGACCGGTGGCAAGGGCGTCGACGTGATTCTGGATATGGTGGCCGGCGGCTACGTGGCGCGCGAGCTCGACTGCCTGGCCGAGGACGGCCGGCTGGTGATCATCGCGGTGCAGGGCGGCGTCAAGAGCGAGATCAACGCCGGACTGGTGCTGCGCCGCCGGCTCACGGTCACCGGCTCGACCTTGCGGCCGCGGCCGGTCGCCTTCAAGGGAGCGATCGCCAAGGCGCTGCGCGAGAAGGTCTGGCCGCTGCTCGAGAGCGGCGCGGTCAAGCCGATCATCCACAGCCGCTTCGCCGCGGCCGGTGAGCCCAGCGGCGCCGCGCAGGCCCACGTCCTGATGGAATCGAATCAGCACATCGGCAAGATCGTGCTGACCTGGTGAACAAGAACGACATGACGACCAAGAAGAAGCTGATCGCCGGCAACTGGAAGATGAACGGCAGCCTGGCTGCCAACGAGGCGCTCGTGAAGGCCTTGCTGGCGGGTGTCGGCACGCCCGCCTGCGAGGTCGCGGTCTGCGTCCCGGCGCCGTACCTGGCGCAGGCGCAGTCGCTGCTGGCCGGCTCGCCGATCTCGCTCGGTGCCCAGGATCTCTCGGCCCAGCCGCAGGGCGCCTTCACCGGCGAGCAATCGGCGGCCATGCTGAAGGACTTCGGCGTGCGCTACGTCATCGTGGGACATTCGGAGCGGCGCCAGTACCACGGCGAGACCGATGAACTCGTGGCGGCCAAGACCGCCGCCGCGCTGGTCAACGGCATCACGCCGATCGTCTGCGTCGGCGAGACCCTGGCCGAGCGCGAGGCCGGGCACACCGAGGAAGTGGTCAAGCGCCAACTGGCCGCGGTGATCCACGTCAACGGCCATTGCATCAGCGAGATCGTGGTCGCCTACGAGCCGGTCTGGGCCATCGGCACCGGCCAGACGGCGACGCCGGCGCAGGCGCAGGCGGTGCATGCGGTGCTGCGCGCCCAGCTGCACCACGCGGCGAGCGAGCACGCCGCGGGCATCCGCATCCTCTACGGCGGCAGCATGAACGCGGCCAACGCGGCCGAGCTGCTGGCCGAAGCCGACATCGACGGCGGCCTGATCGGCGGCGCGTCGCTCAAGGCCCCCGATTTCCTGCAGATCATTGCAGCGGCCCGCTGAAGCGCGCGGCCGACGACAAAATTTAGGAGTTAGAACGAATGAATGTGGTCCTCAACATCCTGGTGGGCGTGCAGATGCTCACCGCACTCGCGATGATCGGGCTGATCCTGATCCAGCACGGCAAGGGCGCCGACATGGGCGCCGCCTTCGGCAGCGGCAGTGCCGGCAGCCTGTTCGGTGCCAGCGGCAGCGCGAACTTCCTGTCGCGCACCACCGCGGTGCTGGCCGCGGTGTTCTTCGCCTGCACCTTGCTGCTGGCCTACTTCGGCCACGCCCGGCCGGCTGGCGGCGGCAGCAGCCTGCTGGAGCGCGCGGCCATTGGCGCGCCGGCGGCGCCGGCAGCTGCGCCCGCAGCCCCCGATTCGGCGGCGCAGATCCCGAG
>NZ_JBFUHO010000071.1:0-34361 GCF_056402355.1 Variovorax sp. P4_B11
GTCCTGCTCGCCGCGCTCGTCCTGCTCGCCGCGCTCGACGATGAGGTCGTAGGTGTCCTGGCTGGCGAGGATGTGGTCCGCACCGTAGGCGCTGGCCCCGAGCACGCGCACCGCGTGGTAGTGGGTCAGCACCACGTACTTGATCGGCTTGTCGGTCACTTCGCGGATGCGACGGATGACATCGGCGGCCATCGCCGGCGTGGCTTGCGTGTCTGCGACCAGCACGCAGTCGTCGCCGATGACGATCCCGGTGTTGGGGTCGCCCTCGGCCGTGTAGGCCCAGGCGTGCTCCGAAATCTGGCTGAAGGTGATCTTCTTTTCTTCGAGGTCGGCTTGGCTGGCAAATTTCTTGGTTTGGGTCATGGGGTACTCCTTGTGTGGAAAGTTGAAACGTTCAGTGCGAGCCGAGGTAGGCCGCCTTGACCTTGGGGTCGTTGAGGAGCGCGCGCCCTGTGCCCTCCAAGGTGATGTGTCCTGTTTCGAGCACGTAGGCCCGGTCGGCCACGCCGAGCGCCTGCTTGGCCATCTGCTCAACCAAGAGGATGGTCAAGCCCGATTCGCGCAGTTGGCGAATGGCGTTGAAGATGTCCTTGATGATCAGGGGCGCCAGGCCGAGCGAGGGCTCGTCGAGCAACAACAGCCGCGGCTCGCTCATCAGTGCGCGCGCAATGGCCAGCATCTGCTGCTCACCGCCGGACAAGGTCCCGGACAACTGGTCCTGACGTTCACGCAGCCGAGGAAACCGCTTGAATTCGCGTTCGATGGCAGCTGCCGTGGCGGCAAGGTCTTTCTTGCGCGAATAGCCGCCGAGCATCAGGTTCTCTCGCACCGTCTGATCGGCGAACACGCCACGACCTTCCGGTGACATTGCCACGCCAAGGCCCACACGTTGATGCGATGGGACGTTCGTGATGTCCTTGCCGTCGAGCAGGATGCGCCCTTCGGTGACAGGCTCCAACCCGCAGATGCTCTTGAGCAAGGTGCTCTTTCCCGCTCCATTGGCGCCGATGATGGTCACCACTTCGCCCTTGCGCACTTCAATGCTCACGCCCTTGACGGCCTGAATCGCACCGTAGGCAACCTTGACTGATTCGAGTTTCAGCATGTTTGACTTTCCGGTTCAGGCGGCGAGCGCTTCTTCGGGCTCGTCGACGCCAAGATAGGCCTCGATGACGCGGGGATTGGCCTGCACCTCTGCGGGCTTGCCCTCAGCGATCTTGATGCCGTAGTCGAGCACGATGACGTGGTCCGATACCGACATCACGAGGTCCATGTGATGCTCCACCATCAGGATGCTCACCCCGCATTTCCCGATTCGAAGCAGCAGTTGTCCGAGCTCGGCGGTCTCCTGCGGATTGAGGCCGGCGGCCGGCTCGTCCAGCAGGAGAAGCTGTGGCTCGGTGGCGAGCGCTCGTGCCAGTTCGACGCGGCGTTGCAGACCATAGGACAAGCTGCCGGCGGGGTGATGCGCCAGGTGCAACAGGTCCACCAGTTCGAGCAACTGGAGCGCGCGGGCACGCGTCGCCGCTTCCTGCTTCCTTGCACTGGGCAGCGAGATCAACGAGGCGAAAAATCCGTTCGTCATACGGCTGTGACGGCCCAGCATCACGTTGTCGAGCACTGAAAGGTCGGCGAACAAACGCAGGTTCTGGAAGGTCCGCCCCATGCCCATGCAGCAGATCTGATGTACGGGACGACCCGACACCTCCTGACCCAGGAACTGGATCGAACCCTCGGTCGGATCGATCAGGCCGGTCAGCATGTTGATCATCGTGCTCTTGCCCGCCCCGTTCGGCCCGATCAACGCGTGGATGTGGCCGCGCTGGAGCTTGAAAGACACGTCCTGAGCCGGTTTCACCCCGCCAAAGTTCTTGGTGACGCCTCGGACAACGAGCAGTTCGCCGCTTCCCTCAGGGCCGATACGCGTGGACCCAACTGCCGCGCTCGAAGGTTCGGGAGCAGCTTCGGACTTACGGAACCATTTCGCGAACAGGCCGACGACCCCACCCGGCATCACGTAGAGCGCGAAGAGCAGCAGGAAGCCGTAGAGGAAATGCTGCGCCGAGGGCCAGCGCGCCAATGCCGCATCGATCACGGTGAGGATCACGGTGCCGACCAACGGCCCGTACTGCGAGCCGGCGCCGCCGAAGAGCACCAGCAGCAGGATGAAAATCGACAAGTTGAAGGTGATGAAGTCGGAGTTGATGTACTGGTTCTGTTGGGCCACCAGTGCGCCTGCGATCCCGCAGGTGACCGCTGCGACGACAAATGCGATCACCTTGGCTCGATAGACGCGAACACCGACCGACGACGATGCGATCTCGTCCGCCTGCAGTGACTGCAACGCTCGGCCGAAGCGCCCCTGCAACAGGTTGCGCAACAGCAGGTGGGTGACCGCGCAAAGCACAATGGCGAACCATACCCACTGTTCCGAGGTCAAGGGCTGGCCGTTCCAGGTCAAGGCCCTGATGCCATAGATCCCCTGGGCGCCGCCGAACACGTCGGTCCATTCGCCAACCAGCTTCTCGACGACGATGCCGAATGCCAGCGTCACCATCGCCAGGTACGGCCCCTTCACTCGCAGCGACGGCAAGGCGATCAGGACGCCGCAGACGCCAGAGATCGCGGCGGCCACGACCAAGGCAAGCCAGGGGTTCATCTCGGTCCGGGTCGTCAACAACGCCACCGCATAGGCGCCTGCGGCGAAGAGACCCGCCTGACCGAGCGACTTCTGGCCGGCGTAGCCGACCAGCACGTTCATGCCGGCGGCGCAGAGGTAGTAGACGCACATCATGAAGACGATGCGCAGGTAGTAGTCGTTGCCGAACAGCGACGTGATGCCGACCAGCGCGCCGGCAACGAGCACGACGCCCAGGGGATGTTGACCGCGCTTCATACCTTCTCCACCAGCCTCTTGCCAAACAAACCAGTCGGGCGGAATGCGAGGACCAGGATCACCAGTCCGAACACCGCCACCTCCCGCCACTGCGCCTGCCACAGGTTCACCAGCGACTCGAAGACACCCAGCACGAAGCCGCCGATGACGCAGCCTCGCGGATTGCTCAGGCCGCCGATCATTGCACCCGAGAAGCCCTTGAGGCCGACCGTCAGACCCATGAAGAGGGAAGCCTGCGCGATCGGCGCCAGGAGAAAGCCGGACAGTCCAGCCAAAGCCGAACTGACAACGAAGGCGCCGATCATCACGGCGTTGGTATTGATGCCCATCAGGCTGGCAACGTTGCCGTTGGCCGCAACGGCACGCATCGCCTTGCCCACCATCGTGCGGTTCATCACCCAGTCGAACGCGATCATGATGACCACTGCCACCGCGAGCGTCAGCAGTTCTTGCGGACGAACCCCGACGCCGAGCAGGCGGATGACCGAATCCCCCACGGGTCCCGGCACCACGACCGGCTTGGGTCCCCAGATGGCCAGACCGATGCTCTGAAGAATGACTCCGAATCCCAGGGTACTCATGACCCATGCCATGCCGGGCCGCCCCGCAAAGGGCCGGACGCCGATCACGTACAGCAACCAGCCGAGAAGGCCCATGACACCCAGTGCCGCGAAAAGCGCGAACAGTTGAGCACCGGCCCCCGGCAGCGCCTCGCCGAAGGTGGTCGAAGTCACCGGAACGCCCAGGACCAGGAAGAGCGCGCTCATGCCGATGAAGGCGCCCGCCGACACAAACTCTCCATGGGAAAAGTTGAGGGTCTTGGTAGTGGTGAATGTGATGCTGAATCCCAGCGCCACGAGCGCGTAGGCACCGCCCACGGCCAACCCGCTGATGATCGCCTGCAAGAGCGCTTCTGCCATTTTGTGTCTCCTGGTCGCGCCCGAGGCCGCCATCAGCCCCGGGCCCGTCTTCGAACCGTTATTGCTTGAAGTCCGCGGGGGCGAACGAGCCGATCATCGCGTCGTTGTAAGGCATCAGCTTGCCGTCCTTCCAGCGGATCCAGACCAGGTCCTTGGCGGTAAGCGCCTCATGGTTGGTCTTGCTGAAGGGCTTGTCGTAGGTCTTGAGCATGCCCTGCACCGGCGTCTTCAGGTCCTCGAGTGCCAAGCGAACCGGGGAGCCGTCCGTGGTCTTGGCTTGCTTGACGGCTTCCGCGTAGATCAGGACCGAGTCGTAGCCGTGCAGCGCGAACGAGAACGATCCCGGCGCCTTCAACTTGGAGCCGACGCGGTCGAACAGCTTCTGCTGGGCGGGGGTGCGCGTCTCGCTGACGGTGCGCATGAAGATCGGCTTCTCGGCGAGCGCCTTGCCCGCTGCATCGTAGAAGGTGATGTTGTCCGCGGCCCACGAGCTCAGCGTCAGCGGGAAGTAGTTGATCTTCTCCATGCTCCGGACGAGTTGCGCGATCGGAGTGCCTTGCGCCCAGACGACCACCGTGTCCACGCCGGCGGCCTTCATCTTGCTCAACTGAGACGTCATATCGGTGTCGCCGACGCCGAAGCGTTCGGTCGCAGCGATCTTGATGTCCTGGAGCTTGGCGATCTCCTCCATGTCTTTCAGGCCGCCTTGGCCGTAGCCCGTGGTCTCTGCCATGAGGCCAACCACCTTCGAAGTGGCGGCATTCTTCTTGACGTAGGCCATCAGGGCGGCGATCTGCTCGCGGTCGACCATCGACACGCGGAACATGTAGTTGTCCGCGCCCGGGCTCATGGGCTTGGTGATGTCCGTGCCCGAGCCGACATTGCCGATCACGGGAATCTTCTTCTGGTTGGCGATATGCTTCCAGGCCATCGCGTTGCCCGAGTTCGTCGGCCCGAACACGGCGGCGACCTTCTCGTTGTCGATCAGGTCGCTCATGTTCTGGATCGACTTCGGGGGGGCAGAGGTGTCATCCCGAGTCACGAGCGACAACTTCTTTCCAAGCACGCCGCCAGCAGCATTGATGTCGGCAATCGCCGCCTCCATGCCCAGCACTGCCGCCTGGCCGCTTTGTGCCGACGGAGAGGCGGACAGATCGCCGTTGTAGCCCAACTTGATGTCTTGCGCACTTGCCGCTGTGGCGGCAACAAGGCTGGCGGCAAGAACGGCCTGCTTCAGGAACGTAGGAATGCTCATGGCTGTCTCCAATTTTTTGAACTCATCGAGTTCAGGGTTGAAACTAGGAAGGAAGGAATCCTGCGAATCAGGAAGCGAGGAAGCCGCCGTCGACGGGAAGCGTCACGCCCGTCACGTAGGTGGCCATGCTCGAGGCAAGGAAGACCACGGGGCCGACCAGTTCCTCGGGTTGCCCGACGCGCGCCATTGGCGTGCGCAGCATGAACTTGTCGAGGCGCTCCGGCGCCTCTCGCGTGTAGGAGGTCATGGGCGTCTCGATGACGCCTGGCGCAATCGCGTTGACACGGACGCCGTCTTTCGCCAGTTCAACAGCGAGGGCTTGCGTCATCAGCTTGACCGCACCCTTGGACGGGGAGTAGCCCACGACATTGGGAATTCCCGTACTCGACGCGATGGACCCCACGTTGATGATCACGCCCTTGGTGGCTTTCAGTGCGCCCAACCACGCATGCGTTGGAAGGAAGGTGCCCATCACGTTCACATTCAACGTGCGCTCGAGGTTCGAGGCGACTTTCGGACTGTCCAGTCCTTCGCGGATGATGATGCCCGCGTTGTTCACGAGGATGTCGATGTTGCCAACCTCGCTCGTCACCCTGGCGGCGAGCGCTTGACAGGCATCTTGCGAGGTCACGTCGAGCTTGTACGCAACCGCCTTTCCGCCCGCGGCGTTGATTTCCGCTGCAACGGCCTTGGCGTTTTCTTCGTTCAAGTCCGTGACGACGATGCTCGCCCCGGCTTTGGCCAGGCCTTTGGCGATGGCCTTGCCATTGCCCTGCCCTGCGCCAGTCACCAGCGCGATGCGTCCGCCGAGAACTTCGGGCGCCATGAGTTCGGAGATTTCCATTTGTCTGTCCTACTTTGTTTGTCAGGAGATCAGGCTGCATGCGCGCGCTGGCGCGGATTGGCCAACTGAACGACCTCGGCGGCGGGTCGAGCTGTCTTCTGCGCGAGTGCTTGACCCACGACGTAGCCGAAGGTCAGCGCCGGGCCGAGCGTGATGCCCGCTCCGGGGTAGTTGCCACCCATGATGCTGGCGGCGTCGTTGCCGATGGCATACAGGCCCTTGACCGGTTGACGGTCCTTCGTCAGGACTTGGCAAGACTCATCCGTTGAGAGACCTGCAAACGTTCCGATCTCGCCGACGACGATCTTGATGGCGTAGTAGGGCCCTTGACGGATCGGCGCCATGCAGGGATTCGGCGTCACCATCGAGTCGCCTTGGTAGCGGTTGTAGGACGTACTGCCCTTGGCGAACTTGGTGTCGACGCCGGACGAAGCATCCCGATTGAAGGTCTCGACTTCTTCCTGCAGAGCGGCGTAAGGAACGCCAATTGCCTTGGCCAGTTCCTGAAGACTCTTGCCCTTCTTGAGATAGCCGTTCTTCAGATGCTTGCCGATGGGCAACGGAAACGGAGCCACCGCGCCCAACCCGTATTCGCGGAGATGTTTGTGATCGCAGATCAGCCAGCAAGTCACTTCGGAGGTACCCGCGCACGCCTTGACGAGGTCCTGAATGAAGTCGTGGTACGAAAGAGCTTCGTTGGTGAAGCGCCGACCGCGCTGGGTCACGGCGATCACGCCAGGCTTCGCCCGGTCGATGAAGTGCGGCATGACGCCCTCGGAGCCATCCTTGCGCTTCGTCACGGACGTGGGGCACCAAGCGGCCGCGTTGGGAATCGTGGGGTCGACCCAGCCCCCGACGGATTCACCCAGACGCAGACCATCGCCGGTATTCAGCGCGGGCGAAGGAGTGAAGTGTTCACGGCCGGTCGGCGCATGAGGAAACAGTTGCTTGCGACGCTCGACGTCGAACGGGAAGCCACCGCAGGCCAGCACAACGCCGCGGCGCACTCGAATGTCAACAGGCGTGCCGTCGCGCACGACCGTTGCTCCGACCACCGCATCGCCTTCAACGATGAGCTTCTTCACCGGCGAGTTCAGCCACACGGGAACGTCGAGGTCCATCGCCGCCTTGGCGAGTCGACCCGCCAACGCATTGCCGTTGGTCAGCGTCATGCCGCGGCCATGCCTCGCCACATCGAGCAAATGTCCGCCGAATCGCTTGGCGACGTACCAGAAGGACTCGAGCGACTTGAAGGCGCGCAGGAAGTGCCACAGCTCCTTGCCGGAGCCAAGCATCATGCCGAACACGGTCAGCTCGGGCACAGGCGGAGCCAGTTGGGCGATACGACTGCCGAGTTCTCGCCCGTCGAACGGGCGGGTCACCATCGAACGGCCGCCAGGCTGGCCGCCGGGAGCTTCCGCGTGATAGTCGGGGAACACCGGCGGCATGTCGAACTGCACGCAAGTGTTCTCGGCGAAGAAGTCGATGGCTTTCGGACCGTTCTCGATGAAGGCATCGACGCGGGCTGCGTCGAAATGGGTAGTGGCCTCGTGCTGGAGGTATGTGCGAGCGGCGCCCGGCGGTTCGTTGATGCCCTGCTCCTTGGCGAGCTTGGTGCCAGGAATCCACAGCCATCCGCCGGAACGTGCGGTGGTGCCGCCATAGACCGGTGCCTTGTCGACAACCAGCACCTTGAGACCCTGGAAGGCAGCGGTGACCGCCGCCGACATGCCCGACGCGCCAGTGCCGACCACCAGCACGTCGTACTCCGTTTCCTGCTTGCTCATTGACCATCACTCCTTGAGTTAGGGGCCTCATCTGCCGACCCGATGACGTTAGTATGGTGCTAACGCATCTTTCCTATACTAATGGTTTACCCTAGGCTAATGGAGTTGTTAGAATCAAACCGTTAGGAGACCGTCATGAGCGCACTTGAAAACGAAAGCGGCGAATCGAACTTCGAGAAGGAACGCAGGGGCATCCAGTCCATCGAGGCGGGCGGCCAATTGCTTCTTGCGCTGGGTGCTCACGGTCGTCCCATGCCCTTGAGGGAGCTCGCCAAGGCCGCTGACATGGCGCCCGGAAAGGCCCACCCCTACCTGGTGAGCTTCTCCAAGCTAGGGTTGGTCACTCAGGAGTCATCGACGGGCTACTACTGGCTAGGTCCGACCGCCATGCAGCTTGGCCTCGTGACGCTTCGGATGCTCAATCCGGTTCGCGAGGCCACGCCCTTTGCGGAGGACCTGGCGAGGGAAACCGGACACAGCGTTGCGCTGTCGGTCTGGGGCAATCAAGGGCCGACGATCGTGTATCTCTTCGACGCGATCTATCCGCTCCACACCAACATCCGAACGGGAACCGTCATGTCACTGGCGGGCACGGCAACGGGCCGCCTGTTCGCGGCCTATCTGCCCGCCAAGCTGATCGAGGAATCGCTGCTCGAGGATGAGCGGCGACTGGGACCGGACATCGCCAAGCCTATCGACGCGACCGATCTGCAAGGCATGCTGAACGAGGTGCGCAAGCACGGCGTGTCTCGCTCGATCAACAACCCCACACCCGGTGTTTGCTCCTTCGCCGCACCCGTCTTCGACTATTCCGGAAACATCGTTCTGGGGGTCACGCTGATGGGGCGGTCGCGATCTTTTGATACGGACTGGACCGGCGCGCAAGCGAAGGCAGTGAAGGCATGCGGCGTCGAGATTTCCAAGCGGCTCGGGCATCAGCCTTTGCGCACAAGTTGAACTTCTGTCCGTCGACACCACTCCTCGCAATCCGTCTCGCTGCTGCGCCAGCGCATGCTCGACGAAGGCAGCTCCGCAAGCGATTGCGGTCTTCCCTAGTCGATGTGGGAACACACGCTGTGGCGCGGATTGCTGTCCTTCAGATGCAGGGGAGATCTCGGCCAGACGACCGGTTGAATCCGCAACCCAAAAGCCGACACTCGGTCCGAGATTGTCCAAAGACACCAGCCAGTCTGGAGCGCACCTTCAGGGCCGTCGTGAAAGCTCGGCGAACGGAATCTGTGGTCGATGTCATTGGAGGTCCTCGCGCGAATTGATCAAGCTGAGCCAACAATTCGGGGCCTTGCCCGTTCGGCTCTTCGGCTCAGAGGTTCTTTGCGTAGAACGGGGTCAGCTTGCCCACCACGGCTTCCACATACTTCGGAACCCAGTAGGTCTCGATGTGCGTGGCGCCTTCGACCTTGAACAATTCCTTGTTCTTCGCACCCGTCGCCCTCGCAAACGCTTCCTCGGTCATGTAGAGGCTGTCAGCCTTGCTGCCGGCAATCATCAGCAGCGGCTGCTCGATCAACTCGATCTGGTCGGTGGCGTCCCAACGCATCAGGTCCAGCAGGCTGCTCATGGTGTACTTGAAGGTGGAGCCAGGATGGGCGTGCGTCCTCCAGTAGTATTCGTAGCCCTGCCGATACATCTGAAAAGGCAGCGCGGCGATCTGCGCGTCGGTCATATCGGCATCGCCTGCATAGAGAATCCTGCCCCCAGCCACTTGCTGGGCGCGCGCGTCCGAAGCCTGCTTCAGGCGTTTCTGGATCGTGGCAAGTTGAGAATCGGCAAAGCCATTGCGACGAACACGACCGGAGTTGAACATGCTGAGCGTCGCGACCGACTTGAAACGCTTGTCGGACTTCGCCGCGGACAGCGCGTAGCCACCGCCGCCACAGATGCCGAGCAGCCCCAGACGCTCGGCGTCGACGCCCGGGTAGCCGGTGATGAAGTCCGCCATTCCGTGGATGTCCTCGATGCGGTTCGCAGGCGTGTCCACCGAGCGCGGCTGCCCACCACTTCCGCCTTGGTAGGCCGCATCAGCGGCAATCGTGATGTAGCCCTGCTCCGCCAGCCGTTGCGCATACAGGCCGGCAGTCTGCTCCTTCACCCCACCGTTCGGGTGCGCAACGACGACTGCAGCGTACTTCTTCTTCGGATCGAAGTTCGCAGGGGTGTAGACGTTGGCGACGATGTCCAGGCCGTTGAGCCTGTACTTCACCGGGTGGATGTTGACCTTGCCTGGCTCGTTGGCGGTGATGGCACCGCCATACACCAGCGTGAAGGAATTCTTCCTGTCGTCGGCTGCGACTGCGGGCTTGGGCAGAGTCATGGCAGGAACTCCAATGGTTGCGGAGAGAACGAGCGCGGAAGTTCCAAGGAATTCGCGCCTCTTTTCATTGACAGCTTCATGGTTCATTTGGATTCTTCTTGAGTTGCCCCGCCGCACCGCGCGGCAGGACACAAGGGTCAATCGAGCTTCTTCTCGGCGAGAAACGTCGACACCAGGTCGGCGATCTGGACGTTGTTCAAGTCGGACATCAGGAAATGCGTGTTGCCGCGAATGCCAATTTCCGGGAGGTGCACCAGGCGAGCGTCGCCGCCATGCTTGTTGATGGCATCCACCCAGAGGCGAGCCATTGCGAGACGCACGCGCCAGTTGTCCTGGCCGCGCTCCGTGGTCGGCGCGACCGGGAAGTTGTCGCCGTAGTAGATGACGATGGGAATGCGGGTGAGTCTCTGAAACTCCGCCAACGACACGGCCTCGGGCGACAGCGTGCCGGCAGCACTGGGCATCGCCGGTGGTAATTCCCCTTGCGGGAAGATGAAGCCGCTGCCAGGCTCAAACGCGACGATGGCCTTGACGTTCGGGCTCTTGATCGCCGTCAGCCAGCCCGGTCCACCACCCTGGGAGTGGGTGAACAAGATCGCAGGGCCAGTCTGGGCGAACAGGGCCGACATGGCCTCAGAAATCATGGCGGCGTCGTAGGGCCCGGTGTTGGGCGTCACCGAGCGGAAGAACTGGTCCAGCGTCTCCGGCTTGCGGTCAAACTGCACGTTGTCGAAGTAGCTTGGCCACTTGCCGATCCGGAATTGATCGAAGAAGAGCTGGTCGTTGGGTATCGGCTCGGTCGTTGCGGCGACAGTGCTATTGCCGGCGCGCCCGCGGCGCGGCTGGTCGACCAGATAAACCGGGAAGCCTCGGCGCAGGAACAAGGTCTGGAAACCCTCCCGACCGTCCGACGTCGTCTCCCAACTGCGCGCCGATTGGAAGGCGCCATGCAACATCACGATGGGCAAGGCCCTTGGCTTCTGCGGGACCTGATAGAAGGCGTAGAGATGGTCGCCGTGGAAGCTCTGCCCCGCAGCCGTCGGCTTGTTGTTGTCGTAGTTGCCAGGGGTCTTCTGCACCGTGCCGCCTACAGCGAAGCTCCCTTGGGCTTGGATCATCAAAGGACCAGAGGCGCTGCTGGGACGCGTCGCACAGCCGGTCATCAGGCTCGCCATGGCAATGGCTGCGGTCAACAGGGTTCGGGTGAAGTTCATGCTCAACTTTTCGATGCAGCGGCCACGGCCTGTGTGAGTGCGTCGTTCGCGCGCCCGGCGACTTCTGGGTTGACCGCGTCGGCCAGCGCATGTGTCAGCTGCCGCAACTGCGCGGCACTCAAGCCCACGCGCAGACTGGCCCGCATATGGGAGCGCAACTGCGCCTCGGCGCCCGGGGTGGCGGCAAGCGCCCCGACCGTGGCCAGCTCGCGGCTCTGCCAGTCGAGGTTGTCGCGCTCGAAGATGTCACCGAACAAATGAGCCTGCAGGAACTGGTTGATGACGGGCGCGAAGTCAAGCACAGCGCCTTGAACCGGCCCACCGGAAATCTCGGTCTGATTCGCCTTGCCTACCGCGACCAGTTCGTGGCCGGTGGCAACGGGCCGACTGGGCTCGCGACCGGGTGGGTCCTGGACACCACGTCGCTTGCGTGCCTCCACGACCTTCAGCAACTCGCCGAGCGCGTTGAGGCTTCTCGGGAAACCCGCGTAGGCATAGAGCTGCACCAGAACTTCCTTCGCCTCGCTGACGGTCATTCCCGCATCCAGCCCCTGATTCAGAGCGGCGTTCAGCTTGGGCATGTCGCTGGTCGCCATGAAGGCCGCAATCAGCGGAATGGCCCGCTGCCTGGCGGTCAGAACTTCGGACGCGGGTTGTTGTGCACGTCTCACGATTTGCGGTTTCTCGCTGGTCTGGGCTGCGAGACCGGTGCTGGTCAAAGCGGCTTGGTAGTCCTGGTCGCTGACCTTGTCCTGCCAGGTCACCGAGACGCCATCCTCCTTCTCGGCAATGGCGACGTGGATCATCGTGCCGTCTGCACCCGCGCCATGCCAATGGCGCACATTGGCGGGAATGGTGACGACATCGCCAGGGCGGATGACCTGAGCCGGCTGACCTTGCTGCTGCACCAGGCCCATCCCGGCCGTCACGATCAGCGTCTGTCCCAGGGGATGGGTGTGCCATGCCGTCCGGGCGCGGGCGGCGAAGGTCACCGTCGCGCCGCCAGCTTGACCGGGCGACTGTGCCTGGAATGGCGAGCGAATGCGCACGGTGCCAGTAAAGGTCTCGGCAGACCCCGTGGTGACCGGCTGCGAAGATGCGGAGCGCACCTCCACGACCGGCGGGGGCGGGGCCGCATTGACTCCAGAGGACTGCGCTGCTGCAACTGTTGCTGCGCCGCTCAGCGCGATGCAAAGCAGTGATTTCACGAAAGCGCCTCCTGTTGCTGGGCATAACGGCTACGGTGCGGCAGGACGATGAAGACCCAGGACACCAGCAACGCCAAGCCGAGCAACAAGGCGCCGACGTCCATGACCGCCACGATCCGGTGAGCGAGGGCCGCGCTGTCTTGTGCGCCTGCGGGTGCGGCGCTGGCGAAGACAAGCACCAGCAAGCCGAGCCCCAAGGCTCCACCCAGCTGGTGCGCAACGTTGACCAAGCCCGACGCGGCGCCGGCGTCCTCACGAGCGACACCCGCCACACCGGCCGCGGTCAGCGGGCCCAGCAGCAGGCCCTGGCCCAGGCCGATGAGAATCATGGGCAGTGCGACATCCATCCAATAGCTCGATTGGGAATCGGCTTGGCCAAGCCAGAGCAAGCCGACGACGCCGAGCAGCAGGCCCGCGAGCAGCAGTCTTTCGTTGCCGAAGCGTCGAGCCAGCTTCGGCACAGACATCGCGGATGCGAAGTTGGGCAGCGTGACTGGCAGGAAGGCCAGGCCCGCCTGCATGGGGCGCAGATGGAGTACGCCCTGCAGGAACTGCGTGGAAAAGAACCAGAAGCCCACCGCGCCACCGAGGAAGAGCATGCGAGCCATATATGCGCCCGCTCGTTCGCGGCTGGCCAGCAGGCGCAACGGCAAGATGGGCTGGCTGACGCGACGCTCGATCCAAACGAAGGCGGCGGTCATCAGCACGCCGCCGACCAGGGCGGCCTGCGCGAGGGCATCGTGCCAGCCGGCGTCGGCCGCACGCACCAGGCCGTAGACCAGTGCCGTCATTCCAAGGGTCGAACTGACCGCACCGCCCAAGTCGAACAGGCCCGGATGCCTCGGCGTCTCTGCGATGTGCCGCTTGGCGGCCACGATCAGCAGCAAGCCAATGGGCAGGTTGATGAAGAAGCCGGCGCGCCAGGACACCAGATCGGCGAACAAGCCGCCCAGCACCAGACCCAGCGAAGCACCCGCACCGGCCGCAGCGGCATACATGGAGAGCGCACGGGTGCGCGCCGGGCCTTCGGCGAAGTGAGTGGAAAGCAAAGCCAGCGTCGACGGTGCCAGCACGGCGGCGCCGGCGCCCTGGATGGCGCGGGCTGTCAGCAGCCAGCTCGCCGACGGTGCGAAGCCAATCGCTACCGAAGCCGTGGTGAACAGCGAAAGCCCCGCGATGAACATTCGCCGCCGGCCCAGAATGTCGCCGGCTCGTGCCCCCAGCAGCAGCAGGCCGCCAAAGGCCAGGGTGTAGGCATTGGTCACCCAGGACAGCTGAGCCGCACTGAAGCCGAGGCTGGCCTGGATGCGGGGTAGGCCGGTGATGACGATGGAGATGTCCACCACGATCATCAGGTAGCTGGCCACGATGATGGCCAGCACAGTACCGGCGCTTCGCGTCGGCGTCTTGGGTTCGGAGATGTTCATGGCGTTCGCTCAGATGTCCAGCTTGCGTTCGGACATCCACTTGACGATGGCCGGGTCGCGGTGCGAGAAGAAGCTGCTCGTGTTGGTGTCGAGCGCCGCGATGCGAGCCATGTCAGCGTCGTCGAGTTCGAAGTCGAAGACGGCGATGTTCTCGGCCATGCGCTCCTTGCGCACCGACTTCGCCAGGGCCACGATCCCCCTCTGCATCAGCCAGCGCAGCACGACCTGCCCGACCGATTTGCCGTGGCGCGTGGCGATGGCCAGCAGCGCTTCGTTCTGGAAGAGCCCGTTGCGCCCCTCCGCAAAGGGTGCCCAGGCTTCGGCCTGCACGCCGATCTCCTTCATGAAAGAAGCGCTCTCCAGCTGTTGCTGGAAGGGGTTCACCTCCACCTGGTTGACGGCCGGCGCAATCTCGTTGAACGCCTTGATGTCCATCAGGCGGTCCGGCTGGAAGTTGCTGACGCCGATAGCGCGGAGCTTACCGGCGCGGTAGGCGTCCTCCATCGCGCGCCAGGAGCCGTGGACGTCGCCAAAGGGCTGGTGGATCAGGTAGAGGTCCAGGTAGTCGAGCTGCAGCCGGCGCAGGGTCTTCTCGATGGCTTGCTGGGTGCGTTCGTAGCCCGTCTCCTGAACCCAGAGCTTGCTGGTCAGGAAGAGCTGTTCGCGCGGGACGCCGCTGGCCCGCAGGCCTTTGCCAACCGCCTCCTCGTTCATGTAAGAGGCGGCGGTGTCGATCAGCCGATAGCCGGTTTCGATGGCGTCGACGACGCTGCGCTGGCACTCGGCGGCATCCGCAATCTGGAAGACGCCGTAGCCGAGGATGGGCATCTCAAGGCCGTTGTTCAGGGTGACGTGTTGCATGAGGTGGTCCTCTCGGTCGTTCGTTGGTATGAACTCTAGGCAACGCACTCTCATCTGAATAGTGATAGGAAGGTTGATTTATTGGCATCAAAATGATGACAATCCATTCGAAGGAGGCCTGCATGGCGATCAACGAGCTTCGATCCATCACGACCTTCATCAAGGCGGCCGAGCTGGGCAGCCTGCGCAAGGCGGCGCTGGAGCTGGGCATCAGCCCCCAGGCGGCGAGCAAGGCGCTGGCCCAGCTGGAAGAGCATCTGGACGCGCGCCTGTTCCATCGCACGACGCGCATGATGTCGTTGACGGATGCGGGACAGCGTCTGCTCGAGGACGTGCAGCCGTCCGTACTCGGCATGGAGCGGGCATTGCAGAATGCCCGCACGGCCAAGGACGAGTTCGCCGGCCCACTGCGCATTGCCGGACCGCGGACCACGTTTCAGACGATTCTTTGGCGCCTGGTCGAGGAGTTCTGCGACCTGCATCCGGGTATCCAACCCGATGTCTTGCTGGAGGACCGCGTCGGGAACTGGGTGGAGGACCGCGTCGACGTGGGTTTCAGGCTGGGGCCGTCACCCCACGAAGGGGTCATCGCGCGACGGCTCTTCCCGCTGCAGTTGGTCATCTGCGGGTCGCCAGCGTACCTGAGGCGGCATGGCGTTCCAGAATCCCTGGCGGCGCTGGCCTCGCATCGATGCAGCGCTTTCCGAAATCCAGGCACTGGCAAGGTGGTTCCCTGGCACGTAAAGCTGGGAGACCAAGTCGTCGACCAGCCAGTGGTGCCCGCCATTTGCAGCAATGATGAGGTATTCGAGTTGCAGGCCGTGCTCGCTGGAAAGGTGCTGGGGCAGCTCGCAGGAGTGACCGCAGCTGCATACGTTCGTGACGGGCGACTCGTTCCCGTACTCACGGATCACATGCCGGAATACGCCAGCTACTTCGTCTACTTTGGCAGCAGAACCTCTCAGCCGGTGCGCGCCCGTGCATTCATTGACTTGGCGGTGCAACGCCTCACCGACAACCCCGAATACGTACTTGGTGAGCAGCATCTGAGGCGTAAGCATGCTCGGCAGCGCGCCCCCGCAGACAAGCAAAAGCCGTCCTCCTAGAGTCGGCCCGCGCGGTTCACCATGGCGTCGTGTCTGGCGTGCTCACGCGCGACCTGAGAGACGGGGAAGGTCGAACCTTTGTCGACGGGGTCATGAAGGCTGCCGCAGAGGGAATCGGCAACTGAAGGGGCGTCGGCGGCCCGACAACCGAAGCCGACACCGACTGAATCACCAAGTCACCCGCAGGCCCACCGAGCCCTGCACCGATGACTTCACCTGGGCTTCGCCGCCGCTGCTGAGCAATCGCCCGATCTCGCCGTAAATCGTCGTGACGGGCGTCAGCGCCAGCGAAAAGCCACCTGCCACTTCTGTCGAGGTGAAACCGCTCGCGCTGGAGATACGCGCGGCGGTGGCGGGACCGACGAAGGTCGCCACGTCGGCGCCGGAACCCGCGCGGTAGACATTGACGCGTGCATAGGGCTGCAGACGCCCGGCCGCAGTGACCATGTCGCCCTTGATGCGCACGCCGAGGCGGCCGATCCAAGCGCCCTCGGGGTCCTGTTGGACGCGTGCGCCGACGATCCACACATCGTCGAACCGTGAATTTTGATAGATCAGTTGCGCCTGCGGCTCGATGCTCCAGGACTCGGCCAGAACGAAGGACTTGCCGGCTTCGAGCGATGCCGAGACGCTGCGCGCCTTGCCTGACGTCGTCAGACCGGCGTCGGGCCGTACGGTGTAGCGATGGCTGCCCGCTTGCAGCACGGCATCGGCATACCAGCCGCCCGCATCCATCCAGGTTGCATAGCCGCCGAAGTAGCTCGATTGCAGATCGTTGTTGCCGGCCCTGCCGAAGGCGCCGGGCACGTTTCCGCTCACGTCCGCGCTTCCGTCCAGCGAACCGACGTAGGCCCCGACACGCCAGTTGTCGGTGGCCAGGAGGTCGCTTCCGGCCTGCAGCCCGCTCAAGTGGCCCTGACTGTACGGCGCGACGCTGCCGTTCTGGCGGATGTCCAGATCGGTGTAGATGGCGCGCGCCCAGGCGCCACGCTCGGGACCCGTATCGCCGACGCGGCGATGCAGGTTGCCGATCATCGCGAGATCGCCTTGCCGAACTTGCGCGGGAAGGGCAGCGAAAAGCGGCGTCTCGTTCTGATAGGCGGGTGCGACCGGGGCAGGCGCTGCTGCGCTCGCTTCGGTTTGTGCGGTCGTCGTTGTCTCAGCGGCGGCGGGTGCGGCGCTCTTGTTTGGCTCTTCTGCGTTGACCGCGGCTGGCGCGGCCACTGAAGGTGCTGACGCAGGTGCTGGTGCGGGTGCCGGTGCCGGTGCAGGTGCAGGTGCCGGTGCAGGTGCGGGTGCCGGTGCAGGTGCGGGTGCCGGTGCAGGTGCAGGTGCCGGTGCAGGTGCAGGTGCCGGTGCCGGTGCAGGTGCGGGTGCGGGTGCGGGTGCGGGTGCCGGTGCCGGTGCGGGTGCGGGTGCCGGTGCCGGTGCCGGTGCAGGTGCCGGTGCAGGTGCAGGTGCCGGTGCCGGTGCAGGTGCCGGTGCGGGTGCGGGTGCCGGTGCCGGTGCAGGTGCAGGTGCCGGTGCAGGTGCAGGTGCCGGTGCAGGTGCAGGTGCCGGTGCCGGTGCAGGTGCAGGTGCGGGTGCCGGTGCAGGTGCCGGTGCCGGTGCGGGTGCGGGTGCGGGTGCATGTTCACCGCACAGGGCGTTGCCTACGTCCTTGTCGTTGCCACAGTTCGCCGCCGAGGCGACGCCTGCAAAGGCGAGGAGTGCCAGGGCAACAGACGCTTGGAGCCCTTTCGCGCAAGCAAACCGGGGCGCGCGGCGGTCGGAACTGGGCTTGGAGACGCCCGTTGCCACCGACTTGCCGATGGCGGTTGCCAGTTCGGAGGCTACAGCCCAATGGCCTTTCGATGAATTCCAGACGACTCTGAAAACGCGATTCATGGTGTTCTTCCTCGGTTCGTTGATGCCCGCCGATGCGGAAATTGAATACTTTCGACTTTAGGTCGTAGGTATTCAATTTCAGAGGAAGAAATTCACACAACTGGTTACATCGCGACGTCCGAGCCGAAATTGAGTGCTTTAGTAACAAAAAATCACACTCCGCGGGGTGTGAGTTCGTATCGCGGATGGGGTGTGCCGCCGGATCGGATGCGCTTTAAGTAAGCAATCACTATGCTGCAATGGGCGACAGGTGCGGTGCCTGGCACCGGTCGGGTCCGATGCCTGCGAAAGCTCAGCCCAGCGAGAGGCCGCCTCGGGTTCAGTCCTGCCGAGCCTGGGCGGCGATGCGCCGGCTGAACCAGTCGTCCAGCAGTGCCTTCTCGTAGCGCAGTCGGTCGCTGGATCCATAGCGATTGACCGTCATGAGGTAGTTCAAATCGGCCACTTGTTCCTCGGCGTTCGCGATGACCCGATCGCCGCGCGTCAGCGTGTAGTGCAGATTGATGCGCGGCCAGGTGATGTCGCGCAGGACACGCACGTCGGTGCCGGCGCGGAAGCGAAACGGCTCGAACCACCCGGCCAGATCGATGTCCAGCACCTCGATGCGCAGCGCGTCGCCGGCCGGCAGGCCCTGCTCGACCAGCTGCCGCAGGTGCCGCTCGATGTCGCGCTGCACTTCAGCGCGCTGCTGCTCGGTGCCCTGGGGGTGCGAATACGCGGCATCGGTGAACCTGCCCGGATCGACGAAAACGACCGAGAGTGCGGCTGCGGCCGCCGCCGCCGATGCGCTGGCGGCGACGACGCTCGCCGCCAGCGTGGAAAGCAAGCGTCGGCGCATGGCGTCTCCTGTCGAAGGCTCAGCCTTTTTCGACACCGCGGCGCGACGCCGGGTTCCACGCCGGCACGCTTCAGGCCAGGCGCTCGAACAGCACCGGAATCACCGGCTCTGCCCGCCCTGCCCCTGCCGCCGCCACCGCACCGCTACAGCTTGTGCGTCGACAACAGGATGCTGGTCTCCGTGTTTGAAATGCCCGGAATGGCGCGAATGGCATTCAACAACTGGTCGAAAGCCTCCAGCGTGTCTGCACGCAGTTCGGCCATCAGGTCCCAGCGGCCGTTGGTGGTGTGCAGGGCCACCACGTTCGGATGGCCGCGCAGTGCACGCCGGACCGCCTCGCCGTGGTGGCCCTCCACCGCGATGCTGGTGATCGCGCGGATGCGGTGCCCTTCGGCCTCGGGCTTCAGACGCACCGTGTAGCCGACGATGGTGCCCTCGCCCTCCAGTTTGCCGATCCGGTTCTGCACGGTCGCGCGTGCCATCCGCAGCTTCTTGGCCAGTTCCACCACCGGCGTTCGGGCGTTGTCACGCAACAGAGAGAGTAGTTGGCGATCCGTATCGTCCATGAATGCCCATTTTGATAACCTGTGTTGGCAAAATGTACGCTTGTACCGTTAAGTTGGCAAGTTGCACACTTCAATCTGGCATCTCCTCACGGGACAATCCGGCCATGGCGACGGCACCCGCCGCCCTGCAGCCTTCGAGGAAAAACCATGACCCGCTTTGTCGACGTTCCCACCATGTCTCGCCTGATCCAGGCGATCGGCGTTGAAACCTTCATTGGCGAACTGGCCGATGCCATCCGCGACGACTTTGTGCGCTGGGCCGATTTCGACAAGTCGGCGCGCGTGGCCAGCCATTCCGACATCGGCGTGATCGAGCTCATGCCGGTGTCGAACGCCAAGAACTACGCCTTCAAGTACGTCAACGGCCATCCGCGCAACACGGCGCAGGGTCTGTACACCGTGATGGCCTTCGGCGTCCTGGCCGACGTCGAGACCGGCTATCCGGTGCTGCTCTCGGAGCTCACGCTCGCCACGGCGTTGCGCACCTGCGCGACCTCGCTGATGGCCGCGCGCGCCTTGGCACGCCCCGGCGCCCGCCGCATGGCGCTGATCGGCAATGGCGCGCAGAGCGAATTCCAGGCGCTGGCGTTCCACCACCATCTGGGCATCGAGGAGATCGCGGTGTACGACGTCGACCCGCGCGCCACCGACAAGCTGGCGCGCAACCTGTCGGCCTGGCCCGCGCTGCGGATCCTGCGCGCCGACTCCACCGCGCAAGCCGTGCGCGGCGCCGACATCGTCACCACGGTGACGGCCGACAAGGCCTACGCCACCATCCTCACGCCCGCCATGATCGAGCCGGGCATGCACATCAATGCGGTGGGCGGCGATTGCCCCGGCAAGACCGAATTGCACGCGGAGGTGCTGCGCGGTTCGCGCGTGTTCGTGGAGTACGAGCCGCAGACGCGCGTCGAGGGCGACATCCAGCAACTGCCGGCCGATTTCCCGGTGGTCGACCTGTGGCGCGTGCTGGCCGGCACCGCGGCCGGCCGTCAGAACTCGGAGCAGGTGACGGTGTTCGACTCGGTCGGCTTCGCGCTGGAAGACTATTCGACGCTGCGCTACGTGCTCGAGCAGGCAACCCGGCGCAAGCTCGGCGTGGACGTGGAACTGGTGCCCGAGGCCGACGATCCGAAGGACCTGTTTCGCCACACCCGTGCCGGCGGCGCGCGCGCGGTGATGCGCCGCGTCGCTTGACTTCTGCACCGGGAAAACAGCCATGCCCAGCATTCGCTCCATCCAGGCACCTCACGCGGTCGTCATGATCCGTCCGCATGCCTTCACGCCGAACCCCGAGACCGCTGCCGACAACAGCTTTCAGACACCCGCGGAAGAAGCGGCGGAAGAAGCCATCGCACAAGCGGCCTATGACGAGGTGACGGCCGCTGCGCAGCGCCTCGAGATGGAGGGCGTGCGCGTCCACCTGTTCGACGACGACGGTCAGCGCGACACGCCGGACTCCGTGTTCCCGAACAACTGGTTCTCCACCCATCCCGGCGGCCATGTGGCGATCTACCCGATGTACTCCCCGAGCCGCCGGCGCGAACGCCGCGCGGAGGTGATCGAGATGCTGAAAGCCGAGTACCGCGTGCAGGACGTGATCGACTATTCCGGCCTGGAGCAGGATGGCCTGTTCCTCGAAGGCACCGGCGCGATGGTGCTGGACCACGTCGCCCGCGTGGCCTATACGGCGCGATCGAACCGGGCCGATCCAGTGGCACTGGAGCGTTTCAGCACGCACTTCAACTTCGAGCCGATCGTGTTCGACACCGCCGACGCGGCCGGCCGGCAGGTCTATCACACCAACGTGCTGATGTGCGTCGCGACCGAATTCGCGATGGTCGGATTCGACTTGATTCCGGATGCGCAGCGTGCGTCGCAGGTGAGGGCGCGACTGGAGGAATCAGGGCGCGAGGTGATCGCGCTCAGCAGGGCGCAGGTTGCAGAGTTCGCGGGCAACGCGATCGAACTCTCGGGCCGGGAGGGCCGAATCCTGGCGCTGTCGAAACGCGCCCACGACAGCCTGGACAAGGCACAGAAGGCAGCCATCCATCGGTCGGCACGCCTCGTGCCGCTCGCAGTCCCGACCATCGAAATGGCCGGCGGTTCGGTGCGCTGCATGATCGCGGGCATTCATCTCGCTTCTCGGCGTCCCGAGGCCCGATGCGCCAGCCAGTTTTCACGAAATTGATATCTAGCTGGACTCTGCCAGGCGAGATTGCTTGCCCAAGTGCTCCTGCAGAAACTCGATGAAGCGCTGCGTCTTCGCGGGCAGCAAGCGAGTTTCGGTCAGCGCGTAGACGGGCGTCGATTTGCCCTGCCAGTCAGGCAGTATCCGGCGCAGCCGACCGGCCGCCAGGTCTTCGGCGGCGATCTCCTCCGGCAGCAGTATCAGGCCCAGATCCAGCGTCGCCAGGCGCCGGAACATGCCGACGCTGTTGACAAGAAACCGCCCCCCCACTTCGACCTCGACGGTTTCCGCGCCACGATGCAGTGACCATGGGCCTGCCTTGGGAAAACCCAGGCACTCGTGCTGCGCCAGGTCACTGGGGTGCCTTGGCTCGCCGGACAGCTCGAGGTAGCGGGGCGAGGCATAGACCTGCACCGACAGGCGGGCCAGCAAGCGGGCGACCAGATTCGAGTCCGCAAGCTCGCCCATGCGGATGGCGACGTCGAACGGCTCGCTGACCAGGTCGACGCGCCGAGGCGTGAGGTCGAATTCGAAAGTGATCCCCGGATAGCGGCCAGCGAACTCCGCGATCAAAGGCGCCATGTAGATCGTGGCGAAGTCGACCGGCAGCGAGGCGCGCAGCACACCGCTGGGCTGCGCCAGCATCTCACCGAGCTGCTCGTGAGCGAGCCGTGCTTCGTCGACGATGCGCCTGCAGCGCTCGTAGTAGAGCTGCCCGGCTTCGGTGAGCTCGACCTTGCGCGTCGTGCGATGCAGGAGCCGCAGGCCGATGGCCTTCTCCAGGGCGCTGATGCGGCGGGACAGCGTCGAGTTCGGTACGCCTGTGAGCTCCGCCGCACGACGAAAGCTCCGCGTGTGGGCGACCTCGACGAACAAGGCCATGTCGTTCAGCAGCTCCATCTCGATTGCGCCATTTTTGGATCAATGAATGCCAATCTACCACCTTTATCTCTCCAGTAGATTAATCGAAGATCCGTCCATCGCATTCGCAAAACGCCGGCTTCCCCTCTCCTCCTTCCCCTCGCATTCAAGGAATTCACCATGCGTCAACTGCTCACCCCCGTTCGAATCGGCCGCCTCATTGCGCCGAACCGTCTCGTCATGGCGCCGATGACCCGCTCGCGCGCCGATGGCGACGGCGTTCCCAGCGACCTGACAGTCACCTACTACGCCCAACGCGCCAGTGCGGGTCTCGTCATCTCCGAAGGCGTGTTTCCGTCTGCGATGGGCAAGGGCTACGTGCACACGCCCGGCATCGAAACCGAGGCCCAGGCCGCCGCCTGGAAGAAGGTGACCGAGGCCGTGCACGCCCGCGGTGGCCGCATCTTCATGCAGCTGATGCATTGCGGCCGGGTGTCGCACCCCTCGCTGCTCGACGGCGCGACGCCAGTGGCGCCTTCGGCCATCAAGCCCGAGGGCCAGGCGTGGACACCTGCCGGCCAGGTCGACTTCGTCACGCCTCGCGCGCTGAGCATGGCCGAGATTGGCGCCGTGATCGACGACTACCGCCAAGCAACCCGCCGCGCCATCGACGCGGGCTTCGACGGCGTGGAACTGCACGGAGCCTCGGGCTACCTGCCCGAGCAGTTCCTCTCGTCGGGCAGCAACCAGCGCCAGGACCCGTACGGCGGATCGGTCGAGAACCGCGCCCGCTTCGTGCTGGAGGTGCTGGCTGCGATGGTGGCGCAGGCCGGGGCCGACCGGGTCGGCATCAAGATTTCGCCGGAGATGAACTACAACAGCATCAGCGATGCCGCGCCCCAGGAAACCTACGCCTATCTTGTCGACCAACTGCGCGGCCAAGGCCTGGCCTATCTGCATGTCGCCCTGTTCGGCACGAAGGTGGACTACCACGCGCTGCTGCGCCCGCGCTTCGACGGCGCCTACCTGATCGGCGGCGGGCTGACCCAGGACAGCGCCGAAAGCGTGCTGGCCGAGGGCAAGGCCGACGCCACCGTCTTCGGCAGTGCCTTCCTTGCGAACCCCGATCTGCCGGAGCGCTTCCGCGTGGGCGCGTCGCTCAACGCAGCCGACCGCAATACCTTCTTCGCGCCGCCGACCGACAAGGGATACACCGACTATCCGACGTTGGCGGTCACCGAAGCCGCCTGAAGGCCACCGGAGCCAGGAAGAGCAGACCGCCATGACCACCATCGCCCGCATGCAGCGCGCCAACCGGGGGAGCCATTTCCGGGCCTACCGCCTGCATGGCTCCGATCCCGCGCAGCTCGATCCCTTCATGGGCATCGACCATGCCTGGATGAGCGCCCCCACCTTCCCGCCGCATCCGCACGCCGGCTTCTCCGCGGTGACCTACCTGTTCCTCGATTCGGAGACGGGCATTGCCAACCGCGATTCACAGGGCAACAGGACGTTGATCGAGCCGGGCGGCCTGCATTGGACGGCTGCAGGGCGCGGGGTGGTCCACGAAGAGAACCCCGCGGTGCCGGGGAGCACCACGCACCTGCTGCAAATCTTCGTCAACCTGCCTCGGGACCGCCAGAACGCGGCGCCGTTCGCGCGGACCCTGGCCCCGCAGGACGTGCCGATGGTGCAGCGCCCCGGTGTTCGGGTCCGCGTCCCGTTGGGAAGCTTTGGCGGCGTGCGCTCGCCGCTGACGCCGCCGACCGACGTCACCTTGCTGGACATCTCGCTGGAGGCAGGCGCTGAACTGGAGCTACCGGTGGCCGCCGGCCAGCACGCCTTCGTGATGCCGATCTTCGGCAGCGCAGAGGTCAATGGCGAGAGCTTCAGCCTCGACAACCTCAGTGTCCCGATTCTTTCTGCCGCGACCAAAGCGATGACGCACAAGCTCGCCGCCAAGGCTGGCGGGGCGAAGGTCGCCGTGTTCATCGGCGAGCCGCTGCACCAACCCGTGCTTTCGAACGGGCCGATGGCTTTTGCGAGCCAGCAGAGCCTGACCGCGGCAACCGCCGCTTACCAACGTGGCGAGATGGGAAGGCTGTAAGAGGCCGCCACGCACCCAGGGCGTTGCCCCAATTCACTACCGAGGAGCTCCATCATGAAAGTTGAACGATTCACCGCCGAGAACTCTGCCTTGCTGCTGATCGACCATCAGGTCGGCACGATGCAACTGATCAAGAACATCGACAAAGGCCTCGCCGCCAAGCAGTCGATTGCGCTGGCCAAGATGGCGAAGATTCTCAATCTGCCGGTCGTGATCACGTCCAGCCAGGAAGAACGCGCCCAAGGCCCGATTCTTCCGGAAGTCGCCGCGATCCTGCCCGACGCGCACGCGGCGCGGGTCAAGCGCCCTGGCGTCGTCAACGCCTGGGCTTACCCTGGCTTCCGCAATGCGGTGCTCGCCACGGGCCGCCAGAATCTGATCATGGCGGGCGTCACCACCGACGTTTGCCTCATCTTCCCGGCCATCGACGCCGCGCTCGAAGGCTTCGCCGTCCAAGCTGTGATGGATGCTTCCGGATCGCCCAGCCATCTCTCTGAAGAGTTCTCGCGTCAACGCATGCACGATGCAGGCGTCGTGCTCACCGCCACCAACACGCTGATGGCAGAAATCGCACAGGACTGGTCCACGCCGGCCGGACAGCAGCTGATCGGTTTGCTGTTCACCGATGTCTTCCCGGCCCTTGGCGCCGGCATCGCTTGAACCCGAAACCACAACATCCTATTGACTGAAACGCACGGCGCTTCGGTCAATGGATCAGCGCATGCATTCCCGGATGATCAAGACCACGGGCAACGATTGCACCAGACGCTCCACTGGCCCGCTATGCCGGCCATGTCGTGTGGCGCGGCCTGATCGACGAACAAGCGCTGGCGCGCCCTGTGCCCTGGCCGTCGAACGGCGGACGGCCACCTGGTGTGAACACTCGGACGCGGCGCGATCGATGCAGATGTCCGTGAAGACTTGATTGCGCTCAGCGGTTGGCGCTTGGCGCTTTGGCAATCGTGGGCGACGCTGCCCACGTCGTTTCGCCGATGACAGGACGCGGTTTCGCAACAGCGGTGGAGGATGCGGCGGTGCTGGCCCCTACGCTGGCGCACCGGAGCGCAATGGAACCCGTTGCCGCCGCTCTGGCCCGCTACGAGGCGGCGCGATTGACCTTCGTTCGCGCGCTGGTTACCCATTCAAGGCGGATCAGCGCCGACTATCTTCGCTATGCGGCCGCAACCTGATCAGACCCTAGACCCAACGCCGAACAGCTTCGGCTGTGTCGCTCGGCTTCGTGTTGAAGCAAAGCCGGGCGGCCGGCGCGTGTCGATGCACCACGTTCACCAGCTTCTCGAAAAGGAGGAAATAGGCGGGTAGGGTACGGATGCCGGCGCCAATCACCACGCAGTCGAACGGCTTTTCAGACAGCCTTCGGGCGACCACGGCTTCTGCCGTGCTTCCGAGGTCGGTCAGACACAGTTCGGCTTCGTAGCCCAGATCGGCAAGCCTTGCCTTGTCGGCATCGAGCCCGGCCCGCACCTTTGCTGCGTTCATGTCCGGCATCGTGCTGAAGTCAACAAGCTCCGGCTCCAGGCCGATCACCAAGATCTGCTTCTTTTCCATTGACATCTCCTCTGGAACTGGACGATGTGCAAGATCGCCATCGGCCGGCGAAAGATTTCAATCTGCGCATTATCAGGTCCCGCGCGGCACGGACACGTTCGCCGGCGCCGCAGTCGATCCCGGGCTTGCGCCCATGCCTTGCACCGAGGCCGACCGGTCGTGATGGATCAGCAACACCGCGATCATGCCGACCACCGCCGGAATCGCGATGGCGATGAAGTTCTGCTGCAGCGGCAGGTTCATGCCAACCAGCACGCCGATCAGGATCGGCGCCAGGATCGCTCCGCTGCGGCCGACACCCAATGCCCACCCGAGACCGGTGGACCGCACCGCCATCGGATAGAACTGTCCGGTATAGGCGTTGGCCACGATCTGCGTTCCGATCGTCGATGCGCCGGCCAAACCCACGAGGATGAACAGCACCGGTGTCGGCATCTTGTACCCCAGCAATGTCAGCGAGACCGCGGCCAGCGCATACATGCCAGCGAGCACGTACTTGATGTGGAACCTGTCGGCGAGCCAGCCGCCCCCGATCGCGCCGATCATTGCACCGCTGTTCAACACCAGTACGAAGGTCAGCGCCGAGCCCAGGCTATAGCCGGCACTGGCCATCAGCTTCGTGAGCCAGGAGCTCAGCGCGAAGACCATGAACAGACACATGAAGAACGCGATCCAGAACATGACCGTGCTGAAGCCGCGACCTTCACGGAAGAGGTGCTTGATGGGCGCGCTGTCGGCCTTGTCTGCTGCCGGCACCAGGAACCGGTCGGTGGCCAGCGGCTTGTAGCTCGGGTCGAGCCTCGAAGCGATCTGCTTCAACGCTTCGGTTCGGCCCTTGGCCAGCAAGAACGGCATCGATTCCGGAACCGATTTCAGGATGAACGGAATCAGAAGCACCGGCAGGCCCGCCGCGAAGAAGACCGATTGCCAGCCGTAGATCTCGATGAGACTCTTGCCCAGGATCGCCGCGATGATTCCCCCGACCGCATAGCCGCTGAACATCAGGGTGACAAGGGTCGCGCGGATCTTCTTGGGGGCGTATTCGGTCATGTGCGCAACCACGTTCGGCATCACGCCGCCGATACCGAGCCCGGCAAGGAAGCGCATCACGCCGAAGGTGACGGGATCCTTGGCCAGGCCGGCTGCGGCAGTGAAGATGCTGAACAGACCCACGCACAAGACGATGGCCCAGCGGCGGCCGATCCTGTCGGCGATGGTGCCCAGGAAGATGGCGCCGAACATCATGCCGAAGAGCGCCGAGCTCACCATGAACCCCGCATGGGTCGCGTCGACGCCCATGTGGGACATGATCGACGGCAGCGCGATGCCCACCACCGACAGGTCATAGCCGTCGAACACGATGATCAGTGCGCACCAGAGCAGCACGAGCCTGTGAAAGCGGTTGAAGCGGGTATCGTCGGCCAGCTTGTGAAGGTCGATTTGACGCATGGCTTTTGTCTCCGATCGAATGGGAAGAATGGCTTGTCACGGCCTGAACATCGGTGCGCGATCTCGCAGCGAGGGTTGCCTGGCGACGCCGCAAATGATGGAGACCACGGCTTGACGGGTCCAACGCATTTTTCGGATAGGCCCTATGACGGCTGGAAATGTTGGGGCGGGTCTTCCCACCCGTGCCGCCCTGCTCCACCATGCGCTGCGCGAATGCGCGCTATCACCGATTTTCGTTAGACCGCGCCGCGAGGCACCCGTAGATTCGCCAATCAGGAAGGTGCCGCTGTGGCGCCGCCATGAAATCAAGCATTTGCGCCTCGCGTCGCACGAAGGAGATGGGCATGCAAGGAAAGATCGGGCTCGAGGAACACTTTGCGATTCCCGAAACGCTGCAGGATTCGGCTGGCTTCGTGCCTGGAGCCTACTGGAGGGAACTCAGCGCTCGCCTCCTCGACATCCATGAAGGCCGGTTGCGCCAGATGGACGAGCACGGCATGGAGATGATGATCCTCTCGCTGAACGCGCCTGCCGTTCAAGCGGTGCCCGATCCGAAAAAGGCCTGCGAGCTTTCGGTCCGGGCCAATGACTTTCTGGCTGAGCAGGTGGCCAGGCGACCCGACCGCTTCCAGGCATTCGCCGCCCTGCCGATGCAGGATCCTGAAAAGGCAACTCGGGAACTCGAGCGGTGCATGACCGAACTCGGTTTCCGCGGCGCGCTGGTCAACGGGTTCTCGCAGGTCGGTACGCCTGACAACGTTGTCTACTACGATGCACCGCAGTACGCATCCTTCTGGGCTGCGGCGGAGCGGCTCGACGCGCCGTTCTATCTGCATCCACGCAATCCGTTGGCAAGCTGGGCGCAGATCTATGAAGGTCACCCGTGGCTGCTCGGCCCCACATGGGCGTTCGCCCAGGAAACCGCGGTCCACGCCCTGCGCCTCATGGCGAGTGGCCTCTTCGATCGCCATCCTGGTCTCAAGATCATCCTGGGCCACCTGGGCGAAGGGCTTCCCTACAACATGTGGAGAGTCGATCACCGCAATGCCTGGGTCAAGGCACCGAAGGGCTATCCGGCCAAGCGCAAGCTTTGCGACTACTTCCACGAGAACTTCTACCTCACCACGTCCGGCAACTTCCGCACCCAGACGCTGATCGACGCGATGCTGGAAGTCGGATCGGACCGGATCCTTTTCTCGACGGACTGGCCCTTCGAGAACGTCGACCACGCTTCGGACTGGTTCAACCACGCAAGCATCAGCGCGGCCGACCGGAAGAAGATCGGCCGAACGAACGCGTCGTCCCTGTTCAAGCTCGATCTGTCCTGAACCGGCGCTGAAATGAAGCTCACCCCCGAAGCGCCTTGCGGCGCCTCCCCCTCAAGGGGGCAACACCAGCGGCCCGGCAAAGCCGGTTCCGCGGTGTTCCTGGCCTTTGATTGCGCCGGTTTCATGCGTCGTGGGTCGCGCCGGGCGCGGTGGAGCAACTGAAATGAAACACCCTCCGAAGAAATTCGGTTCCGCGGTATCCCTGGTATCGGACTACGCCGGTTTCATGTGTCGCAGGTCGCGCCACAGCGCGGTGGAGCGCTGAGATGCAGGCGAATGTCGGCCAGATGTTGGAGAGACTCGGTCGTCACCCGTGGCGCCCGGCACACCTGCATTTCATGATCAAGGCTGCGGGCTACGAAACACTCGTCACGCACGTGTTTCGATCAGGCGGCACCTATCTCGACTCGGACGCTGTCTTCGGCGTGCGCTCCTCGCTGATCGCCGACTGGCGGCGGCATGGGCCGGGCCTGGCCCCCGACGGCACACGCATGGAAGTCCCCTGCTACACGCTGGAATACGACTTCGTCCTGAACAACGCGGCGAAGGAATAGCGACGTGGAGATCTTCAAGCGCACTCCTTCTGCACGTGTGCCGCCGCTGCCGGTCGTGATCGCTCATGGAACAGACCGAAGATCAGCTCTCGCAACCAGCGATTTCCACTGTCTTGATGAAAGCGGTCGTGCCACTGCTGACGAATTTCGAAGGGCTCGACCTCGAATGGCGCCTCGACGGCGTGCAGATCCGTGCGGGATCCCGCCATCGCCATGGCGAGGCGAGCCGGCGCGGTCAGCAGCAATCCCGATGTGGCGACGATCGACGACAGGCCCAGCGAGTGGGCGGCGGTCAGGACGACACGGCGCTGATCGAGGGCACCGGCTCGATCCAGTATCTGCCGAAGTCGAGAGTCGGTCGTTCCTTGGGGCCGATACGCGATGTGCTCCGCCGCGAGGTAGTCGTCGAGCGTGATGCGCCGGCGAGTGCCCAGGCGAGACGCCTTGGCCATCAGGACGACGAATGTCTCATCGAACAGTCGCTGCTGGTAGAACGAGGGTCCCATGAGCTCCCAGCTGCCCAGCGCGATGTCGATTTGCCCATGGAGCATCCGCTGCCTGGCTTCGGCCATCGAAACATCCACGGTTTCGAAGCGGACTCCGGGCGCAATGCTGCGTGCGACCGAAAGCAGCTCGGACATCATGACCAGTTGCCCGATGTCGTTGACTGCGATTCGAAACGTGCGGCTCGAGGTTTCCGGCTCGAACGTTCTGCCTTGGTCGATGGCCTGCACCAGGCAGGCGATGCCTTCCTCGATGGGAGCGATGAGGCGCTCGGCGGCAGGCGTGGGGACCATGCCGTCCGCGGATCGAACGAACAGTGCGTCGTTGAAGCGTTCGCGCATGCGCTTGAGGGCATTGCTCACCGCGGACTGCGTCATGCCGAGGCGGTCGCCCGCGAGCGTGACGCTGCGCGTGGCATAGATCGCCTGAAACACGAGGAAAAGATTCAGATCAATGGAGTTGATGTTCACCGCGTCGTCTCCGGTCTTTTCGTTCGAGCAGGGCTCGGGAAGCCGTCACTCGTTGTCCAGCACTGCCAGGTTGTCGTAGACCATCCGAAGCATGTCCCGAAGGGACTCGGCTTGCACGGGGGTCAGTCCGGACAACGACACGCGCTCATAGACCTGTGCAAGTGGAATGATGCGCAGCGTCAGATCGCGCCCTGCCTCGGTCAAACTGAGCGCGAGGGCGCGGGCATCCTCGTCCGATCGATCCCGCACCAGCAGGCCGCGCTGCAGAAGACCGTCGACCACGCGCGAGAGCGTGGAGGCTTCGGTCGATGTGTGCAATGCCAGATCGGAGAGTCGCTGATGCGCCTGATGGTGCAGGGCGACGCAGACCCGCCACTCGGTCAGCGAGAGCTTGAATTGCTTGAGCTCTCGGCTGAACGACTGCCCCATTCTGGTTCCTGCACGTGCAAGCAAGTACGGAATGGCCCGTTCCAGGTCGTGATTCGGCACTTTGTCTGCAAGCGCAATCGAATTGCTGAGCACGACAGCACCTGCTCTACGCTGCCCCATGGGCACCACCGCCGATGTGTTTCTCTTGGCCATGAGGGATCTTACAAGCGAATATTGTCACCGATATAGCGTAAACCCTAGGCACTTATTAATTGCATTTGCAATTGTTATGAGATTCAATCGAGGCCTCTGGACTGAGATACACCCTACCTTTTGGAGACACTCGTGACCGACGCCGCAACCCTGTTCGCACAACTCAACCAGTTCGACCTTCCCACCGTGGGTCGGAAGTCGCCAGTCAAGGGCGCTCCGTCCATCGAGAAAATAGTTGCGTCCGCAAATGAACTGGTTCCAATGCTTCGCCTTCGGGCCCAACGGACCGAGCAGGACCGCCGGGTCTCCGATGAGACGACGCAAGCATTCCATGACGCAGGCTTCTTCAAGCTGATGCAGCCCGCGCGCTACGGCGGCTACGAATTCGGATTCACCGCCTTCATCGATGTGGTGAGCGAACTCGCTCGCGGCTGCACTTCGTCGTCCTGGGGCTGCTCCCTGGGCGCCATCCATCAGTGGCTGGTCGGGACATTCCCGGAGGAAGCCCAGGACGACGTGTGGCGCAAGGACCCCAATGCGATCGTTTGCGGGTCCTATGCACCAGCAACGATGGCCGAGAAGGTCGAGGGCGGCTACCTGGTGCAGGGCAAGTGGCTCTTCGCCTCCAACGTGGACAACTCCCAGTGGGCGCTGCTCGGCGTTCAGTTCCCTCCGGAAGAAAAGGGCGCGCCGCCCAGCGCGGGCTTTCTTCTCGCACCGCGCACCGACTGGGCGATCGAGGACAACTGGCACGTGGCTGGCCAGGCGGGGACGGGATCCAAGGCGGTCGTCATCGACAAGCCGACCTTTGTTCCGATACACCGCAAGCTGAGCTTCGCGGAGGCGTCCTCGAACTGCCCGCCTGGCTCGAAGGTCAACGTGAACCCGATCTACCGCATCCCGTTCCTGTCCGCAGTCCCCGTGTGCCTCGTCTCGCCGATTGTCGGAACCGCGCAAGGCGCCGTCGACGAGCTGATCGAGCTGGCCGGCTCGCGCGTCACCCGGGGAGCGGTGTCCGGAGGGGGAAACAGGCTGAGCGAGTTCTTCCCGGTGCAGTCTCGTCTGGCCGAAGCGTCGGCGAGCGTCGACGCGGCGCGGCTGCTCCTCTACCGTGATACCGCGCAGGTCGAGCAGATGGCGGCCGATGGCCGAATCATCAGCATCGAACAACGTATTCGCAATCGCCGCGACCATGCCTTCGCCGCACGGCTCTCGCGCGACGCCGTCGAAGCGGTTTTCGCCAGCGTAGGCGGCGCGGGCCTGGCGCTGAACCAACCGATTCAGCGCATGTGGCGCGACACGAACGCCATCTCGCGCCACATCAGTCTCAACTGGGACGCGGTCTCGTCGATGGTCGGGCAATACCTGCTCGGCCTCGAGCCGAAGGGCCAGTACTGAGCGGAGCATCGGCCATGTACTCCTGGGCTCTCATCACGGGCGATGCGGCCGACACGGTCGACGCCCGCCAGTTGCGTCAGGCACTCGGCGCCTTCCCCACGGGCGTGTGCCTCGTCACGACAGCGGCGCCTGACGGCAAGCGCGAGGGAATGACCATCAATTCGTTCGCTTCGGTATCGCTGGATCCGCCATTGATTCTCTGGAGCATCCGCGACGACACCCGCAGCGCCGACGTGTTCATTGCCGGGCGATCCTTCAACCTCAGCGTGCTGACTGCAGACCAGCGCGATCTGGCTTGGCACTTCGCGAAGCCCGCCGCGGACAAGTTCGAGCGTTTCTCCGAAGCATTCGAGGTCGGCCCCAATGAATGCCCGCGGCTCGTCGAGAGCGTCGCGACCTTCGAATGCTCGACGTACTCGCGCCACCAGGAGGGAGATCACACGATCATCCTCGGCCGCGTCGAACGCTTCTCGCGGACCGATACGCCGCCTTTGCTCTTCCATTCCGGGCAGATGGGATCGCTCTGGCAACTCGCGGAAACCCTGGCACGGCCCCGATAGCCCGCACCAGGTGTCCGGCAAGTTTCCGGGCACTCAGGCATAGAGCCCAGCGATCGCCTGGGTCAGACGATTCGGGTTTCGAGCGCGCCAAGACCCTGGATCCATACTTTCGTCACGTCGCCGCGCTTCAGGAAGGTGCCGGTTTCCATGCCGACACCCGCGGGGGTTCCGGTCAGGATCACATCGCCGGGATACAGGTCGGTGCGCTCGCTCAAGTGGGAGACCTGCTCCGCGACGCTGTACAGGTGGTTGCGCGTGTTCGAGTCCTGGCGAAGCTCGCCGTTGACCCACAGCTTGATGTCGAGGTCCTCCGGCGAGCCGACGAACTCGGCCGGCGTGAACACCGGCCCGAGAGGACACGATCCGTTGAAGCACTTGTGCCCGATCCAGTCGTATCATGCCGCGGCAGTCGAGAAGGTGCTGGCAAGCCCTCACGTGAAGGCCAGGGTCGTGCTCAGGGTTCACAGCTTCCTGTGCGCAGGCCCCGTCGTGGCGCGCTACGATGCCAGGGCGCGAGAACCCGCACACACTGCCTCTTCCCACATGCAGCTGACTTCCCCGACTGCGACCCATTCCGGCCTGGACCGGGAATTCGATGCCGATCGCTGGCACGCACTGGCGTCCGGGACGACGGACGAGCCGTGGCACACCTTGCCCGGACACATGCACCGCTCGAGCATCGGTCGGCCCTGGAGCGGCCTCGTCGTGTGGCACCAGGTCGGCCCGCTGGGAGACGTCTACGTTCCACCGGTGAGTGCCCACACCATCCTTCTGCGCCGCTCCACACCCACCGGACTGTTCCAGCGCCAGGGAAACGCAGTTGCGCAGACACGCTGGCAGCCGGGCGAGGCGATGGTCGTGCCGGCGGGGCTGCCCAGCTTCTGGCGCAGCACCGCCAGACGCGACAACATCATCATCAACCTCGCGCCCGCGTGGCTGCAGCGGGCCGCGGGCGGCGACGTCCACCTGGAGAGCTGCTTCGGCCGCAGCGACCCGGTGCTGGCCGGTTTCGCTCAAGTGCTGCTCGGCTCCCTCGACAACAATATCTCCCTGCATCCGGCCTTCGGCGAGAACCTTGCACTGGCCCTTGCGTTGCACCTGCTGGAGAACTACGCCAGCCACGCGCTGCCGCAGAGTTCGCACGCGTCTCTTTCGAAGCGGCAGATGACGCGGCTTGCCGAGGCGGTGGCGGCCGCCCTGCATGAACGCTGGCCGGTGGCCCGGCTGGCCGAACTGGTGGGGCTGAGCCCGTTCCATTTCTCGCGCACATTCAAAGTGTCCTTTGGTACCACGCCGCACGCGTGGTTGAACCTGCAGCGGATGGAGGCGGCCGCCCGTTTGGTGCACGGATCGCGGATGCCGCTGGCGGACGTTGCCCAGGCGACCGGCTATCCCTCGGCTGCGCACTTCAGCCAGGCCTTCCACCGCCATTGGGGCGTCACGCCCTCCGCCTACCGGCGCTCGACTTAGGGCCTGTTCACACTATTTCCGGGGTCGCGAAGGCCTGCCAGGACGGGCCAATCAAGGCGCGCGACGCGGCATGTGCGTTGGCACATGCAAGGCGTTGGCCTTGCAAGCGGGGGCAACGCCGCAAGCGGGGGCAACGCCGCAGACGGCCCCTTGGCCCGGCAACCCGCAGGGAAGGCC